>JBMNUL010000248.1:0-2575 GCA_050946255.1 Coriobacteriales bacterium | reverse complement strand
CCATATTCGTATATTGCGGCCTGAGTGTCGTAGCGGTCTGAGCCAGATATTCGCTCCACAGAGCACCCCAGGGATTCTAGAGATTCCACCACGTCAGAGCTCACGGCTTCAGTGCCGCCAATGACTATGACATTGCTGATTCCCTTGCTGGAGATGACACTGGAAGCGGATGAGGACAGACTGTCTTTTTCTGTGATGAGGATCGGTGCCCTCATGGCACCGGCGAGAGATGATGCCGAGTGAGCATCTGCCCAGGCATCTCCTTCTCCCCCCACAAGCACCGCCGTTCCGCTCTTCGCGCCGGCATCATATGCAGCGCTCGCCTCATATGCTGCAGTGCTGTAACGGTCGGCGCCAGAGTAAACGGCAACGGTATGGGTTGTGGCAGCGCTTGCGGTTTCGGGAGCGGAAACAGCAACTCCCATCGTCGCGATCAGAAGCGAAAACACAGCGCACGCAACTCGCTTGGCTTGTTTGGAAAAGTTCTTCTCGGTAACGCTCATGCAAATCCTCCTGGAGCAAGGTAAATCGCCTTGAGCTTCAATGTAAAAGCTCTCAATACGCGATTGTTCCTTTATTGACGGTTGTCCCAAGTGCTAGGCCAGAGGACCACCGACTCACAATTTTTCAATCCCATATGCAATCTGCCTTGCAACTGTGCTCTTTCTGGAAACATATGTCGACATGTCACTAGAGTTGTCAATAAAGCACACCTCTAGAAGGGTAGCTGGAAGCTCCCCTCCCAGAATCGCAATCTCGTCCTCATCCTGCCCACGGTCTTTCAAGCCGGTGCCCTTGATCAGATATGGGTGGATGATGTCCTGCACTTTGCTGGACCAGGTGTCGGCATTGTAGGAGTGGATCAGCGACATTGATCCAGTGCCTCCGCCGGCATTGAAGTGAATCGACACTATGACGTTGCAATCCTGGGCAACCGCCTCGGCATGCCTGTAGTAGTAGGGTCCGCCATCATCGTTCAAGAAGACGGAAATTCCATCTGATCTCAGATATGCCGCAACCTTATCGGCAAGCTCCTTGGTGAGGTTGGCCTCGTAGTATCCACTTCCAACAGCTCCAGAATCCCAGACGCCGTTTCCGGTGTTGTTCTGCCCATGACCGGCATCAACATAGACCTTGAAGCCTTGAATCGTAGTGAGCTTGAAACCCAAAGTGTAGGCAATGTCGTTTCTGGTGGAGGGCCTGATTGCAGAAGTGCCACCGAACACCCTCACCCTGGAAATGCTATTGCCCTTGGCAGTGGAGAGCACACTGGTATTGCTCTTGCTTATCAACAGCAGAGGAGCGGGGGTCTTTCCAAGAAGCGAGCAGCTACAAAGGGCATCATACGGGGATGTGCCACTTGCAAACCCCACGTTGTTCCAGCTGAGGTATCCAGAGCTGACCCCCCACTTCGCAACCGCAGCCGAGGTGAGATATCGATTCGATCCAGATAGCCTTTTCACAGTGACCGAGCTCGACCCGCTGAGGGACTTCGCGAGATTCTTGTAGTAACCATCGCTTGATGTGCCGTCCACGGTAGAGGGAACAGCAGACGATCCGCCTACGATGATCACCTTGCTCGCGGAACTCGCAGATTCAAGCGTGCTGAGCTGATCGGAATTCAAGCTCCCATCGGAACCCACCAGGAAAATCGGGATCTGCTCCGCGTAGGCAATAGGAGAAATCGAAAGCGCGTCGGCAAAGTTCTTGGATGTTGCAATGATGATTGAAGAATCATCCCAGTAATCGTTCTCTACCCCATAGTTGTAAATAGCGAGCTGTGTGGCAATTCGATCTTCGCCGCTCAGCCTTGTGACCGTGATTCCCATTTCCTCGAGAGAGGTAACGACGTCCGAACTTACAGCCCCCTCTCCTCCGACGACTATCACGTCGGTGATTCCAGCGCCGGAGACATATTCTTCGGTGGTCGAATTGAGAGAATCGGAGTTTGTATAAAGAATCGGACAGTCAATGGCCCCGGCGAGAGATGATGCTGAAAGAGGGTCGGCCCAGGAATTGTTCTCGCCCGATACCAATATCGCAGTCCCACTTGATATGGTGCTGCCGAAAGCGGTCTTTGCGACTTTCGTAGCCGTCTCATACCTGTCGGAACCTGCAAAAGACGCGACCTTGTAGGTGGTGGAGCTAGTAGTGCTCGTGGACAGGGTGGATATGGACCCGTCGGAGCTGGATATGTCCATGTTCCCCGTTTCGCCCTCGGTGTCGGCATTCGACTCCTCAGTCGAGGGCATCCCCTCGACTCCGTTTGCCAATGCCTCCTCGATTTCCTCCTCGGATGCCACGTAGGTCTCGTCCTCGCAACAGGATGCTTGCGTGCTGGTCACGGAGCTGGAAGAGCTGGTCGTCTGGGCACTTTCGGCCTCGTCTTCGACATCACCGATGTCGATGACCTCAATCGAAGTGTTCTCTCCCGATTCCTCTGAAGACGTCCCGTCCGAATCGTCTGCCAATGCGGGAACAGGGAACGAGAATGAAAGTGCCAGAATCGTGCTAAGAGCGGAAATGGATAACTTCTTGCAATCTATCATCTTGCCTCTTGGTTAATGTTTCTGCG
>JBMNUL010000247.1:0-2577 GCA_050946255.1 Coriobacteriales bacterium | reverse complement strand
ACGATATCGTGATAGGCGCGAGCCCTCTCCATTGAGTCTTCCTTCTTGGAAGCCTCCTGCTCCCTGCCATAGAGGTCCTCGATGGCATCCGAAATGTTGTCGAGTCCATCGACGAGCCTCTTGAGCAGCCCTTCCTCTGCCCTGGATTTGACGCCCAGCTCCTTCTTGCTCACGAGTGAGGACGATACATCGCCTGAGAACTTGCTGACAGCAGGCAGGTAGAGCGTGTCTGCCATGTTGAGCATCGTCTGGGCCTCGATGTTGATGATCTTGGAGTACTGCTCGATCTTTGCGTTGTAGCGGCTCTCCGACTCCACCCTGGAAAGAACTCCCATTTCCTCGCAGAGCTTGACGTTCTTCTCTGCGATGATGGCGGGTGCCGCATCGGGGGTGCTTGGCAGGTTGGCGAGACCCCTGCGCTCGGCCTCGGCCTTCCACTCGTCGCTGTAGCCGTTGCCGTTGAAGATGATCGGCTCGCTCTTGCGGAGCACTTCCTTCACATGGTTGAATGCGGCCTCGTTGACGTTGTCGGATGCCTGCATGATGTCCGCGAAGTCCTTTAGGGACTTTGCGACTGCAGTGTTGAGCACGTAGTTTGCATCTGCAAGGTTCATGGCAGAACCCGGCATGCGGAACTCGAACTTGTTCCCGGTGAAGGCGAACGGGGAGGTGCGGTTGCGGTCCGTGGTGTCCTTCTTGAGGTTGGGGATCACGTTCACGCCGATGTCCATGTAGCCCTCGGAGGTCTCGTGGTATTCGACCTCGTCATGGATGAGCGACTCCACCAGGTCGTTGAGGTCGTCTCCCAGGAAGATGGAGACGATCGCGGGCGGTGCCTCGTTTGCGCCGAGCCTCATGTCGTTTCCGGCGGTCGCTACGCTTGCGCGCAGCAGGTCCTGGTAATTGTAGACAGCTTCAATGACAGCGGAGAGGAACACGAGGAAGCGCAGATTCGTCGATGGATGCTCGGTCGGGTCGAGCAAGTTCACGCTCCTGGAGCCAATCGACCAGTTGTTGTGCTTGCCGCTTCCGTTGATTCCGCTGAAAGGCTTCTCATGCTGGAGGCAGATCATATCGTAACGTGTGGCGACTGTCCTCATCATCTCCATGGTTAGGAGGTTTGCGTCTACTGCCACATTCGAGGTCTCGTAAAGGGGAGCGAGTTCGTGCTGAGCGGGCGCAACCTCATTGTGCTTGATGCGCGCGGGAACGCCGAGCTTCCACAGCTCCTCGTCGAGTTCCTTCATGTAGCGGGAAACCCTCGGGCGGATCGTCCCGAAGTAGTGCTCCTCAAGTTCCTGCCCCTTGCAAGGCGGGCAACCGAAGAGCGTGCGTCCGGTGAGCACAAGGTCGAGGCGCTTCGCGTAATCTTCGCGCATGATCAGGAAGTACTCCTGCTCGGGGCCGACGAACGTCGTGATCGGCCCGATGTCCTGACCGAACAGGTGAACGACACGCTCTGCCTGGGTGGACACGGCCTCCATGGAGCGGAGCAGCGGGGTCTTCTTGTCCAGAGCCTCGCCGGTGTAGCTGCAGAATGCCGTCGGGATGCAGAGGACCTCGTCTTTGATGAAGGCATAGCTTGTAGGATCCCAAGCGGTGTAACCGCGGGCCTCGAATGTTGCACGGAGGCCTCCGGATGGGAACGAGGAAGCGTCTGGCTCACCTTGGATGAGCTCCTTGCCCGAGAATGTCATGAGTGCGCGGCCATCGGAAGATGGGGTGATGAAGCTGTCGTGCTTCTCGGAGGTGACTCCGCTCAGCGGCTGGAACCAGTGCGTGAAGTGCGTTGCACCAAGCTCTATTGCCCACTCCTTCATCGCGTGGGCGACCTCGTTTGCGATTCCCGGGGTGATCTTCTCGCCATTGTCGATCGAGGCCTTCAGCTTCTTGTACGTGACGGTTGGTAGCCGTTCCTTCATCACATGGTCATTGAAAACCATTTTTCCGTAATCTTCTGAAGTCTTTGGCATTTTCAACCCTTTCTCTGGTCACAGACCTTCGCACTCCGTGAACATGCGGGGGCATCGAACGTAGTGTATGGGTCTAGCACGTCGCTTACGGAAACAAACGTTACAGAGACAATGTTTCCAAATTTTTTCGAGAACTTGTACTTTGGGTAAATGCATGGCCATGAGACATCCACACACCGTGAAAAGCGCCCTTCGCTGCACCATCTCGGCTATCCTAAGTACGTCCATTGAGTGTATCATCTATCTCGGTTTTTCGGACGTGGCGCCTTGTTTTTCCGTTTGCCCTTTTCATCGAAACCACTCGGGTTGGATATGCACCCAGATTCGTGTGGAACTCGGCTCAATATTTTTCGACCAGGTGCCACCTTCCACCAGAAGATGTCGAATATTGCAGGAGTGTGATCTGATGCTCAACGACAAGGACTACGTGCTCAAGCAGATCGAGGAGCGCGACATCCATTTCATCAGGCTCTGGTTCACAGACGTTCTGGGAAACCTCAAGTCCATGGCCGTGACCAACAGCGAGGTCGACAACGCGCTGGAGGTCGGAATGGAATTCGACGGTTCTTCTATCCCGGGTTTCAGGAAAGTCCAGGAATCCGAC
>JBMNUL010000246.1:0-2601 GCA_050946255.1 Coriobacteriales bacterium | reverse complement strand
TCCTGTCCAGCGGCGTTGACCCGGCTGGGAAGGCGGCATAGGATGACCAGACCATAGTAGTTTTTCGGTTCCAGGCGGTCGTCCGATTCGATCGGGCGCTTACACCAACTTTTGGGACACTACCAATAACATCGGCCGTTTTGGCTGAGGGCGAAATTGATGGCAATTGAATGGGCCTTTCGTCGATTGAAGCCGATGCGAGCTGCTGTTTTTCTCCATACTGTGTCAATTGGAAAAAAGCACGTTGCGCCAAAGGGTCCGGGGGAATAAACAACGGAAGGGTCTGCGACTGGCGTCTCCTAGTGAAGTTTCGCTATGGAAGAGAGGTGCTACAGCAGGGGATTCTCGCTTTCGGAGATATGCGGCTTCTTTATCCACCCCTCTTCTTTCCGCTCATCTCGAAACACGAAGGGAGGCTTGAAAAAGCGCGGGACCTTCGACTTACCCCGCGTATTCCTTGCAGGAAGTAGCCACCGAAATCATCAAATTGCTGCGGCTACGGGGAAGACAAGTGAGAGGAACAGATATGGTTGACTATCAAGAGTGGCTCGATCAGCTAGACCGAAAAGCCTACCACGAGGGCGAATACCAATGGGAGGAAGACGGTTATACCGTCACCCGCACTAATCATTGGTCTCCTCCTGGTTGTCACAATTCGTGTGGATTGCTCTTATACGTCAAGGATGGCAAACTCGAACGTGTAGAGGGCGATCCCCTGAGTCCGTTCACGAATGGTAAGCTCTGCGTTCGCTGCCTCGATCTTCCTGAAGCCGTAAACAATCCGCAGCGACTGAAATACCCTATGAAACGCGTTGGCGAACGCGGCGAAAATAAGTGGGAACGGATTTCGTGGGATGAGGCTTTTGACATCTGCGAAAAAGAAGTTCGCAAAGTCTGGGCTACTGACGGCGGCAGCAGCATTCTCCTTATTCATGGCACTGGACGCAATACGGGTCCAATGACCTATTTTGGTAATTGCGCCCTTAAGACCCCAAATATTTCGACTTTCGGTTTTACAGGTTTTGCATGCTACTTGCCACGCCTCTTTGGCGCTTTCGGACCTCTTGGAGACTATCTAATTGCGGATGCCTCAGAAGGCCATGAGGACCGCTACGCCAATCCTGATTTTAAATACCCTGGCGTCATTGTTGTATGGGGCAACGAACCGCTGAAATCCAATGCCGATGGCTATATCGGGCACTGGCTTGCAGTGTGTGTAGAAAACGGGAGCAAGATTATTTCCATTGACCCACGGCTCACTTGGTGGGGAGCTCGTGCGGAATACTTCCTACAAATTCGTCCGGGTACCGATGCTGCACTGGCATGCGCTTGGCTCAATGTGATTATCAACGAAGATCTATACGATCACGAGTTCATTGAATATTGGGCTGCTGGTTTTGAAGAGATGGCGGAGTCTGTGAAAGACACGACGCCGGCATGGGCATCGAAAATAACGGGGATTCCAGAAGAAGATATCATCGGTTCTGCGCGCTTGTATGCTACCACCAAGCCAGCGTCGATTCAGTGGGGCCTCGCGATGGACCAACAGCTGTCTGCCATGTCTCTCAACCTTGCTTGTATAGATCTCATGGCTATCACCGGAAACATTGATGTACCTGGTGGAAACATCCTTATTCGCAATGCCTACAACGCGACGAACCTGCCTCTTACCGAGCCTGTCATTCCCGAAGAATGGCGCAACAAGAAACTTACGATGAAATATGCCTTTGGTGATGACGCAGAAGAATTTACGACTCACGCTTCCTCGGATGCACTTCTAAGAGCAATGGAGACCGGTGATCCTATCCCCATTGACATGCTTTGGATTGAAACTTCCAATGCAATTGCGTGTCCCGGTATGGACGCAGCTCGCGTATATGAAGCAATGCGCAAGGTTCCCTTCGTCGTAAACGCAGATCCTTTCATTACTCCAATTTCAGTAGCGTGTGCCGACATTCTGCTCCCTGTCGCAATGAGCTGCGAGCGTAATTCCTGCCGGACATGGTGGACGCCCGTCCGCTCCATTACCAAAGCATGTAGCTTCTATGAAGCAAAATCTGACGAGGAGATTATGCTCGAAATGGGTCATCGTCTGAACCCTGACTACTGGCCTTGGAAAGACGACATCGAGATGATGGACTGGTATTTGACCGATTGCAAGTTGCCAGATCCTGACGTGATGAAAGACTTCCACACGACGAACCTGAGTCTCGAAGCTGCAGAAGAGAACACGACGACTTTCGACTTGAAGCTCATGGAGCTGGCTAAGGCCGGCGGCTATAAGTATGACGAGTGGAATGGCTATTACAAGAAGTACGAGAAGGGCATGTGTCGTCCCGATGGTAGTGTCGGGTTCGCAACCCCATCTGGTCGTGTGGAACTGGCACCGATGATGTATCGGGTTTGGGGATTAAAGACAACGCCGTACCATATCGAGCCGCCAGAAAGTCCGATTTCGACTCCAGAGCTCATGGAACAATACCCGCTTGTTCTCACCTCTGGTGTTCGGTCCTGGGAATTCTTCCACTCGGAAAATCGTCAGCAGCCGACAATGCGCGAGTTGCATGAAGAGCCTTGGGTATTAATCAATCCGAAGACGGC
>JBMNUL010000245.1:0-2608 GCA_050946255.1 Coriobacteriales bacterium | reverse complement strand
TACTATCACAGGATGAACTTCTCGTAGGAGTTTGGGAGAGCCGACCTGTGCCCCGAGCCACTTCCCATGCGGTCCAGGTCGAGCTCTCCCCTATCTAACTGGAGTCAGCTGATCGAAGTTGATGATCGCGCAGCAGGCTCTCCAGAGCTTATACGACTTCGACCCGTCGCTGGCAGTCTCGATGAGATCCACGGCATGGCCTCCCGAATACTTCCAGCCAGCCCCAACGTTGTACAGATCGTCGGGGTTCCAGCCCATGTACTCCAGAAAATCCCTCATCATCCCGGAATATCCTCCGCCACCGCAGAGCATGAGAATCGGCTGATCCTTGGGAAAGAGGTCGTTTAGAATCTGTTCGGACTCGGCATAGTTGGCGGTAACCGATTTTGGACCACCGTCATCGACCCAGTCCACATCGAAGAGCTTCGGCCCCTCGTAAGCGCCCGGAACGGGAAGTTTCTTCAGCGTTGCAATCAGCGGGTATGGGACTATTTCAAATCCCTCGATTGTAAATGAAAGCTCGTGGTCTCCGCCGACCTTCTCCCACTGCGCAGTGTCGTTGAGGAAGCGCATGTCCCGATAGCAGACATCGGGAATACCGAGGTAGGAGTCGATGGTGCTCACGTTCACATTTCGGTCGACCTTGAAACGGTCGCTCTCATCGGGTTCTGCCAATGGCAGTTCGACAAAATCATCTTCGAAGAAACCCAAATCAACCTCCCCATCAGGACGAGTTGCATGTAATAAGGACGAGTTGCACAACCCGAAGCATTAGGATTTGTATTATATCGTTTTCCAATTTCTTCTTTTCGCGATGCTCCGCCATTTGAAACGATAATTGTGCAATCATTGTTCTCAGTGCTCAGTGTGGGACTCAAATCTAATCAGGAGGAAATATGAACCCAGACAGCAAGTTGTTCCAGCCGATCAAAGTTGGAAAGGTAACGCTGAAGAACCGTTTCGAGGTGGCTCCCTATGGATCTGGCCTGCATGAGCGTGACTGCTCCGCCGGTCAGAAACTGATGGAGCATCTGAAAAACGTTGCACGCGGCGGCGCTTGCATGGCGACTATCGGATCTGGAGACATCAACAAGGACGGGCAGGCCGGAGTTCCTATTGCTCTCCCTGCCAACCCGATGCTCATCGGCAACTACAACAATATCTCCGAGATGATGCACCAATTCGACTGCAAGATAAGCATGCAACTCTTCGGGGGCAAGGAAATGCTCACCCCCAGCGAGGTGATAGCCAACGAGTATACCAAGGACGACCTCGCACGCTGGCGCGACGAATATGCGGATGCCGCCTTCAACATGATGCAGGCCGGGTTCGACTTCATCATGATCCACGGCGCACATGGCAATGGGCCGAGCATGCTGTTCAGCAGGGCCTACAACCACAGAACCGACGAGTATGGCGGAAGCCTGGAAAACCGTGCGAGGTTCGCTCTCGAGGTATTAGACGCCATTCGCGACAAGTGCGGAGACGGGATTGGGATAGAGTACAGGCTCAGTGCCGAGGAGATGATCGAGAACGGTGCGACCTTGGAGGAGAACATCGAGTTCGCAAAGCTCATCCAAGACCGCATCGACATCCTGCACATCTCGCGTGGACTCCTCGAGGAGACCGAACAGCTCCCCTATGTGTTCACCCCAACGTATTTCCCGCGTGGAATCAACGTCGAGTTCGCCAAGAAATTCAAAGATGCGGTCAATGTCCCCGTGGCGGTGGTCGGCGGCGCGAACCTCGAGCTCGCACAGAAGATTGTCGACGAGGACAAAGCAGACATCGTGGCTGCAGCGCGCAACTTCATCGCCGACCCGCTGTGCATGACCAAGGCAACCCGCGGCCAGGAAGATCAGATCAGACCCTGCATCCGCTGCAACACCTGCATCGGGCAAACGCATGCAAGGCTCTGGGACATCCGTTGCTCGGTCAACCCGCTGTGCGGACGAGAGGTCGATTACCCAACGTATGGCCTGCCCGCCGCGAAGTCGAAGAAGGTTGTTCTCATCGGTGGCGGCCCTGCCAACATGCAGTTCGCGAGAACTGCCGCGAAGCGTGGCCACAAGGTTGTTCTGTTCGAGCGTGAGAAGCAGCTCGGTGGCAAGTTGGTGCTCGCAACGAAGACTGACTTCAAGGCCGACCTCAAACGCTATCTCGACTGGTCCATCCGCATGGTAGAGCAAGAGGAGAACATCGATGTCAGGCTCGGTGTGTCTGCCACCAGGGAGCTAGTAGCCGCCGAAAACCCCGATGCCGTGGTGGTGGCCATCGGAGGAGACCCGATCGTCCCACACTTCACCGCGAGCGGAACCGACAAGGTCATTTGGGTAGGAGAAGCCGAGGAAAGGCTAGACCAGATCGGCAATGACGTCATCGTCGCCGGAGGAGGGCTCACTGGTCTCGAGGCCGCGCTGGAGTTCGCCCAGAACGGGAAGCAAGTGCGAGTAGTCGACATGATCCCGGAATCCGCACTAGGCAAGGGCGGAACCCTGATGAACGTAGTGGGGCTCATGCAGCTCCTTCACAACAATGGAGTGCAGTTCATCTGCGACACCAAGATCATCGACATCGACGAAAACGGAATGACGGTTGAGGACAGCGA
>JBMNUL010000244.1:0-2729 GCA_050946255.1 Coriobacteriales bacterium | reverse complement strand
CCGGACGCGCCCGAGAACCACCACGCGCTCTCGGTCCTCATGACCCGCCTCATGTTCCTGATGTTCTGCGAGGACTGCGGCCTGGTGCCGGTGAACGGGTTCCGCGACTACGTGCAGCACTACCAGGCGGAGGACCTCAGAAAAGCTCTGCTCGACCTCTTCGTGTGGCTCGACACCCCAGATAGCGAGCGAGACAGGTACGCCTCCGACCTCCTCAAGGCGCTGCCCTACATGGACGGCGGGCTCTTCCGCGAGAGGACCGAGGTCCCGCCGCTCTCGGAGGACTTCCGCACCACCCTCATCGTGGACGGCTGCCAGGAGTTCGACTGGTCCGGCGTGAGCCCGACCGTCTTCGGCTCGATCTTCGAGGGCGCGCTCTCCCACGACCAGCGCAGAGCGAACGGCCAGCACTTCACGAGCCCCGAGAACATCCACAAGGTCATCGACCCGCTCTTCCTGGACGACCTGGAGCGGGAGTTCGAGGAGGCCAAGGCCAAGCCCGTCGCGGGAGGGGCGCGCACCAAGGCCCTGCAGGAGCTGCACGAGAGGATCGGCTCGATCTCCGTCCTCGACCCGGCGGCGGGGTCGGGCAACTTCCTCACGGAGTCCTACCTGTGCCTCAGGCGCCTGGAGAACCGCATCCTCTTCGAGCTGGCCTCCGACGGCCAGGCGAGCATGAGCTTCGAGGAGGCCGGCGACCAGGACGTGCTGGTGAGCCTCGCGAGCTTCCACGGCATCGAGCTGGAGGACTTCGCCTGCTGCGTCGCCCGCACGGCGCTCTGGATCGCCGAGAAGCAGGCCGACGAGGAGACCGCGAAGGTGACCAAGCGCGTCTACGAGGCGCTTCCCCTCACCGACTACGACAACATCATCCAGGGCAACGCCCTGCGCATGGACTGGAACGACGTCGTGCCCGCGAGCGAGGTCGACTACGTCTGCGGCAACCCGCCGTTCATCGGGTACTCGAACCTCGACGAGGAGCAGAAGAAGGATCGTGTCGACGTGTTTGGCAAGGCCGGAGGCGTGCTCGACTACGTCGCCTGCTGGTACAAGAGGGCAGCGGACTATATCCGAGGACATCATGTGAGGTGCGCCTTCGTCTCGACCAACTCAATCTGCCAGGGGCAGCAGGTCGAGCCGCTGTGGAGGCCCCTCTTCGAGGATGGCATCCATATAGACTTCGCCTATCGCACCTTCGTGTGGAACTCAGAGGCAACCGACGAGGCACACGTCCACGTGATCATCGTGGGCTTCTCGAGGGAGAACGTCTCTCCCAAGATCCTTTGGGATGAAAGCGGAAAGCGACGCGATGCGGCGAACATCAACGCCTACCTGAGCATTGCTTCGAGCAACTTCATCACCAGAAGGTCCAAGCCGCTCTGCGATGTCCCAGAAATGGCCCAGGGGTTCAAACCTGCGGATAATGGCAACTTGCTTCTTTCAAGTTCTGAGCGTGACGAGCTTCTAGCAACGGAGCCTATGGCCGCGCGATGGATTCGCCCGTTCTCGATGGGGGCGGAGTTCGTAAAGGGCCAAGAACGCTACTGCCTCTGGCTTCCTGGCATCACCGCGGCTGAGCTCAAGGAACTGCCCCAAGTAAAGGCTCGTGTCGAGGCATGCCGTGAATGGCGCTCCTCTCAGGTGAAATCGGGCGATGCGTACAAGCTGAAGGACACCCCGCACCTACTTAGGCCATGCAGAAAGTTCGTCGATGCGACCTATATCGGTGTTCCCAAAGTTACGTCTGGTCGTCGTCGCTATGTTCCTCTGGGATTTGTGACCAACGGGATGATTCCGGGAGACAAGCTCTATTTCATTCCGACCAGCAGCCTCTATCTCTTCGGTGTGCTGATGAGCCAATTCCATAACGCTTGGATGCGCGTAGTCGCAGGTAGGCTGAAGAGCGACTACAGCTATGGAAACACAATCGTCTACAACAATTTCGTCTTTCCCGATCCTACGACCGACCAACATGCCGAGATCGAACGCTGCGCGCAGGCGGTGCTCGACGTACGCGACGCGCATCCAGGGGACTCGCTTGCGGACATGTACGACCCCGACAACGACTTCCTCTATCCCGACCTCATGGCCGCCCACAAGGCGCTCGATGCCGCGGTCGAGGCGGCCTATGGAGTCGACTTCGGCGGGGACGAGGAGAAGATAGTCGCCCACCTGTTCGAGCTCTACGCGGAGCGGACAAGAGGGAACTAGTTATTGCTTCGTAGGCTGATGTGTGTTTCAACACTTTTGGCAGCTAATAAGTGCTGAGTAGCTGCCCTTGAAGAGTTGGCTGGGAAGTGAATGTCAGCGATGAAAAGATATTACATAAACCCCCAGTGGAAAGAAGGCTGTCTTTGGGTGTTGAAGGGATGCCTAACACTCCTGTTGATATGCGCTCTTCTGGCAATAGTGGTAACCAAGTGCTCCTATGACTACTGTGAAGACGCTGGCTATGACGTTGATGCGAACATGGTTACACAGACTGACTATTCGTATTTTTCAAGGCAAGACGATTTTCTAGCCCATTCATTTCAGTGGATTATTGCGAGGGCCTCTTTCGCATGTAAGGGGCAGTAGTCTTCCTACATCAGCGTTCTCTCTTCTAGGGGCGCGGGGCCTCCCCCGCGAAGGCCGGCGAGCCTCGGAGCCAACGAGCGGGCACCCGCTCTGACGTCAGTCTGAGCGGGGGCACGTGAAGTCTGGCGACGGTGGCGCAGCTGACCGTAGCG
>JBMNUL010000243.1:0-2754 GCA_050946255.1 Coriobacteriales bacterium | reverse complement strand
AAGAACCTCATCGCATCAGGACCGGTGATACGCAGGACTGGAGGTGCCGGCGAGAGGTAATTGGAGATTGAGATAGTCTCGTGCTTTGCGATTCCCTCGTCGCGCCAACCGGTGAACTCCAGCTCCGCGAAGCATCCAGGTGCCGGCCAATTTGCCTGCAGGGGGATTTGCTCCGGCCAGGTGGGATAGGTCATCGGGTAGTGCATCAGGGGCTGCTGTGCCGAGAAGTCGAACTCCATGTTGATCGGGCTCTTCTCGTTGAAGTTCTCAGTCATAGTTGGCACCTTTCTCTTCTGTGAATCGCACCAAGGAAAAGGTACCAACGCCGAAATCAAAGCACATCGCCGGCGATGACCAAACTTCGCCAGGACTTTTTATGCATGTTTAACAATGCAAATCCAGCAGATTTAGATTGTCCATTGCGC
The DNA here is from genome assembly GCA_050946255.1 of Coriobacteriales bacterium. Lineage (GTDB taxonomy): Bacteria > Actinomycetota > Coriobacteriia > Coriobacteriales > CADBOM01 > JBMNUL01. The sequence goes on along the minus strand of JBMNUL010000243.1, from coordinate 2,329 downwards.
AGAGGGCTGAGGAGTAGAGCGGCTTTGGATGAAAGCCTTGCAGCAAACTCCGACCAATATGAATCCGTTAAGTCCGCTCAGTTGGAAATGACCCACGTAACTGTCCCGCTCCTGGCCCCGTGTCCGAGCTTATTCCTCTTCCCCCATCTTCTCCACGATAAGCCCGAGGCCCTCCTCGTCGATGCGCCCCCTTGCCACGGAGACCAGCATCGAGATGCAGGGAGAGAGCATGGCGTAGTCGTTGGGATCGCGCACGTCGAGAGAGAACAAATCGCGAATCCTCTCTAGCCGGTACACGAGAGTGTTTCGATGGACGTTCAGGGCAATGCACGCCTGGGAGACATTGTTGTTGCTTCGAACGACCTCGCGAAGCGACAGCAGGTACTCGGTCTGGTGGTCGTTGTCGTATGAGGCGATTTGGAGGAGCCTTGGGTCGACGATGTCCAGGACGTCGCATCGCTCCCCCAACATCTCGGCGATGTCGATGCCGATGATGTCCCTGTACTCGTAGACTATGCGGTCGTGCAGAAAGTCGCGCCCTATTGACAGGGCATGTTCGGCCTGGAAGTCCGCGCGGTGGAAGTCCTGCAGGTTTGTGAACGGGTACCCTATGCCGGCAATCAGTCCGTTGTCTTCCAAGAGCGACGTCAATACTTCGAGCTGGGAATTCGAGGAGAACTCCTCGTTGTCCTCCCGTCCGACGAGCGCCACCAGCTCGGATTCCGTCAGGAACACACAGCAGTTGCCGAGGGCCTTCTCTATCTTGGGTTTCAGGTACCGCGATGGGGGCTTGGCTGCATCAATGTCAGCGAGGCCGACCTTCAAGACGAAGTAAAAGTTCGACCGGCGGATTCCCAGCGCATCTGCCAGAGCGATGGCCGCGGCAGAACGGCCCTTTCCCCTGCTGGTGGCACGCTTGTAGAGAAGGGATATTTCCCTAGCACCTTTTCCACCATACTGATCGCCAGGTTTGCCGCTCAAAAGCACTGCTAGGGACTCCGAGAGCAGTTCCACAATGAGCAGGTCCTCATCCACCATGGGAGTATCGCACTCGAAAACAGCAATGAAGCCAAGGGAATCGCCGCCACCCGAATCTCCTCGGCTGCCAATCCCAGCCTCGATGATTGCTCCGTCGGGGGAACTGTTGCGGTCGAAAATAGGGACTCGACGTTCCATTGCTCCCTTGATGGCATCTCGGTTGAGAGCATAGTTCTCGTAAGAGCATTCTCCCAATTCCACGGTTTTTCGCCAATAGGAATGCTGCTCTCCATGGTCTTCGGACCTGGCGATCATGAGAAGCGAACTATCGGACACCAAGACGGGATTTCCGAGGAGCTCGGCAGCGGAATCGACTAGCCCTTGGGCACTCTTCCGTAGCAATGCGTCGTAGAAGAGGCCACGTGCCTTGGATATGCGTTCGGATGAATACCTATCGTCGATTTGGCACATATGGTCATTGTTGCCCATGCTGTCCATCCCCCATCAAGCTCAGCCAGTCCGGTTGCCTTGACATCGCGAGTTCCTCAACATTTTCTCACCGCCGACATCGATTTTCCAACCAGCAACATATCGCAGAAGGATCATGCATCACACCTCAGGTTCACGTTAGTTGCACGTAGGAGGAGCCGATGGACATCACGGTCAGTACACCAGAAATGCCATGCATGACTCTCAGTCAGCCACCCGCCGACGCCACCTTAGAGAGCCTGCAGCTGACAACCCCTTCGAAACCTACTCGGGCGGGAAGTCTTCTAGGAGATGCTCCACAATGCCATCGAGCCCGGAGACGTCGGCGTCCTCGATGTCCCCTGCATCGGATTGCGACGAGATATCGGTATTGAACGGGAGATATGCCACTTGGTCGATTCCGTACCTCTCCGCCATGTCATCAACCCCGTAGGTTCCGAAGATATATGTGCGCTCGCCGCAGTGGGGGCACTCGAAGTAGGACATGTTCTGCACGATTCCCAAGATAGGGACCTGAAACTTCTCAACCATCTTGATGCACTTCTCCACCATCACACCCACCAGCTTCTGCGGAGAGGCAACGATTATCGTGCCATCAACGGGGAGAGTCTTGAACACGGTCATCGCGATGTCGCCAGTTCCGGGAGGCATGTCGATGAAAAGGTAATCTATCCCCTTCCAGGAGACTCCTTCCCAAAATCGTTTTAGCGTCGCGACGAGGACATTTCCCTCCCAGAGCACCGGGTCCGTCTGGTCGCTCAGCATGCAGTTAACCGAGATTGCCTTGATCCCCGTCCTCGTCTCCGATGGGATCAGAAGCGAGCCCGACATCCCGCCTTTCTCAACATCCAGACCTGGAGAA
>JBMNUL010000242.1:0-2759 GCA_050946255.1 Coriobacteriales bacterium | reverse complement strand
ATGACTGTTTTGCTGTCCAGATACCCAATGTAGAAGCAGCTGTACGCCGTTCTTCCCTGGTCGAAGTCGATCCTATGCTGCTCTCCATCTATGATGAAATCCGCGTACGAAAACTGCTGCGTCAGATTAGTCTCATCCGTAAACACATGCACTGTATCGAACCGATCGTAATATGCAATCTGAAGATCCGGATAGATATCGATTAGATTGCCTATTAATTCTTCAAGCTGAATCGTTTTTTCGCTCATAACCAGCAAGTAAGCATCGTTGCCAAGCCCAACGACCCAAGTAATCCCCGCGTTGTTTGGGTGAGGATCGAAGAGCACCTCTGAGTCCCCGCAATCGAGTCCGCTGAAATCGAGATCCTGGACGACATAGTCGGGAACCGAATTCGCATCGGCTTCTCCGTCAGACCAGACGGCTGTCCCGGACGGCTGGAGATAGATGCAGACGCTATACTCGTCATTTTCATTGTTGGATATTTCTTCCATTATCAAGGCAACTTGTTCTTCAAGATCGGAAAGCTCTTCGGAATCCAACTTCCCGCCGACCGCCCCGCCTGCTATTTCCATGGCGCGCTGCGTGGCATCAAACTCCAACAGGTACTCTGGATCCAGACGAATGGATTGATGCCGACGAATTCCCATCGAAATCGTGGATTCGATAGCCGCCTCCGCCTGCTTGCCGGCATTTTTGAGCTCATGCGAGAAAATCAGCGTCGCTACGAGCAGGACTGCAACAGCGCTAGCAATGAGAAGCGCAATCGTGATGTAATAGAGTCGCCCGTTGTGAATGCCACGATCAGTCACTGCGGCACCATCCCTAATTATCCTCATTGCCTCCCGTGCATTATATCTGCAGGCATGCCCTTCTTGTCTCAGTGGCCCTCACCTCTGTGCACCGTAAGCAGGTGCATCATTATTTCTCTGACGATCATTCTTTTTCTCGTCCATTTCTCGTCTCATAACCCCTGATCAATCATTGCCCCAGAAGAAAACCCGACGCCTGAAAAAGAATTGGTCACTATGCGCGAAATCCGTCTTGCCCGATAGTCATTAGCGAAAAGGGCAACCGCCCGCGTAACAAGTCCAAGGTCAATCGCGAAGGGGAGAGTGCCACATGGAAACACGGAGAGACTTCATCAAAAGCGCCTCGATTGGTGCGGCGGGCATTGCGGCTGGAGCTGCTGTCTCGGCCTCAAACATCGCCCGTGACGCCGTTGTGTCCGGCACAGCCAGCGCTTCAGAGGCTTCACAAACTCCGGAAGGATATGTCGAGGGATACTATTCGCAGATAGATTGGCTTGGAGAAAAGCCCGAAGTGTCCGAGTCTGACATCACCGATAGCCTGGACTTTGATGTAGTCGTAATCGGAAGCGGCCATTCGGGATCCCAGGTAGCGCTTGCGGCGGTGGAAGAAGGCCTCTCGGTTGCAGTGGTTGAATCTCAAACCGAAGAGGACTTCACCGAAAACGGCAGCGAGGTCGGGCATTTCAATTCCAAGTACTTGCAGGAGCACTACGGCGTCCCTCAGTCAAACATAGGCGACGTGGTCGATGAGTTCGTAAAGGCAGGAAACGGGCAGGTAAAGCCCTCGATTATCAGAAAATACGTTGCGAACTCAGGCGAAATGTTCGACCATTTCGTTGAGATTATCCAGCAGAGCCAGTATTCCTTCATTCTCGACGATGACGCAGCGTTTTTGCACGTCAACATTAATGAGGACGGAACCCAGAACTACACCAACTACCCGATCGTCGAGTCAGGAAGTCGGTCATGGGCAGGCACCGTCATGTTCAAAATAGCCCCCGGAGCAGAGGATCCATCGGGCGGACGTCGCCATAATGGCCTGTATATGCTCAAGGCGGTCATTGAGCACGCCCAGGAATTGGGCGTGCGGTACTTCTGGGGGCATAGGGGTTATGTGCTCGACCAGAATGAAAATGGGGATGTGACAGGCGTCATTGCGAAAACGCCAGACGACACTTTCATCCGCCTCAACGCATCTAAGGGCGTTGCAGTCTGCTGCGGCGACTTCTCGACAAACCCCCAGATGACAGCCTCGCTGCTTCCGGAATTGCTCGAGTGGAACCTTCGGAACGGAATGACTTTTGAAGAAGCCACCGAGTCGCTCATGGGGATGGGGCGCGACGGCTATGGCCATCGCATGTGCTGCTGGGCAGGCGGCCGCATCGAAGAAGCTCCGAGAGCAACGCAGCAGGCTGGTACTGCAGGCACCCAGGAGCGCGACATTCCGGCCGGCCCCTTTGGCGCGGCTTCATTCCTCGAGCTGAATTGCAAAGGCGAGCGCTTCTTTAACGAATCGGACTATTATTCCGCTCGAGGAGCCACCGCTCGCCAGCCCAAAGGCACGATTGCCTTTGTGACCGACACCCAATATCTCAAAAGCGTCGCTCACTCCGGCATCTACCATGGAGGCCCCAATTTTGGCCGCAAGTCCTTCTATGACAATATTGTCGCAAGCTTTGACGAAGCAGGCAAAACTCCTGGAGAACATGAAGTTGCGGTTGCGAGCATTTCGTTCGCAGGCAAGACAACCATTTACAGCGCGAACACCATCGAAGAGCTTGCGGGCTATCTGGGATATGAAGGCGACGCAGTGACCACATTCGTCGAGTCGGTCAATCGTTATAACGAGATGTGCGAGCAAGGCTATGACGATGACTTCGGGAAGGACCCCGCTTGCCTCATCCCTGTTGACAAGCCTCCGTACTTTGGATGGACCGGATACAATCAAGG
>JBMNUL010000241.1:0-2876 GCA_050946255.1 Coriobacteriales bacterium | reverse complement strand
ATCTTCTGCGTCGTCCTCCATATAGGCCCTGACGCTGGTCGCGCAGAATTCACTGCCCATGTTTCCTCCATTTTCTCTGGTAGCGCATCGCCCGAATATCTGTCGGGTTCCGCTCCCCGTTGTTTCGATGTTTCTCCACCTAATATAAATGTTGGTTTCAGCAATGTCACTTGAAGGCGATTATCGTCGTTGCTCCTCGGTGCCGCGCACCGGTTCGATCAGTGAGCGGCAATTCTATTTGAAGCCTTACCAGGACATCTTTGCAGAAGAGGGTCGCTCGACGATGTAGGTAGCACGGTTGGAGCGAGTCTCGTCGCAATCGACCCTGCTGACCGGGAACCCCTGCTCGATGAGCCTTTCCGCGATGTATCTGGCCAAGTTCTCGGAAGTCGTTCTGAACGGGAGGATCTTCACTGTGAACCCCTCGTCGGCAAGGCATTCAAGGGTCTTGGGTTTCAGCGATCCCTCCTCGACTAGAAAAGTGTGGTCGAGTTCATCGCAGATTGCCCGCACTGCCTTCTTGAAAACGCCGAAGTCCATGACCATATCGCGCATCGTGCCCTCTTCCTGCAGCTTCTCCTGCTCTATGAACACGGTGACTTCCCACTGGTGGCCATGAAGGTTCTCGCACTTGCCGTAATAGTCGGTGAGGAAGTGAGCGCTGTCGAAATGATATGTGGTGCTCAGTCCGTACATGGGGAACCGCCCTTTCAAAATCGCATTTGATTGTATATGTGCAACCTATCAGATTGGCTCTTTCTTCGTGTACGTATATTAGTCCAGCGCCCACATGTCAACCTGTTGTTTGTCCGCGAGACACTTGACCTTTATCAGTTTGGAGGTGGATCGGTTGGCTGTGCTTGGGAAATGATGTGGATGTGGGGCGGTGGCCGATCATGGTGACAATATTCGCTTCCATCCACACTTGTGCAGGGGGCACCAAGGATTTCCGACAGAAGCACTTTGTTAGAAGGTTCTGTGCTAGTATCTGAAAAGTGAAAGTTGTCAATTGAATATGAGCATCATGACCTTGCGCGATGACTGTCTGATTTGACAGACGCTTGGATGAGGGAAGCCGGTTAGAGTCCGGAGCATGTTCTCGAATATGCCGTAAGTGCATGAGTTTGGCGCTCGCGACGCGAGTCGGCCATTGGGGTTTGGAGCTTCCAAAACCCTGAGAAGGTAGAACGCCAGACGCTTGGGCAACTAGGGGTAGTTGCCACATGGGCCTTCGATAGGCCCATGGTTCCCAATGTAGTGCACGAGCTCGGAAGACCTATGTGCCATTGATGCAAGCAAGCCGTTCCTCTGTGGGGTGCCCTCTTTGGGCTGTGGGAGGCTGTTTGTTGTGTCGATTTCGCCGAGGCCGTTTCTGGGATTTTACCCAACGGCCTTTTTCTTTCCATTTTCAAGATAACTCCAGTCCTCGCCCTGGGCATTGAGATGCGCTCGTATTCGAGTTGGCATTTTCGGGAAGTCCCATAGTCCGTTTGATAGTCCATTCGGGTGGGGGAGCAGCTCTAATGCAGAAAGAAAGGGGAATCATGGTATCGCAAACTAGCTTGGGCAGGAAATTTCTGCTCTGTCTGTTGGCGCTTTTGCTGACCATATCCACGACGATAGGGTCGGTTCCGCTGACGGCATATGCCGACGGCACTCCGGAGGAGGATGCCGCCCAGTACATCCAAGACCAGTTCATCACCAACTCGGAGAACAAGATATTCTCCAACGGAGGGGCGGGAATCACCCGCGACACAAGCGGTCTCAACTACACCGTGGGGCTCTACACGATCAACTCCTATGGAGATCCAACGTCCGAATTGGTCTCGTTACGCATGAACACTGCGACCTCCGTAATCGATACAACGAAGTACACCCCGGCGATGACGGTTGCCTCCACAACTACCACCGGTGCGGCAAACGATTACGTCACCGCCAATGGAAATGCCACAAGGGGCAGGTTCAGTATCGACAAGAGGCCCACGGCCGACGAGGGCGACGTGACGATCGTGTTCACGCTGGCGCTATATGACACCTCTACCTCGTCTGATGACATCAACGCCGGCACTGCAACGCCGCTGGCGACCCAGGAATTCAATGTCACGATCACCCATGCTGCCCGCACCTACAACGTGACGTTCAAGACGGTGGACAGTGCTGACACCTCGGTCGAGATATCGGGCGCCATGGTTCAGGTGAACGAGGGGGATAGCCCCTACACCAACAAGATCGACCCCAATACCGACGGCTCCTATACCCTCACCGAGGGCAAATCCTATCTGATCTCTGCTAGCGCGGACGGGTACAACGACTATTCTCAGTCCGGATTCCAGCCGACAGCTTCTACGACCGTCACCCTCCCGATGGTGAAGAAGGAGTACAGGAACGTGACGCTCTCTGCTGTCGACAAGACCAGCGGAGAGGCGGTCGAAGATGCGGTGTTCACCGTCAAACAGGGTTGGTATTCCACGGTCTCGCCTGAGTCCGGTGTCTACAAACTGGAGGTTGGCAAGACCTACACGATCTCAGCAACTGCCGACGGTTACAAGGACTACTCTGCCGACCTTGCCGTGACCTCGGAGACCGCAGAGACCTATACCGCCGAGATGGAGGCTTACGTATATCACACCGCAACGTTCAATATCACGAAGTCTGATGGAACAACTACCATCGATGGCGCCACGATCGTGCTGCGTCAGGGAAGCGCATACGGGACAGTTGTTTCCGCTGAGTCCGACGGCACCTACAAGGTTGCCGAGGGCGAGACGTACTACTACACGGTGAGCAAGGATGGATATACCGATGTCACCGGCAACTTCACCGTGGAGACCTCCGACATCACGGTCCCAGTGTCCATGTCAATCGAGACCTATAAG
>JBMNUL010000240.1:0-2913 GCA_050946255.1 Coriobacteriales bacterium | reverse complement strand
CAACCCGAGGAAGTTGCGGGAGTAATGGCAGATCTCATCCAAGAGGGAAAAATCCTATCTTGGGGGATATCGGAGGCAAATGAGGATTACCTCCGACGCGCCAACGCCGTTTGCCCGGTTGCGGCGATCGAGAACCGCTACTCGATGATGGCAAGATGGCATGAATCTCTGTTCCCGGTTCTCGAGGAACTTGGAATTGGATTCGTTGCCTTCTCCCCCATGGCAAACGGGCTTCTCACCGGCAAATACGGAAAGAGCAGCAAATTCGACGAGAAGAGCGACTACCGCAGCAACATGCCACAATTTACCGAAGAGAGCTTCGACAAGAACCGCGAGCTAATAGAGATGCTCGAACGGATAGCAGAAGAGCACGAGGCCACTCCGGCTCAGATCTCACTTGCCTGGATGCTTTGCAAGAAGCCCTACATTGTCCCGATTCCCGGGAGCAGGAAGGTTGAACGTCTGAAGGAAAACGCTGGCGCAGCCGATGTGAAGCTATCGGCCGAAGAGGTGTCGAAGATCGACTCCATGCTCGACCAGATTCCGATGTCGGACGTGTTCGGAGGCACGAAGGTGACTGCGAAGTAGATAGGTCTTGGCTGAGATTTGCGCCGATAGAGCTAAACTTCCGAAAAGTTCATGTCCTTTTACGTGTGACATCAAAGTGGGCAAGCTTCGGCTGACATCTTGCTATACCAAGGTCGATTTTGACCATCGGCAATTTGCACCGCACCGCTTCGCATAAGTGATATTGCGAACAGCCTCCATCAGAATGAACCGCACCACAAAAAAATGAGCGGCCTCCATCACAACAGGAGGTCGCTCATTTAGAAGCCACAACAAATGCCAAGGAAAAGCTCTTAGAAGCTGTCCTTGAGGATATCGAGAATATCGTCTCTGTCGAGTTTCTTGAAACATGTCGGAAGGCCGGGAACCCTGTCTGCGACTTCCTCGAGCATATCCTCGGTGCATCCAAGGTCGGACAGCTTGCATGCAACTCCAATGCTCTCGGTCCAGGACTCCAGTGCATCTATTCCAGAAAGAGCAACCTCCTCGTCGGTCTTGCCCTCTGGGTCAATCCCCCAAACGTTCACCGCAAAGCGCTTGAACTGGAACAGCGCATCGGGAGAGGCATTGTAAATGTGACGATAATAATTGGACGTGATAGCAGCAAGGCCAAGCCCATGCACACAATCGGTATAAGCGCCGATCTGATGCTCTATCACATGGCACTGGAAGCACGTGGACTTCCCGCACTTCAAAACCCTGTTCTCTGCCAAAGAGGAAGCCCACTCGATATTGGCATGGGCCTGATAGTTCTCTGCCTCGGCAATTGCAACGGGGAGGTTCTCTATCACCGAGCGCATCGTGGCCTCGATGAGATCGTCTGCGATGACATTTCCAACTGGCTTGCTGAAATACTCCTCCATCAGATGGTTCATGATGTCGTATCCAGATGCAGCTTTTTGCTTAGCTGGAACCGTGAACGTCAGAGTTGGGTCCAGAATGGCAAAGCGCGCATTCATCTGAGGCCTGTCCGCACCGGTCTTGACCTTGGTCTCCTCGTTGGTGATGACTGCACCACCATTCCCCTCGCTTCCAGTTCCAGTTGCCGTCACGACGATACCAAGCGGCAAAGGTTCAACTTCCACGGAGGCGAAACGAGCGAAGTACTTGTCCCATAGGTTCTCGTCCTCGTCTACAGCAGTCACTGCGATCATCTTGGAGCAATCCATGACCGAGCCGCCACCGATGGCGATAATGAAGTCGACGTCATTATCGCGGGCCACCTTTGCACCTTCCTGCACCTTTGCCCAGGTTGGATTGGACATGATCCCGCCGAAGTCCACGATTTTCTTTCCAGCTTTGATCAGCGGGTCGACCACCCTGTCGTAAACGCCGGTTCGTTTGACCGAGCCACCGCCGTAGGTGATCATTATCGTCTTGGCATCTCCCACCTCGACGGGAATTGCATCAAGGGCGCTTTTTCCAAAATGGAAACGAGTTGAATTCTCGAATACAAAATCGTTCATGATATAGCTTCCCTTCAGAGATAATCAATCAAAGTCCGTGCTCGAGCTGAGCACTTGTGAATCCTCGAGCTCTTTAAGCCGTCGTTCATATTCTTTGACGAGCACATTGTGCGCGTCACTGCCAAGAACCAGTCGCTCGGGGAGTTTATCCCCTGACACCACATCGACGATAACCTTGCCTGCCTTTGCTGGATCGCCCATTTGGTTGTGGGGAATGTCATCCCCTGGGTGGATGCGCATGGCTCCCACGCTCTGGTCATAACCGGAAATAATCCTATCACTGCCCACCAGAGAGTCGTAGAATCTCGTTCTGAATGCTCCGGGCTCTACCATCATCACTCTGATCCCCAAGTGCTCGGACTCTTTGCGAAGCCCATCGCTCACCATTTCGAGAGCAGCCTTTGAAGCCGAATAGTAGGCATTTCCAACAGCTGCACGAACTGCCCCCATTGATGTCACGTTCACTATGGTGCCCGAATGGCTTGCGCGCATACCGGGAAGAACCAGGTTCATGAGCGCTGCTGGCCCGAAGAAATTTGTCTCGAAAAGTCGGTCCACTTGCTCTCGGTCGCTCTCCTCGACTGCGGCCCTGTACCCATAGCCGGCGTTGTTGACCAGAACATCGATGGACCCAAAGCGCTTCTCTGCCTCTTCAACAGCACTTTTCCTTGCAATGGCATCGGTGACGTCAAGCTTCAGTATGAGGAGATTCCCCGAAGAAGAATCCTCGAGATCGTGCAGAGACGCGGTGTTCCTTGCCGTGGCAACCACATTGTTTCCTGCTTCCAGAGCAGCTGAGACAACTCCTCGTCCTATGCCAGACGAAGCTCCGGTCACAAACCAATTCCCCATGAAATCACCCCTTGCCTCGCATCAATTT
>JBMNUL010000239.1:0-2950 GCA_050946255.1 Coriobacteriales bacterium | reverse complement strand
GTTCATGGTCTGCAACGAGGCCGATGGAGTCAACGACACTGCGGAGAAATGGACCAACATCATCGAGGAGATGACGGTCTACACTCCCGAGCAGGTGAGTTCGTTCATGGGTGATGCCGGGTTCGTCGACGTCCAGGTATTCGGCAATGCCGAGCGTGGCTGGATGGCAGTCGTCGGATACAAGAGGCAGTAGCTTCTCGTTCAATATGACTCGGCGGGCGATGTCGCTGCTCGTATGAATCAGACAACATTCCACCGCTGTAGAACCAGCTCTCAGGCAGCAGTGTTTTTTACGCCTTCTCAATATCCTCAATCGTCATCCCATTGCTGAGAATTGAGACGAAGTTTCGCCTAGATTCTCCGAAATGTCGGGGTCTTGTTGCATGTGTTCCTGCCCGTGGCTTTGCAGCTTCCAATAAAAATTGCCCCGCTTGGGCGAAAACGAACCTTAACTTGCCCTGTTTATGTTGTTTTTTTGAAGGTTGACATCTATAATCCAAATTAATTGAATATACGTTCCGGTTAATTGATCTGGAACAGCAAAAGGACGCCAAATGAAACCACTAAAACATGCCACGGCGCTCGCCAGTTATGCCACATCAGCTCTAGTTTTCGTGCCCTCGGCTTTCGCTGCGGGGGAGAGTGGTGCTGCCTCGGCGGCTACCAGCATTGCCGAGCCAGTCTCGCTTGCCATCGTCTCCGCTGTCGCAGTATGCGGATACGTGGGATGGGTCAAGAAGAGCAATGACTATCGCAGGCTGGACGAGGAATATTGCAGATACAAGATGCAAATGGGATTCGCCGGTCGCGACGATGGAATGGAAGAGGGAATCGACTCCGTCGACCAGCTGAAGAGCCAGCCCTCGCATTCCAGGGTCGAGTGGTCCAGCGATGCATACTCGCGTCGACATCTCGATAAAGTTCCCGCTTCGTCATCAGAGAGCTCGACTGCCAAGACAGATGATTCTCCCAGTGATTCGGCAATTTTCGGGGCCGCTGCTCACAGGAACATCCTCAACAACATCGTTCCATTCGTCGACGAGGTTGGAGATGGAGACGAACGCGCGCTATTTGGCTATCAGCCCGAGAACGGCAACAACGAGACGACTGAGATCCCAGCTCTCGACGAGAATGGTAATAGCGAGGGCCAGAAAGAGGAGGTCGTCAGCGGCCCTGTCGAGTATGTGCCAAGGCACCTCAAGAAATCCGAAGCTGTCACCGACCAGAAGGTCGATATCGATTCCAGCGACATGATCTCTGCGCTTGAGAACAATTTTGGGAATATTCTCGATTCCAGCGAAGAGGCTGACGAGAGCGCATCAGAGGTCGTTTCTTCCGACGGCGATGAAGACCAGGTCCCAGCAGTCGAATTAGACGAGGTCGGGGAAGGATACCGTATCAATGCCGAGCCGATAGAGAAGGTCTCTGCAAGGCTCGATAGGCAGAAACTCCATAACAGGTTCGAGGACGACGTCTCCGATGCTGGAAGAAGGTCCCAGCTTGCCACCGCAGCTGCTGCAATGGCTGCCAAGGCTATAGGGAACCATGCGGCTCAGTTGTCGGCATCTGCCGAAAGCGAGTCCAAGCCGTATATCCCAATAAAGCGCGGTCCCGGATTTGTGGATGTCAACGATTCCACCTTCGTGAAGGAAGGCTCCAACGCCGTCTCGAAGGCTGCCAATCTTGATGGTAAGGTGCCGTCCGTGGCCGGTGGGAGGTACGTGAGCTCAACTGACTCCATTTCCAACTTCCCATACAGCGAGGTAAGGAAAACTTACTACACGCAGGGCGAGATGGTTCCGGTGCAGTATCCTCGAGAGTCGTTTGAGAACACCAACAGGCCCTCGGACAGCGAGGAAGAGAAGCTTCCATCCGATAAATCCATCGCCGCCAGGGTTGCGTTGCTCACCACGCTCCCCATCGTCTAGCCATCAGCTTGGAGCTCCATCGACATGATGGATGCTCGCATGAGATTACAGGACTGCCCGCCGAAGTTGTCCCCGGCGGGCAGTTTCATTTTTCCCCAGAGCTGCAGGGAATGTCTCAACTGCTTGTAGATGAGGCTAGCAGAGAGCCTTTGCTGCGGATATCCTGGCCAGGCAGTTCTGCCTGGTGAGCAGTGCGATTGAACCGAAGAGCGGGGGAGAGACCTGCGTCCCGGTTATCGCCACCCGTGCAACTTGGAAAAGCTTCCTGGGCTTGACGTCCATCTTCTCTGGAAGTGCCCTGAGAGCAGTCTCGATGGATTCGGCATCCCAGTTCAGCCCCTCATCTCCAAGGGCATCTGCGAGGGCATCCAGCATTTCCGGAGCGCCCTCCTTCTTCAAGACCTTGTTAACGGACTTCTCGTCGAACTTCACCTCATCCCCGGTGAAGAGGAACTCGATCATCGGGGCGAGGTCGGTCATCTTCTTGACGCGCTCAGCGATCAGGGGGTAGAGCTGCTCGTACCAGCTGCGGTTCTTCTCCACCTCGTCTGCGGTTGCCAGCCCCGCCTTCTCGATCCAGGGCTTTGCCCTGTCGACGAACTCGGAAGCCCCCATCTCCTTGATGTAGACCGAGTTGATCCATTCGAGCTTGGTCACATCGAACACCGCGGGGCTCTTGTTGATCCGGTCGAGAGTGAAGTGGTCGAAGAGGGTCTTTTTGTCGAATATCGTGGTCTCGCCATCGAGAGACCATCCGAGGAGCGACATGTAGTTGAGCATTGCCTCTGGGAGGTAGCCCTCATCTCGGAAAGCCTGAACGCTCGTGGCGCCGTGGCGCTTGGAGAGCTTCTTCCCATCGGGTCCGAGGATCATCGAGAGATGGGCGAAAGTCGGCACCTTCACGCCGAGCGCCTCATAGACCATGATCTGCCTGGGTGTGTTGGACAGGTGGTCGTCGCCGCGGATGACGTGCGTGATCCCCATTAGGGCATCGTCGACCACGGTCGTGAAGTTGTAAGTCG
>JBMNUL010000238.1:0-3076 GCA_050946255.1 Coriobacteriales bacterium | reverse complement strand
AGGAAAAACATTATGATCTCGTGACAAGATTCCGAGACCTCCACGATATCGGAGAGAATCTCCACGAGCTCGACGCCCTTGGTGCCCCTCCATTTGGCACAGAGATCCTGCGCCTTGAAAATCGGGATGCCCGAGAACGGGGACATAATGAAGTCGCCGAACGAGGAGAGCTCCATCTTTTCTGGGTCGGCAAACCCCGCCAAGGCCTTCACGAACGGGGTCTCGTTGAGGGGAACTCTCGTGCGCCCGCATGTCGACACCCCCATTCTGGCCAGGATCTGCTGGCACTCGAAACCGTCCCCCAGCCCTTCCGAAGAGACGTAGATGTCCGAGGGGGCGAACCCATCGTCAATGGCATCTTTCACTGCGCGAGCGACGACTGGTGCCTCGGAATATATTCCCGAGCTGAGCGCAAACCGAATCGCCCCGTGTGATTCCACCGTTTCGCCCTGAGTGTAGATTCTCCTGAGCACGCCCTCGATCTCTGGGTCGCGGCCCGAATCTCCATCGGCTTCAGATCCCATGCCATCCGAGGTGGAGGCTGCCGAGTTCGAGCCAGGGGATTTCAAACCGGAAGGCTCACCACCTGGGCCATTCCCCTCGAGGCCAGATTCCCCCGCCTGCTCTCCAGACGACTCGAAAATCCCGGCAAGCCTGTCAATCTGCGCGAACGCGGCATCGTTTTCTCCTCTGACCAGGAACACACCGGCTCCCCTGGTGTTCAAGAATCGAATCTCGGATGGGAGCATGCTCTCGAAACCAGCAGCTACCTCATTGCAGTTCCTGGGTATCGCATCACCGAGCACCTGCAGCGCCTCGCCGTATTCGATGAATCCGTTCTCGGAAAGCTTTCGATAGTAGTTGGAGAGGGCACGCCAGATTGCAGAGTTCTTAGTCGGAAGCTCTCCTGCCCCGGCTGCGGCAACGGTCTCGTCAAATGATGCGAAACCGGTTCCCTTGCGCACGATGTTGTATAGAAGATCCACGGTTCCAGGAGATGGCCGGAGTCCCTCCGGATTTCCAGATTCGCAAAGCTCGTCGAGCACCTTGTACATCGTCATACGGCTTATGGTTGGACGGCAGAGCACTCGAAAATCGCCGAACAGCCCCCATTTCTCATCCACGTAGTCGAAGAGGCTGCAGATCTTCATGTCGAACGCCATCTCTGGCCTGTTCTGGGCAAACCATATCCTCCACTCGTCGATTTGCGACGAGAAAGGAACTAGCAGCACCCTCGATCGCCCATCGTCTAAACAAGCGAAATAGTCGGCAACAGCCTCTCTGAGTTCTGAGAAGTTCGCAGACTTTCTCAGCATCGCAACCATCGGCTTCTCCTCCCACCAACTCCCAACCGCTATGAGAACGGCAAGGCAAAACAGACAGCAGATGCATCGGACAGATGCATCGCGGATTCTCCTATACAAAGGTTATCAGAGGGGGCGGACAAAAATGGCACATCTACAAGAGCAGATGGAAAAATCCCGCCAATCCGGTCGGGACCAGCGGGATTCCCATGGTTTTCAGAGCGTGCTTCGTGGCCGGCAAGGTGCTCGAGCTCGTCCCACCTCACAGTGGGATTCCCGTGTTTATTGAGCACGGTTCAAGGGCGTTGCCCCGAAATTCAGCTCCTCGATCGACTATTAGAAGTACTCCTTGCTCAGCTTGGCCAGCACCTCGGAGCACATCGGATAGACCTGCTTGAACACGCTGCCTGGCTCGCCCATCGTGAGGCCGGGGATCAGGTAGTGCTTGCCCTGATCGGGGCAAGCGTCCAAGAGCTCGCGGAAGCCAGCCTCGATCTGCTCGGGGGTGGTGTCGGGCTTGTCGTAGATTCCGTTGTTGAGACCGCCCATGAAGCTCACGGCGCCCTTGTGCTCCTTGATCATCTCGGGGATGTTGTTCTCGTTGACAACGCCCTGCCACACATCGATGTGCATCTTGGGCATGAACTGGACGAGGTTGGCCGCATAGGAGTCGGAGTGGTGGACGATGATCTCCACGCCGTTCTCCTTCCAGAAGCCGTAGATCTTGACATATGCGGGGACGATGAACTCCTCGAACATCTCAGGCGACAAGAAAGAGTTGCGCTGCGATCCCCAGTCGTCATGATGGAAGATCGCATTGGGATGCACGTGCTTGACGATTTCCTCGGCCTGCTTGATCTCGAAGTCGGTGATGTAGTCGATGAGGTCGTGCATGGCCTCCGGCTCCTCGTAGAAATTGCACATGGCGTCTTCCATCCCCATGAAGTAGTGGAGCTTCTCGAAGATACCGTTGCCGAGGAACGGGGCGATGTAGACATCGTCGCGATCGACGTCCTTGACCTGTGCGATGGTGCTCTCCCACTCCTCATCGGGGTAGATGAGCTGAGGGGTGTTGAGCTGGTCCCTCCACTCGGTGACATCGGTGATCAGCTTGTGCTCATCGTCGGTGAGGGGCATGACCCCGGGCTCACCCTCGGCGAGCAGTTGCCAGACTCCCCAAGCGTTCTTTGCCGGCACTCCGATCTCGAACTTCGGGTTGATGCCCATGGAGATCCTGTCGAAGAAAAGATGCAGGTACTCGAAGTTGTCAACATAACGGTCCGGGTTTCCGCCGTGAATCGTCTCGAGGAAATTCTCTTTCTTTGTTAGCATCGCATTTCCTTCCATATGTCATCGTGTCTTGAATAATTGAGGGCGCTGATCGCCCCCCTTCTCCTACCATCGGAAAGTATAGCCGAGGTCTTGTTTTATATTTCCCGCAACCGCTCTTGAGGCTTGTCACATGTAATGTTTAGCTCTTTATTCGGCTCCATACTTAATTTTGGAAACAATTGTTGGAAAGCCTAGAGGAGCCATAGTGTCAAACATTGTCTTGAGCACGAATGATAGAATCGCATTTGACACATAAGCCATGACCCGCGCACGCCAAAATCATGGCAGACTTTCCAAGAGGAGAACCGGGACTGGGGGGTACTGGGAATCCAGCTTGAGAAAACATCGAAACCCGAAGGACATCTCCCCAAGAGATGTCCTTGGACGGTAACATGCGGGCCAACGAGTTTTGGAGGAACCAGATGAATCCTCGCGAGAAC
>JBMNUL010000237.1:0-3091 GCA_050946255.1 Coriobacteriales bacterium | reverse complement strand
AAAGAGGGCAAGCAAGAAAGCATAGATAGTTAGTTCCCCTTTGAGGGCTGCGTCTTCCATTGGAGATAGATGCCCAATAGGGTGCAAGTTCTAGTCAAACGCAATGCAATGCGGAATCCCAGATGGGATTTCCGGGAATATGAGAAAGGAACAAACAATGATCCCTGCAATTACATCGATGAAGGGCGCTTTCGATCTTTCTGGCAAGAACGCAATCGTCACTGGAGGAAACAGGGGACTCGGCGCGGCAATCTGCGAGGCATTTGCAGAGAGCGGGGCAAACGTCGCGATATTCTGCCGCGACCAGGCCAAGGCTGCCGAGGAGGTCGAGAAGCTGAACCAGTACGGCGGAAAGTACCAAGCCTTCTCCTGCGATGTTACCCAGCTCGATTCCTGCAAGAAGGCCGTTGCAGAAGCCTATGACGCATTCGGCAACTTCGATATCCTTGTCAACGACGCGGGCGTTACTGCTACTGGTGAGCTCCTCGATATGGACGATGACCTCAGCACTTGGCACAAGGTAATCGACACCGATCTCAACGGCACCGTCAACATGACGTTCGTCGTCGGTCGCAGGATGCGCGACGCAGGCAAGGGCGGCTGCATTATCAACGTGACCTCGAATGCTGGTTTCATGGTCAACTACAGTCAGGCTATGAGCTGGTATAGCACCGCGAAGGCTGGGGCAAACCATTTTACCCACTGCATGGCCTCCGAGCTCGCGAAGTACGATATCCGCGTGAACGCAATCGCGCCTGGTTTCACCAACACCGAGCTCTCGAAGTACATCCCCGAGGATATGTTCGATTACATCAACAATCAGACAGTCCTCGGACGTTTTGGCGAGCCGATCGAGGTCGGTGCTCTGGCCGTTTACCTCGCTTCTCCTGCAGCTGCTCAGATGACCGGTCATGTGGCGGTCATCGACGGTGGCTACATGCTCCGCTGCTAGACGAGTCAACTACTTTGCAAGTCGGGCAATTTTCCGTTCTTGAGGGGACGACGCTGCAAGGTCGATTTGCTGAAGAGGGGACCGCGCATTTAACGCGGCCCCCTCTGTCGTTTCTAATCGATTGTCCATTCTGTGTTCTTACATTGCTTCTGGGCTACATGAGCCCTGCAGGTTGCAGCTCCGATTATTAGAAGTTAAACCAGCCTGTCCGAACCACTTCGCCCGGGTAGCATGTCTCATCAAATCTTTCTACTGCTGCCCAATGTCCAAAGCCACAGTGTGCGCGACCCTCGTTGCATCGTAGATCGTTCCCACGGAGTTGCAACTTCCAATTTGATGGAACTCCGGAGCGCAGAATCGAAGCCCTTCAACGTCGTTTCTCTTCATGCCGAGGGCGTTGACAATGGTGTCGGCCTCTACTGTCAGCTCGTGTGTGTTTCCCTCTTCGTCTTTTACAGTTGCGCTCACAACACCATTTGAAATGCTCTTGACCTTGGCGTTCATGTGCATCTCTATGTCGTGCTTTTCCAATTCGATTCCAAGTGCCATCCCGTGGAGGATGTTGTCCCCGACATTCACGTTCGGAAGCATCTCGATGATAGAGGCTTTCTTCCCAAGGTCGCTCAGGTAGATTGCGAGCTCGGCGCCGACAAGGCCCCCACCGAGTATTGCCACGGTGTCTCCGGCAAGATCCGGGTCTGCATATACGTCAATTGCACTCAAGGCATTCTCGATTCCAGGGATTGGGGGAACCGACGGGCTTGCACCCAAAGCCGCGATAATCACATCGGGAGAGATGTCTGCTACCACTTCTGGCGTGACCTCCGTGTCAAGGCGCACTGGGATTGCAAGGTCGTATATTCGCTTCTCCTGCAACTCAAGATACTCTGCGACATGCTTCTTGAAGGGAACGTCCTTCTCGCAGTTCATGACGCCTCCAAGGGAGCTGGACTTTTCGCAAAGCACCACTTCGTGTCCGCGCTCGGCGCAGGTGATCGCAGCTTCCATTCCAGCGATGCCTCCACCTACGACGAGGACGCTCTTGTGCTTGGCTTCGGGACGTGCGTACATGTGGTCCATGGCATCGCCGATCTCGGGGTTGAGAGCACAGGGAATCTGCCCATGAACGATCAGGTTGGAGAAGCACGTCAGGCATCTGCAGCAATGTCTTATCTCGTCCTCTCGTCCCTCACGTGCCTTGTTCGGGATGTCTGGGTCGCAGATCAGCCCTCTGGCAAGCTCGACAATGTCCGCCTTCCCTGATGCAATGATCTCTTCCATCTGCCTGGGGTCGCTCAGCGCCCCGACTGTCGCCACGTAGGACTTCTTCACATGTTTCTTGACCTCGGCCGCATATTTTACGTTGACTCCGTCTTCAAGGAACATCGAGGGATGGGTTACGGTGAACACGCTGGCATCTTCGTGTGAACCGCAGGATACATGGATGATGTCGACGATTCCATCGAAAGCCTCGGCTATCTTGCACCCGTAGTCGATTCCATATCCGCCTTCGAACACCTCGGACCCGGAAATTCGCATCTCTATGGGGAAGTCCGGCCCAACGGCCTCCCTGACCGCCCTCACCACCTCCAACGGGAATCTGAGGCGGTTCTCGAAAGTCCCGCCGTATTCGTCGGTTCTCCTGTTCAAGGTGGGGGACATGAACTGATGAAGCAGGAATCCGTGCGCAGCATGGAGCATGATCATCTTGAAGCCGCAGTTCTTCGCGACCTTGGCGGCATCGACGTGCTTCTGAATTACCTCGTCCATAATCTGGCGGTTCATCGCGGTCACGTGAGTGGGCGGTTGCCCAAGTGCGCCGACGATTGTCTCCTCCTGAGGCCCATAGATCTCGTTTCCGGCATAGTAGGAGAAGGCCGCCGCATTCCCACCGTGGAACATCTCCAGAGATGGAATGGCGTTGTGCCTCGAGATATCCATTGCCAGCCTGTTGAGAGAAGGGAAGAGGTCCGGGTCGTCCATCTCCACCTCGAACTGTCCGTGGCAGGCATGTTTGCCATCGACCATAGCATCTCCAACGGTGACGACGGCAGCCCCTCCCATTGCCTTGCGCTCGTAGAAGCTTCTCGTCTCGTGAATTGGATGATGCATTGGGTCCGCATAGAAGACTCCAGTTGG
>JBMNUL010000236.1:0-3171 GCA_050946255.1 Coriobacteriales bacterium | reverse complement strand
AATATGAATAACTGATCTGGCTCGAACGAGAACAGCTGAGAAGAGGTGTCGAGAAGAGGCCCAAAGACATCACCATAACCGATGGGGCTCCAAACCTCAGTCTCAGGGTCAGAGACACCACGGGAAATCGGGCCTACGTTAACGTTGGAAAGCAAAGCTATTCGTCTCAAGTTGGTCCTTTCGAAGTGCCCGACAAGGATATTACTTGGTCATTAGCCTATACTTCATTTCCGCAAGCTCCCAATCGACAAGATTGTCAATATCTTGTACCTCGGTCTGAGGAACAAGAAAGCCGATACGTGCGCTCGGCTTGACACGATTCCCTGAGAAAGCGCCATGACCATAGAAATAGAACTGGCCTGCGTCCTGGTACATTGGTTCGATATCTTGACTCCTCGCAAGCGCGTACTCGGGGAAACGATACTCAAGATGGCCATTGCGCTCGACAAACCCCCGCATCGGAGGAAATCCGAACTCGCTTATGGCACAGACCATGTCCGAAGAGGACGAATCGATGAGCTCGCTTGCCTCGCGGAGCTTCTTAGCAGTGACAAACGGTGCAGTAGGGTAGATACAGCAGAGAAGATCAAACTCGACTCCACGTGAACGATACTCTCCTACTACCTCGGACAGGACATCTGAGGTCGTAGAAAAGTCATCGCTCGTTTCAGCACTACGCATGAAAGGAACAGAAGCACCGTAGAAGCGCGCCACCTCTGCAATCTTCATATCATCGGTCGAGACCATCACTTCATCGAAGAGCTCGCTTTCCAACGCAGCCTTGATCGAATAGGCGATAATCGGCTTCCCGCAGAAGTCCCGAATGTTCTTGTGGGGAATGCGCTTGGATCCACCTCGAGCAGTTATTACGCACAACGAACCCATATCACACGTTTTTCCTTAATCCAGTTACTTTGAAGCATCGCTGCGTAAGCACCAACGAACCACTTTCTCTACTGCTCGGACGACGTTCCGAGCATCCTCGTCAGACAAGCAGCAATGCAACGGAAGCGTCACACACTCATCGTAGTATCGATTGGCTTCTGGGCAGCATTCGCGGTCATAGCCGAGTTCTGAATAGTACGGGAGGCGGTAGACCGGCAAATAGTGCACATTGGTGCCGATGTTCTCCGAACGAAGCGCATCGAAGATGAAACGTCGGCTCACCCCAAGAGAGGCAACATCGAAACGGAGAACGTAGAGATGACGAGTGGTCGTCTCCGGATGAGCATCGAACTGGAACGAAACTTCAGGAATCTGCGAGAACTCATGGTCATAGTACGAAACGAGCTCACGACGACGGCGTGAGAATTCCTCGAGACGCCTGAGCTGCGAGATTCCTAGGGATGCCTCGATATCGCTGATACGATAGTTGTAGCCCAACACGAGCTGCTCGTAGTACCAAGGCCCCTCGTCCGGATGATGCATCTGCTCTCTGTCTCGCGTAATGCCATGCTTGGCATAGAGCACAATTCTGCGCGCAAGCTCGGAATCATTGGTCGCCACTGCCCCGCCCTCGCCCGTGGTCACGGTCTTAACCGGGTGGAAGCTGAAGCAGGTGATGTCGGCAATGGAGCCGACTGGGCGACCATCGTCAGAGGTGCCTATCGCATGGGCGGCATCCTCGATGAAGACAAGGTTGTGCTCATCGCAGATTTCTCGAATGGCGGCATGATCAATGGGAACGCCCCCGAAATCGACTGCGACGACCGCTTTCGTGCGCTCCGTAATGTGCTCGCGAATGGACTCCGGCGAGATATTCCACGAGTCTGCTTCGATATCCGCAAAGATCGGAGTCCCTCCACAGTACAGCACGCAGTTCGCAGAGGCGGCAAAGGTGATGGGCGACACGATGACCTCGTCGCCAGGCCCAATCCCAGCGGCAAGGCAGGCGACGTGCAGGGCAGCTGTCCCATTTGCGACCGCTGTCACGTAGCTTGCCCCCGTCGAGACTTTCAAAGCTTCCTCGAAGCGCTCTGTCGCAGGACCACAGGTCAGATAGTCGCTCCTGAGCGTCTCGACAACCGCAGCAACGTCATCATCATCGATGCTCTGATGGCCATAGCCAAGAAGCACAGGGCTCGCTGGAGTCCCGCCGTGCAACGCCAATTCTTCCATCGCCATCCCCTATTAGTATTTGATGTCCATCTTCGATAGCAGGCCACGGAGGTCGTCCACGGAGAGCCATTGCTTGTTCGTGCCCGAGTCGTACACGAAGCCGGGCTCGACCTTCTTGCCATCGCCGAAATCGACCTTCGAGAGATCGCACCACTCCATGTGCGGATAGATGACGTAATTCCTCTCATACTCATAGGTGGTGAAGCTGTCGGCCGCCGAAATCATGCACTCATGGAGCTTCTCGCCCTCGCGGATGCCGACCTCGACCTGCCTGGCATCGGGGGCCATGGCGGTGGCGAGGTCCGTGACCATGAAGGAAGGGATCTTGGAGATGAAGGTCTCGCCGCCCGTGGCTTCCGCCAGCGCCTTTATGACGAGCTGGACGCCCTGCTCGAGGGAGATCCAGAACCTGGACATCCTGAAGTCAGTGATGGGGAGCTCGGTGGCGCCGCTTTGGACGAGGTTATAGAAGAACGGGATGACCGAGCCGCGCGACCCGGCGACGTTGCCGTAGCGCACGACGGCAAACGTGGTCCCGGACTGCCCACGATAGGCGTTAGCGGCGATGAATAACTTGTCAGAGACGAGCTTCGTCCCGCCGTAGAGGTTGACCGGGCTGACTGCCTTGTCGGTCGAAAGCGCGACGACCTTCTCCACATCGGAGTCAAGGGCGGCGTTGATAACGTTCATGGCGCCGTCAATGTTGGTCTTGATTGCCTCCATCGGGTTGTACTCGCATGCGGGCACCTGCTTCAGCGCGGCGGCATGGACGATGTAGTCGACACCCTTCAGCGCCCTGCGCATGCGCGCCTCGTCGCGCACGTCACCAATGAAGAAGCGAAGCTTAGAGTCATAGTCCCTCCCAGCCAGCTCCCCAAGCTCCCTGAACTTGTTCCTCATGATGAATTGCTTGTACTCGTCGCGGGAGTAAATGATGATCTTCTTCGGATCGTAATGCTCGAGCACATACTGAGTGAAGGCATTGCCGAAGAATCCGGTCCCGCCGGTTACCAGAATGGATTTGTTGTTGAGCATGACATGCCTTTCCTTTAT
>JBMNUL010000235.1:0-3265 GCA_050946255.1 Coriobacteriales bacterium | reverse complement strand
AGCGTCGCGACAAGGACATTTCCCTCCCATAGCACCGGGTCCGTCTGGTCGCTCAGCATGCAGTTAACCGAGATTGCCTTGATCCCCGTCCTCGTCTCCGATGGGATCAGAAGCGAGCCCGACATCCCGCCTTTCTCAACATCCAGACCTGGAGAAATACCGAACATCGTGGGAATTGTCGGACCAGTGAGGTCGGCGTCGAGTATCCCGACCTTCTTGCCCCTGCGGCGCATGGCAACCGCCAGCATAGAAGTGACGAGGGATTTCCCGACCCCTCCCTTACCACTTACTACGCCGATCACCCGCTTTGCCCTGAAGGACTTGTAGCTCTTGACCGCACTTCCGCTCTTGGTATTCAAGTCAGATCGCCCCCTGAGCCAATACTCCAGATTCCAATCCAAACGTCCCTCGCCAGCGATTTCCGCATTCCATATAATGTTCTCGTGTGTCGATGCCGAACCTCAGCAGACGATACAGAGTCCCGCCCAAGCGCCATCTTGCATCTCAGCTGCCTTCGAGCCATCGGCATTTACTTGGCGTGTCGTGCCAATGTGCCTCTAAGCACTTTCGGCACCTAACGAGAACCCGTTCCAACCAGAATTAGGGGTCAGCCATGAGCGGAAAAATCGACGAGCTCTGCCTAGCGATCTACCACGAGATAGTCAAAGGAGGAGGAGTCCAGGCAGTGATAACCGCGACATCCAAGTTCTTCGACAACCCTATTAGCGTCAGCAACGCCGGGCTCGAGCCGGTGGCGCACTACCCAGAGGAGGACACAGGAGACGAGTTCTGGGAGCGCCACAACTCGCCGGACATCGCGAAGCATTACGACCTCGAGCTGAACTTCGAGAGCTCCGGAAACCAAGTGGGCCCGAAGCCGAAGATCTTCGAATTTCCCGAGGCGGAGCACAGGATCATGACCTGCACCGCCACGAGTGACGGAAAGGTCTACGGCTACGTGCTCCTCCTCGAGTTCAACCATGCGCTCGACGACGAGGATGCTTCTCTCCTCGAGCAGCTCTCCTATGCCATCGGGTACCTGATATCCCAGAGCAATCAAAGCGTCAAGAACCCCCGGTTGAACAAAAACCTCATCTTCAAACGGCTCGTTGAGGACAAGTTCGTGCCCAAGGAGATCGTGAGCCGATATCTAGCAGACAACGATCCGGACAAGCGCTTCAGCATCGTGGTTTTCGAGGGCACGATGGCAACCGGCAAGAAGGAATCCCCCGAATACCGCACGAGAATCTTCGAGCAGGCCCTTCCCCAATACCCCGTCTGCATCGTGGACGGCAGGCTCTCCGCGCTTCTCCACGGAAGCTTCAGCAGCCTCTCACCAGGGCATGTGAAGGAAACCCTCTCGCCCCTCATCGAAAAGCGCGGTTGGAAATGCGGGGTATCCAACCCTTTCTACAGCATCTTCAAGGCAGCTGAGAATTTCCGCATGGCCTGCTCCGCACTCGAAGTCGGGCAACAGGTCTTCCCGAATGACGCCAACGTGTACTTCTACAATTCCATCGCGTTTGCCAGTTTCCTCGAGGAATCCGGGCAGAACTATGATCTGAATAGGATCTGCGATCCGGTGTTCAAGTTCCTGATGCATTACGACAACGACCATGGGACGCCGTATTTCAGGACACTGGTCGTCTTCGCCTCCTGCAGGATGAACATGAAGGAAAGTGCCCAAATTCTGAACTTGCACCGGTCGACCCTCCAGTACCGTCTGGACAAGATCCTCGAGGTCACTGGGAACGATGAACTGTTCAACGACCCGTTCCGCCTCGAGCTGTCGGTGAGGGTCATGTATTCGCTCTCGCCTGTTCTCTTCGAGCAATACAAGATCCCCGCTGAGAAGTTCGCCTACTACATCAACGATTGACGCTAGAGTTCGGGGCGAGAGGATCCGGAATTCACTTCGATTCCAAGTCCCCCGCCCCGTTGTTGCCGCTCATTGTCGAACTGCCCCAGGCGACTCGCTAGCCGTCATCAATTGAATCGCCAACTCACACTGGGCAGCTCGCCAGCTTTCGTCAAACGGCTAGGACTTAACTGCCACCTCAGACTTCTTTGGAATGATGAGGTTCACCCTCTCGCGTCCCGCCATTTTCTTCACCAGTTCATCGACAGGGCCATACTCTATTACGTTGGCCAGGCAATGGAGCTGGCATGTGGGGATTCCGCCCTTCTCCACGCGGTCAGCGCATAGGTCGCACAAGGCCGTGGGCTGGGGGATATAGCACCAGTCGATTCCGGTGGGGTTGACGCTCTCGTCCACCTCGAACGGCCCCATCTCCAGGACCTTGATGCCATGGGCACTGAGGTCCCATCCGTGCTCGTTCCGGCAGGCTATCTCGCAGCTCTGGCAGCCGGAGCACCAGCCGTAGTCAATCAACAATCCATAGTCAGACATGGTCGCTCCTCCTCTCTAGGCCTCTACCTTGCTCTTGTGGGAAGATTTCGAGGCGTATCCGGACCTTGCGGGGTTGACGACGTTCTTGTACTCCCAATCCTTGTTCTCGCTCAGAGCCTCAGGCGTGGTGAAATCCTGTTCCCTCGTGAGCCCATTGGCCTTTACGACCTTTACAGGGAGGTCCTTGTACGGAGCTCCGAACCCCATCTTTCCTATGACCTTGTGCGGGACCATGGAGTTGAGGTTGGACTTCCAGACCCCGAAAAGGTTGGGCTCCTCGCCGTCTTCCTCTGGGTACCACCAGCCGTGATCTGCGTTGACGGTGTCCTCGCGGATCGTGGGGGTGAGCTTCGCGCGCAGGAGAGCGGATCCCCATGGGTTCTCGACTCTCACGTCGTCGCCGTCGCGAATTCCAAGCTTCTCCGCAGTCTTGGGATGAATCTCGAGCTCCGGGAACGGATGCAGCTGGCGGAGCGACTTGATCTGACGATGCTCGGAATGGAAGGACACGTAGTGGCGGGCGCCTGTCGTCATATGGAGGTTGTACTCGTCGCCGTAGGAATTGTACTCGGGGTCGAGTGGCGCCCTCTTGTAGTAGGGCAACGGGTCGTCGCCAAGCGCCTCATAGCGCAACGAGTACAGCTCAACGCGTCCCGTGGGGGTGTTGAACCCGATTTGCCCGTCTGGGCGCACCATCCCACGCTCGTATTTCTTGTACCCGCCGAGCGTGTACTGCACAGTGACGTCCTTCTTGAGCTCGTCCCATGAAATCCCGTGGATTTTAAGGTCGTGGTCAAGGAACTCCTCAGCGCTCTGCCACTTGAAGTCCTTGCCATGGAATGCTTTACCGAAGTG
>JBMNUL010000234.1:0-3272 GCA_050946255.1 Coriobacteriales bacterium | reverse complement strand
TTGATATTGGCAACACGCAAACTGCTATCGGAATCTACGATGGCGACGATATGAGGGCATTTTGGAGGGTCGCAAGCGACAAGGAGGCCACTTCCGACCAGGTTCTCATCCAGCTTCACGAGCTCGTGGAATTGGAAACGGGGTTGGAGGACTCCGTGGACGAGGCCGTGGTTGCCAGCGTGGTCCCTGTGCTCACCCAGTCTTGGAGAATTGCGCTCCACCGTTTTCTAGGACATGACCCGAGAATCGTGGATTACAGCGTTGCCCATGGCCTGAACATCAAGTATAGAAATCCGAGGGAGATCGGCCCCGACAGGATTGCCGATGCAGTTGGTGCCATCGACAAGTTCGGTTGTCCCGTCATCGTTGTGGACCTCGGTACCGCCACCAACATAGAGGTAATAGACGACGAGGGCGCGTTTTTAGGCGGCGTGATCGCGCCGGGGCTTTCCGTTTCCGCCAACGCATTGTTCGAATCTGCAGCCAGGCTTGCGCAGGTCGACTTGGTGGCTCCTCCGAAGGTAATCGGGCAGAGCACGATCGAGGCGGTTCAGAGCGGACTGCTCTACGGAGAGGTTGCGCGCATCGACGGGCTCGTCAAGATGATAAAACTCGAAACCGGATTGGATGCCACGGTCGTTGCCACGGGCGGGCTTCATCGTTTGATTTCACCTATCTCGAGTGCGATAGACTATTGCGATGACTTCCTCACCCTGGAGGGACTGAAGATCATCAATACGAGGATGAGGGCCGCCGAAGGCGAACAGGATTAATTACCAGGGCGAGGCCAAGGCTCAGGTCTCGGCTAGGGCAATGGTCAGCACTTCGGCCGATGCTGGGCTCAGGCTTTTTCCAGGACATGAATTGAGGCTCGCCTGAGCGTGGCGCAAGCTCCGACTATTGCAAGGCTCACTCTAGTTCCGATACCGTGAACTCCTCGCGGGTCTCGCTGAAGTTCACCTTTGCACCCAGCTCGGCCATGTATTTCACGACGGCGTCGCACGTGGGGTCGTCGGGATCCTCTATTGAGAAATACTGCCCACCGCATACATCGTGCATGTGGATCTCGTGGTAGCCCTCTTCCAGAAGTCTGTCCTTCACCTTTTTGTATTCGTGAAAATCGAGCACCATAACAGTCTCCATTTCTTTCCCAGCCACATTTTCAATAGAACTTCACCTGAAGCGAATTTCGCAAACTAGTTGGAACAAACATACACCAAAAAAATGCGGAGGCAAGGTGCTCGCAAGGCCGCAGCCCACATGCGTTCTCGCCCAAAATCAAAGCGGTGAGATGTGCTCGAAATTGCGTTGGAAAAACACTTGCAGGCAAGGTGCTCGCGAGGCTGCAGCTAACATGCGTTTTCACCCAAAAATCAAGGCGGGGAGATGTGCTCGAAATTGCATTTGAAAAACACTTGCACCACTTAAGAAAATTATCAGATAGGTACTTGCAAGCCGAAGTGAAATATTACATACTTCTTCTTTGTTAGCAGTCTCACTCCAAGAGTGCTAACAGACGTTTTGAACAATTGCTAAATTGGATGGTCGCCATGTTGGCGGTCAAACTACAAAGCAGGCTAACGTATGTAGGAGGTAAGTGCAATGAATCTAAAACCACTGGGCGATAGGGTTATCGTCAAGCAGGCCGAGGCTGAGCAGACCACCAAGTCTGGAATCATCTTGGCAAGCACTTCTCAGGAGAAGCCGCAGCGCGGCACCGTTCTGGCTGTTGGAGAGGGCAAGCTCGACAACAACGGGAACAAGATCGTTCCTCCGGTGAAGGTCGGCGACACTGTGATTTACAGCAAGTATGGCGGAACTGAAGTCACCGTTGACGAGGAAGATGTCATCATCCTCCGTTTCGACGACATCTACGCTATCGTCGAAGGTTAGTAGTTAACTTCCTAATAACTACCACAGGACAAGTTCTACTAGAGAGGATCGTCTGAAAATGGCAAAGGACATAAAATTCGATACTGATGCGCGTGGCGCTCTCGCCGCAGGCGTCTCCAAGCTCGCAGACGCCGTCAAGGTCACCCTTGGGCCCAAGGGCCGCTACGTCGCCTTCGAGCGCAGCTATGGAGCCCCGACCATCACCAACGATGGTGTTACCGTGGCAAAGGAAATCGAGCTTGAGGATCCCGTGGAGAACATGGGTGCACAGCTTGTCCGCCAGGTTGCAGTCAAGACCAACGATGTCGCCGGTGACGGAACCACCACTGCAACGCTTCTCGCCGATGTCATCGTCAACGAGGGCCTGCGCAACGTCATCGCCGGTGCCAACCCGCTGGCAATCCGCCGTGGCATCGAGAAGGCAGTCGACGCTGTTGTCGACCATGTGAAGGAGCACTCGACTCCTGTTTCCAACAAAGAGCAGGTCACCAACATCGGCACGATTTCCGCTGGCGACCCGATCGTGGGCGAGAAGATCGCCGAGGCAATGGAGATTGTGGGCAAGGACGGAGTTATCACCGTCGAGGATTCGCAGACCTTCGGAATCGACATCGAGACCGTCGAGGGCATGCAGTTCGACAAGGGCTACATCTCGCCTTACATGGCAACCGACATGGATCGCATGGAGGCAGTGCTCTCCGAGCCTCTCATTCTCATGACCGACCAGAAGATCTCCAACATCCAGGATCTGCTGCCCCTGCTCGAGCAGGTCATGCAGAGCGGTCGTCCGCTCCTGATCATCTGCCAGGATCTCGAGGGCGAGGCTCTCGCAACCCTGCTCCTCAACAAGCTGCGCGGCACCCTCAACGTCGTCGCCGTCAAGGCTCCTGGCTATGGTGACCGTCGTAAGCGCATGCTCGAGGACATCGCAATTGTCACGGGCGGAAGCGTCATCTCCGAGGATCTCGGCATGAAGCTCGCAGATGCTCAGCTCGACCAGCTCGGCCATGCCAAGACCGTACGTGTCAACAAGGACACCACCACGATCGTCGACGGCACTGGCGATCCGGACCAGATCAAGGGCCGCATCAACCAGATCAAGGGCGAGATCGAGGTCACCGATTCCGACTTCGACCGTGAGAAGCTGCAGGAGCGCCTGGCCAAGCTGGCCGGTGGAGTTGCAGTGATCAAGGTTGGCGCCGCCACCGAGGTCGAGCTCAAGGAGAAGAAGTCCCGCATCGAGGACGCTCTGCAGGCAACCCGCGCTGCTGTCGAAGAGGGAATCGTCCCCGGAGGTGGAGTCGCACTCCTCAATTCCGCCGAGGCTCTGGACAAGATCGATGCCGAGGAAGACGAGAAGGTCGGAATCGACATCATCC
>JBMNUL010000233.1:0-3275 GCA_050946255.1 Coriobacteriales bacterium | reverse complement strand
GCCCTTCGGGGCGCTTTTCCTTTTGGAGTTGGTTCTGTCTATATTGTTAATCCCTTGCATATTGGAGCCGGCTCCGGAGATATTGTTAATCCCTTGCATATTGGAGCCGTTTCAGTGGAGCCGATTCAGTACATTGGGTCAATCCCTGACATGGGAACTATTCCTGAAATATTGGAGCCAACCCCGAATAGTCCGCTCATTTACGGCAGAGGTACTTTAGTTCTGAATCGAAGGTACTTTCGTTACCCCCATTAATTTTCTAAAGCCGTTCGAATTTCATAAAATATCAGGTAGGGAAAGAGAGAAGCCGCAGTGTTCGCCCCATGCCGCTTGCGACCAAGATTTCGAAGGCAAGAGCGAATATTGCGACATCAAGGCTCATTTTCGGAGGTTGTTCGAAATGTCGGATGGTTCCGTTGGATACGATGGTCGCACTTGGAGACAGCGCTTTGTTGCTGCGCTCGATTTCGTTCAGAAGTTCCCCTTCTATGGAAATCGGGACGAGATTTTCGCCAGGATTGCCGAACAGGTGCGGGTGCTTCTCTGCGCAGACCAGGCAAACATCAGGGTTCTATCGGGGGTCAACGACAGTTTTGTGAGCTACGCTGCCAGCGGTTCCCTAGATCTGGAGCAATTCGGTCAATACCAGGTGGTGTCTCTCACATGCGGCAGAATTCCAGAGCTCATGAGAACTGGGGAGCCACTTGTATTCGACTTCGACAATCCAGAGAAGGAAGACGTCTGGGAAGGTGGCCAGTCCTTCGGAATCAAAAAATCTGTAACGGTGCTGATGTCCAACATGGGACAGGTCGTTGGCGCCATGGACGTGCTCTTCAAGGAAAAGCTCGACTTCTCCTCGGACGACCTTGCATGGCTGAAAGATGTTGGCAACTTGACGGGTAACCTGCTGGGCCGTCTGCTCATAGATGAATCTCAGCTCTCCCTTCGCATCGAGCAAGAGCGCCGCAATCTCTCTCGTGAGATTCACGACAACCTCGGACAATGTGTGAACATCGTGGAGTTCGAGGCCCAGAACATGCAGATGTCCCTGGAAGACGGCGATATGGATTCCCTGAGAAACGAGCTCGACCGTCTATGCAAGTCCGGTGATGAGGCGGTGCAGCTGGTGCGCAGCGAGCTGATATCGCTGGGTAGCGACAGCACCGAGGACGGGGTGTTCGCAGACGATGTTCGCGATTATCTCGACAGCTTCTCGAAGATATGGGGGTTGCCGGTTGAATTCTCTACATCTGGGGAGGCCGATGGTCTGGTTGTTCCCGGAAGGGTGAGAGCGCAGCTCACCCGCATCCTCTCCGAGGCGGTCACCAACACGGTGCGTCATGCAGAGGCATCGAAGGCAGAGGTGAAGTTCGAGGTTACTGACAGCCTCTTGAGTCTGACGATTTCCGATGACGGATGTGGTTTTTTGATCTCCAAAGTGCCCAAGGAGAGGATGGGACTCCGCGTGATGGCAGAGAGAGCCGAAAGCATTGGTGCCAGGTTGGCAGTGGCATCTGTTCCTGGGGAGGGAACGACCATCCAAGTTGATGTTCCGCGCTGGGTGTAGCGCGATTTGAAAGCACGTGAGGTTGAGATTGGCCTTTTGTTGGATTAGCGCAAGAGGTGGGTTGAGATGGATCAGGTCGCAAAGGTTCTGCTGGCAGACGATCATGCCCTTTATCGAGAGGGACTGGCCGAGCTGTTTGGAAAATGGGACGACTTCGATGTAGTTGGAGAGGCCGAGAACGGTCTCGAGGCGGTGGAGTTCTGCCGCAACAACGAAGTCGACCTTGTTCTGATGGACGTTAAGATGCCGGTAATGGACGGCGTCGAGGCAACTGGCATCATCTGCTGCGAGAACCCCAACATTGCCGTCGTGATGCTCACGATCAGCGTGGATGACTACGAGCTCTTCGGGTCAATCCGCAAAGGTGCGAAAGGCTATCTCCTCAAGACAACCCACGCTCGGCAACTCCATAACCGACTGCAGTCGATAACACGTGGTTTCGCATCGATATCCGATGAAGCTGCCGCTAGATGCTTCGAGTTCATACGCGGGCACCAGGCGACCGGGGATATCGTTCCTCCAGAAATCAAGCGAGCCTGCGGTCAGCTCACAGACCATGAGAAACAGCTTCTGAGGATGCTTGCAGTGGGAGCGTCTAACAGGGAGATAGGCGAGCGAATGTACATGGGCGAGTCAACCGTTAAGAAGCAGGTCAGCGCGATTCTCACCAAGTTGGGGCTTGAGAACCGTGTTCAGGCGGCGGTGTTCGCACTTCGTGCCGGGCTTGTCGACTGAAGGGTCACTGGTGTGGGACCAGGATTTTATAGGGGTGTCCACCTCGTGAACTTGTCGTGTAAGGAGAGTATCTTTTCTAGCCACCGTGCTCTTTGTTCGCTGTGTTGAATCACATGTGCTCCCGAGACCTCCTTTCTACGTTGGGCGGAGCTGGCTGGTGACCTGCTCGTTCCAACCCACGCATCTGACCGCAAACACATTCCCGCAGGACTTGGTCAGCAATATTGCAGGCCTGTGCCAAATTCCGCATGCGGCTGAAATGCCTTGGAAGGTACTACCGTTTGGAGGAACGTCCCCTTTAGTACCCTCAGGTTGCTCCTTTCGGTGGTTTCGGAACGCATAAACAGTTCCATAGAATTCCCCTTGAGCTCGGAAATGGAAGTCAATTATCCAGTTGGCTGACATGTGAATTCTCTTCGAGGGAGGCTTCTCTTCGGGTTGGGATGGCCTTCGATGTCCACGTGACGATTGACTTTCATTTTCGAAAAACATTTGGGAATGGAGAAAGGAGTTTGGCATGTCAGTGAGCGAGAACTATGACCTTTCCGGAAGGGTAGCCATCATCACCGGTGCCAGCAGTCGAGGCATAGGATACGGCGCGGCCTGTGCACTTGCAGCCCAAGGCGCCAAGGTGTTCTTGGTCGCACGTCGCGAAGAGCTTCTGGCAAAGCATGTCGAGGAGATCGAGAAGGCGGGAGGTGAGGCAACGTATCTGGCCAGCGACGTCTCAAGCGAGGATGGATGCGCGAAAGCGGTGGATGCTTGCATCGAGAAGTACGGACGACTAGACATCATGGTGTTGTCCGCTGGGATTTCAGGTATGTACGCTGAGGATCTTGAAGGATTCTTCGACTCCGACGATTGGGAAGAAGTTCTGAACACCAACCTCAATGGCGTCTACCATATGTTTCAGCATGGCTATCCCGAATGCGCTAAGAACGGCGTGGGCTCCATTGTCCCGATTCTTTCAATG
>JBMNUL010000232.1:0-3277 GCA_050946255.1 Coriobacteriales bacterium | reverse complement strand
CTCCATCAACATGTCGTAGGTCGGGTACTTCTTCACCAGGGTCTCCGACACGACCTTCCCAACATTGCGAATCGACAGGCCGTGCAGAACCCTCGCCAGTCCACGAGACTTCGACTCCTCGATCTGGTCGAGCAGCTTGACGGCCTCTTTCTGGCTGAACTTCTGAGGGACGGTCTCGTTGTTACCGGTCCTATCGCGCTCCGCCTTGTCCTCAATGAGGAACTTCTCCCTACCGGTTTCGAGGTCGGTGAGCTGGGCAACCGTCAGATGGTAGAAACCCGAAACATCCTTGACGAGACCAGTCTCGATCATCTTCGAGATGACCGCCGGCCCAAGCCCATCGATGTCCATGGCGTCTCTGCTGCCCCAATGCTCCAGCCTGCCCTGCAGCTGCGCGGGGCATTCAGAGGAGATGCACCTCACCGCGGGACCATCTTCGTCGGCGTAGACCGGCGAGCCGCACGAAGGACAGGTTTCCGGCATCGCGAAAGGCACGGAGTCGGCAGGCCTCAGCTCCAAGACGGGGCCCACCACCTCGGGAATGACGTCTCCGGCTTTTCTGACGATGATCGTGTCCCCGACTTGAACGTTCCTGCGGCGGACCTCCTCGATGTTGTGTAGGGTGGCCCTCGCGACAACAGACCCGGAGACCCTTACCGGAGTGAACTCCGCAACTGGGGTGAGAATGCCCGTGCGGCCGACTTGCACCCTGATCTCGTTCAGTTGCGTAGTGGCCTCCTCGGGAGGGAACTTGAACGCGATTGCCCAACGCGGTGCCCTGGTTGTGAAGCCTAGCTCGAGCTGGTCCACGAACGAATCGACTTTCACCACGACGCCGTCGATCTCGTATGGAAGGGTCTGGCGGAACTGAGTTGCATCCTCGCAGAACTTGCGGACCTCCTCTGTAGTGGTGCAGAGCTTGATGTTGGGATTCACATGGAAACCGCACTCGCCGAGAAACTCGAGGAGCTCCCACTGGCCGCTGACCGGGAACGGCTCCGGACGCGAGATCGCATAGATGAAGGTCTGCAGGCCGCGGTGCCTCGTCACCTCGGCGTCCTTGTGCCGGATGGTCCCAGCGGCAGCGTTGCGCGGGTTGGCGAAGACCTTGGCCTTCGAGGCATCTTCCTTGCCGCTGGCGAGGTACTCGTCGACGATCTGCTCGTTCAGCTTCTCGAACCTCGCCTTCGACATGAACACCTCTCCCCTGAACTCGACTCGGCCCGGTTGGATTCTAGAAGCGGCGCTCTCTTCAAGCTTGCGTGGGATGTCCTTCACGGTGAGGGCATTGATCGTGATGTCCTCCCCCGTCGTTCCGTCCCCTCGTGTGGCAGCTTGCACGAGCTGCCCGTTTTCATATGTGAGCGCTATCGAGGACCCGTCTATCTTGAGCTCGCAGACGAACTTCGGCATATGGCCGAGAGCGTCTATCGTGCGCTCCATCCAATCGTCGAGCTCATCGAGGTCCATCGCGTTGTCGAGCGAGTAGATACGCTGGTCGTGAACTACCGGGGCGAACCTGTCGACAACATAACCGCCGACGCGCTGTGTGGGTGAATCCGGTGTGAGCAGCCTAGGGTATGCGCTCTCGAGGTAACGCAGCTCGCGCATCAGCGAGTCGAAGGCGGCATCGCTGATCTTGGGGGCGTCCTCGGCATAGTAGAGACGGGAGTTCTCCTCTATTTCTGCCCGGAGCTTCCTCACGCGCTCCTTGGCATCCTTGAAACTAGGAAGCTCGCGCTCTGGGAGAACCTCTTCGTCTGGCTCGTACTCTTCGATCTCATCTACCGCAGCCGGTGTGGGATCTTCAGCGGATCCACCTGATTTACTGGATTCTTGCGAAGTCGCGCTGTCGCCGGAAGGTCCGAGCTCTCCAGCACCAGAGGGCTCAGAAGCAGCATCGTTTGACGAGCTGCTTTCCTCCTCTTCCATCATGTCGAACAGGGTTGTCTCCTGCTCTCGGTTTTCATTGGCATGCGAATTTGAGTTCGACTGCGGCATCTGGGCTCTTTTCGATTGAAGTGATGGTTGCCTGACTGCTGTAATTTTACGCCCTAAGGCAGCGTGTCCCAACGTTGAGCCGGCGCATGACCTTGGAGCAATCCAGGGGCTTTTGAGTTATTCTATGTTCACCATCGTTGTTGTGTTTTCAAAAGACACAAGCGATGCCATGGTGACGCCGGGGCGGTTTCCCCTAGCATCGCCAGGGCACCGCGGGAAATGCCCCAACGAGCTTGAAACGAGAACATGAACTGGAGACCCGATGTCCGACACTCTCCACAATAGCGACAACCACGACATGTCGAACGACCTCGTCGACGCTTCTGGGGCAAATGCTCGTAAATTGAGCCGCGAGCAAATCGAGGAAGCTTTTCGGAATGCCCTGGACGACGCATGGAAAGACGGCTCCGACGAGGACGAGATGGCTGGCTACGAGGAGGCGTTGCTGGACGAAGGGCTGCTGGAGGCAGACCGCAAGGTTTTCACGTTCTTCGGGTGGAGCGGATGCGGCAAGACGACTTTTCTCGAGAAGGTAGTGTCGCTGCTCGCAGACAGGGGCCTTGCCATTGGAGTGGTGAAACATCACGGACATCCCTCTCCAATCGATCAGCCGGGCAAGGACTCTGACAGGTACTCGAATGCCGGCGCCGAGGTCGTGGCGGTGTCGTCTTCAGTGGAATATGCGATCTACCGCAGGCCGGAAGAAGAGCGCACGCTGATAGAGCTGGTGGATGAGATCGGAGACGAGTGCGACATCGTGATAGCGGAAGGTTTTCGCGAACAGGCGATCAACCCAATCGAGTTCTGCCGTGCCGCGCACAACGAGACCCCGATATTCGATCCCAGCCTTCTCTTCGCAATGGTGACGGACAGCGAGAAGATGAGAAAGGCGGCAGAGGAAAACGGCATCCCTGTTTTCGGCTTGGAAGACTTCGAGAGCATGGCGGACTTTCTCTGCGAGCAGATAGGATGGGAAGGATAGCGATGGCTACGGACGGGCTTGGCAGGCAGATAAACTACCTGCGAATCTCCATAACCGATAAGTGCAACTACCGCTGCCTCTACTGCATGCCAGAAGAGGGCATTCCCGTGCTGAAACATTCCGACCTCCTGTCGATCGAGGAGATTTCCAAGTTCGTGCGGATTGCCGCAGGCGAGGGAATCTCCAACATAAGAATCACCGGTGGGGAGCCTCTCGTCCGCAAGGGAGTCATCGACCTGGTGCGCGAGATCAACGAGATAGACGGGATCGAATCACTGGCCATGACCACAAATG
>JBMNUL010000231.1:0-3311 GCA_050946255.1 Coriobacteriales bacterium | reverse complement strand
AGACGGACGAGACGGCTTCTGAGCCTTGAAATGCTCAGCGCCTTCCGTGGTGCACTGCATACATCTGGACGTGCACGGCAACTACGATTGGAGGATTCTAAATGTATCAGTTCAGCCCGGTAACTGATCGAGTTGCGAAGATGAGGGATCACTATCGCAATTCGATACCGAACATCGATCTCGATCGTTACAAGATCGTCACCGATTTCTACAAGAACAACCAGAACCTCACCGGGATTCTAAAGCGTGCCTACAACTTCAAGAACATGTGCGAGAAGATGCCACTTCGCGTTGAGGACGACGAGCTCATCGTCGGTTCCTATGTTGGCGAGTATCACGCCTGCGCTCTCTATCCCGAGAACTCCGTGGACTGGCTCAAGGAAGTCATCGAGACCCGCAACTACTACTCCCGTCCCCAGGACAAGTACACGATGAGGGAAGAGGACCGTCAGTACTTCCTCGACACCGTAGAGTTCTGGGAGCATGAGTGCCTGGTCGCAAAGGTCGAGCCCTATCTGCCCGAGAAGTACAAGAACGACCTCGCCCTCAACGAGTGCTGCATGTCTTGGGGCACCCGCATCGGCGGCCCGATCGGCCACTTCTGCGCCAACTATGACCGTGCTGTGAAGGACGGCTTCAAGAAGACCCGCGATCTCGCTGCCCAGAGGATGGAAGAGCTCGAGGAAAAGGGACTCGAGGGCGATGAGGCCACTGCCTACAACTTCTATCGTGCGGTCACCATCGTCTGCGATGGAATCATCCTCTTCGCAAAGCGCTACAGCGCCTATTGCGCAGAGCTTGCCGAGAAGTGCGAGGATCCCAAGCGCAAGGCCGAGCTCGAGCAGATCTCGAAGAACCTCGACAACTGCGTCGAGAATCCTTGCCGCAACTACTGGGAGGCACTGCAGACCGTCTGGTTCTATCAGATGTGCATCATGATGGATGCAAACCTGCACGGCACCTCCGTCGGACGTCTCGACCAGTATGTTGGCTGGTATCTCGAGGATGACCTCAAGAACGGCGACATCACCCGCGAGCAGGCCCAGGAGCTCATGGACATGTATGTCCTCAAGGTCGGCGAGCTCAACAAGATCGGTCACGAGCACATGTCGATGGCAGTCCCCGGCTACACTTCGGGCCAGCTGATCACCGTCGGTGGAACCGATGGCCAGGGCAACGACGCCACCAACGCCGCGACCTACATGCTTCTCGAGACTGGCGCACGTCTGCTTCTCCACGACCCGCCAATGGCTCTCCGCACCCATCCCAATATGCCCTACAGCCTCTGGGAGTGCGCAATCGAGACCACGAAGCGCGCCGGTGGAGTCCCGAGCTTCTACAGCGACCCAGTGGTCGTCGAGATGCTCCAGCAGAAGCCGGGCCATGGCCTGAGCCTCGAGGATGCCAACAACTACACCGTCATCGGATGCGTCGAGCCTTCCGGATGGTGCAATGAGTGGAGCGCATCTGGCGTCACCGGAGGAAACGAAGCCTACTTCAACCTGGTCAACGGCCTCCTGATGGCAATCAACAACGGAACCAACCCGATGCCCCAGAGGGATGGCTCGCCAAGGCCCAAGACCGGCCCTGCCACCGGCTATCTCTATGAGATGGAGTCGATGGAGGACGTCAAGAAGGCCCTGACCACCCAGATCGAGTACTGGATGAAGTGGGACGAGACGATCATCAACCTGTTCGAGGATGTCGCACGCCGTGAGCTTCCGCAGCCGCTGGTCTCGGCTCTCATGATCGGTTGCATGGAGAGCGGCCGCGATGTCATGGACGGTGGAGCCAAGTACAACGGCAACGGCATCACCGGCGTTGGCATGGGCAACGTCATCGACTCCCTCAACATCATCGACTACATGTGCTTCAAGACCAAGAAGTGCACCACCCGCGAGCTCTACGATGCCATCATGGCAAACTGGGAGGGCTACGACGAGCTGCGCGCCTACATCAACACCGAGGTGCCACGTTATGGCAACGGTGACAAGGAGGCCGACAAGTACGCTGGCTGGTTCGCCCACATGATCTGCTCGATCGGGAACAACCTGAGCGGCTACCGTGGATACTACGGCATGGGCACCTGGCCTGTGACGATGAACGTCATCTATGGCTACACCACCTGGGCAACTCCCGACGGCCGTATCGCGGGCACGCCTCTTGCAGACGGAATCTCCGCAGTGCAGCAGATGGACACCAACGGCCCAACCGCCGAGCTTGCATCCGTCGCCGAGATGGACCACACCGAGTTCCATAACGGCACTCTGCTGAACATGAAGTTCCATCCCTCTGCGGTCAACTCCGACGCAGGCGTCAAGAAGCTCATCGAGCTGATCCAGGCATACTTCTACGACATGAAGGGCATGCAGATGCAGCTCAACATCGTGTCCGCAGATACGATGCGCGCTGCTCAGAAGGACCCGGACAGCTACAAGGACCTCGTCGTGAGGATCGCGGGCTTCTCCGCATACTTCGTTGAGGTCTACGAGGATGCTCAGAACGACCTGATCCGCCGTACGGAGCAGTCGCTCTAACAAGCCGGGGTCCCAAATAGGAACTCGGTTCCCATACAGGCTGAACCCGAGGGCCCGATTCCCTGAAATAGGGTTTCGGGCCCTCGTCTATAATCTAAAGCCGTCATGAGGTTTCAAGCTATGGAGGACAATCCAAAGTGATTGACATCGAGCTGCCCAAGATATCAATTGTCGTTCCCGTCTACAACGTGGAGGACTATCTTCAGGAGTGCCTCGACTCGCTGCTGAACCAGACATACCCACAGATCGAGATTATCTGCGTGAACGATGGCTCGACCGATGCCAGCGGGGAAATCCTCTCCGATTATGCAGGGAGAGACGAACGCATCGTTGTCGTGGAGCAGGAGAGCCGTGGCGTTGCAGGAACTAGGAACACCGGGCTCGACAATGCAACGGGAGATATCGCGATGTTCGTCGATTCAGATGACAGGCTCATGCCAAACGCATGCGAGACTGTCGCTGCGGCGTTTCTCCTCTATCCTGGAACCGACGATGTCATCTTCGGAGCCAACTGCTTCGACGGCGAGTTCACGCTGGCGCTCCATGACGTGCTCGATGTCCACAATGCAGTCTATGACGAGTTCGACAGCAGGGTATTGTTCGAGGAGCCGAGCCTTCCGTTCATATGGAAGACCGCGTATTCGCTTGATTTCCTGAACAGCCACCGGATCAGGTTCGACGAGGACCTCGAGCTCGGGGAAGACCTGGTCTTCCAGTTCGTAGCACTCCCAAAGACAGGGCGCACGGTCTTTCTCCCCGACAAGCTCTACGACT
>JBMNUL010000230.1:0-3369 GCA_050946255.1 Coriobacteriales bacterium | reverse complement strand
CGGTCGAATCTCCTTCTCGTCTTCGCCCCAGTGACGCGTCCATTCGCGGTGATAGGTTTCGCCACTGCTCTTCCTGCGGCTGTACTTGCCTCCACCGAACGATTCTCGCAACCAATGGCCCGAGACGTTCCCGCGTTTCAGCCATTCTCCGCCTACGCCGCCTCCGCCGCCGACCATGCCGCCCGAGAAGCTCCGCAGATATCCGGGTATGACAATTCCGCCGCCCAATTCTGAATCCTTGGCACCTGAACGTTTCGAATGCTCGGAGCGCGGCAGCAGGGAGACTGTACCTAGGTGCTCTCCTTTTTCGATTCTCGAATATTCCTCTTGGAGAATCTGGGAGACCCCTTCGCATCGATTTCCGGACACGAAGACTCGTTCGTCGCCGTAGTCGACAAGAGAGAGCATGCATTTCTCTTCGCAACCCTTGCAGCCATATGCAGAATAAACGGGGTCAAGCATCTTAAGAAGGCCTGGTTTGGCGAGGGTGCTGGACGAGTCTTTTTCGGCAGAAAGTCCGTCTGACCGATCGTGCGCCTGCTCTCGCGCGATAAGCGATGCGCCAAGTGCGCCCATGCACTGGGCTTCCTCTGGGCGCACCGCTTCACATCCACTTATTGTCTCGAATGCCCGAACTACGGCATCAGATAGAAAGACTCTACCTTGAAGGTTGACTTTTCTGCCTTTGAGTGCTGTCGCTCCCAAATGTCCGAGCACGCGATACAGGATGCTTTGCGCAATCGAGTAGGCGATGCCGGCGCTGATGTTGTCAGCACCGGCTCCAGTCTTCTGCGCGTGTCGCACTCGAGACGTCATGAACACTGTACATTTTGTGTCTAACTCGACAGGGCGCGAAGCGATTAGCGCCTTCTTGGAAAAGGTATCGATGTCGTACCCGAACGTGCGCGCCGTCTCGTCGAAGAAAGACCCCAGCCCGCTCGAGCAGGGTTCGTTGAGTATCGTGTCGGTAATTTTGCCATTGGAGATTCGCGCGATTTTGACATCTTGGCCGCCCGCATCGATTACCATCTCGGCTTCGGGCTCAAAAGAAAGAGCGGCACGAACATGCGCGATTACGTCTACAACGCTTGAGTCAGCCATCAGGGCGGACTTTACGATTTCATCGCTTTGCCCTGTTGTAACCGTCCTTTTTATGAAAGCCCCATTTTTCGGAAGGCTCGAATATAGATCCTGCAGCATGACGATAGCTGTGTTCACGATATCCCCACGGACCCCGCGGCAATCGGAGTCGAGGATGTTGCCGCCATCGTCAATCAAAACCTGTTTAATGGTTGCCGAACCTACATCAATTCCCAGGTAGAGAGGGCCATCTGCTTGTGAAATCGGGATGTGCCGAGCCGCTTTAGCGGCATGGTGTTTTGAGAAAGCTTCGCTCTCGCCTGTATTCATAAATAGCGGGGAGAAGCAGCCGAGATCATTCCTGATGACCTGCTGCTTTCTCATCATTTCCAACAGTTGGGAGAGTGAAACGATGTTCGAACCCTCATTTTCAGATGTGAGTGAATCCGGTTTTCTCGCATCAATTGCCGCACCGCGCGCCGTAAATATGTTGGCGCGATGGGGCTTGATGCCTGATTTTTCATTAAGACCAAGAGCGAGACGAAACCGCTGTACTAATTGCGGAATGTATTCTAAGGGTCCTCCGAGAAAAATGACTTTTCCTCGAATAGGGCGGCCGCACGCGAGCCCGCTGACGGTCTGTTTTACGACAGCTTCAAGAGCGCTCGCGGCGATATCCTCCTTGCTTGCTCCACTGTTGATGAGCGGACGAATATCTGTCTGCGCGTAAACGGCGCAACGGTAGGCAATTGGGTAAACGTGCTCAGCCCGGCGAGCGTACATTTCCAGCTCAGAGGTCTTGATTCCAAGGAGGGCGGCAACGCTATCGATGAATCCTCCAGTGCCCCCTGCACAGGTGGTGTTCATCCGCTGCTCAATTGGATTGTCGAGGTATACAACTTTGGCGTCTTCGCCACCAAGCTCCACGAAAGCATTGGCTGCAGGATAAGCGGATTTGACAGCATCGGTTGTCGCGACGACTTCTTGGATGAAAGGCAGCCCAAGCATTTCCGCAATTCCAATGCCTGCTGACCCCGTTATCGCAGCACATCCCCGGACATCCCCATACCGACTGATAAATTCTTTGATAACTACGTCTAGGGTTTCTTGAATGTTTGAGGAATGCTGTTTGTAGATATAGTGGACGACATTGTCCTTTTCATCGATGACGACGAGTTTGATAGTCTTCGAGCCCGCATCTATGCCGATACTGTACATGCTGATCCTCTCTCAAATGGACGTGCAGCCAGTTGTCTGAGTGAAATTATTTTCATAAAGAGTGCCCATTGGTAGGCACACTAGACGCATATTTAATAGGCACAGTTTCTGCGACATCGATACGCTTGCGGAGAATATCAATGGCCCCGAGCGAAGGTGTTACTCAAACCATGCTCTGTGCAAGAGGGCAACACCACGGGGGATATCTTCCAAACGAGTGCCGGAGTATCCAATCATCACTAAATCATCAGGACTATTTCCAGGGTCATGCCAATATTTTCGTGTGGAGTCTATTGCAACGCCGTTCTCTCTTGCGGATATCACGAGCTCTTCTTGATTCATTCCGTTGCCAACATGCATGAGCATATGAAGTCCTGCGCTGGTTCCAACACATTGCACGGAAGTGGGCATTTGTTCTTTGAACAATTTGAGAAGCAAGTCGTGACGTTCCTTTGCCATCCGTTCTGTTTTGCGTATATGGCGCTCGAAATATCCCCTCTTTATAAACAATCGTAAGGTCTCTTGGTTCAGCCATGAAACCGTGCATCGGTATGCCTGGAACCGCTCCAGGTATTTTTCGAGGAGCATGTGGGGAAGAACGAGAAAGCCAATCCGCATGCTTGGAGAGAGCGTTTTTGAGAGCGTTCCCATGTAAATGACTCTTCCCCAGCGATCCAGCGATTTGAGAGTAGGGATGGGCATGCTGTCGAAACGAAATACGCTATCGTAATCATCTTCAAGAATATAGGCATTGGTTTGCAAAGCTGATTCAAGAAGCTTCATGCGTAAGTCTATTGACTGGTGGGTTCCCATCGGCATTTGATGCGATGGCGTAACGTAGAGCAGGCGCGCGCGACTCGCGTTGATTGCTTCGAGAAACGCTGCTTCACCCTTGTCTGACGGTGCATAGGTCAATGTATAGTTCGCATCTCTGGCCACTGTTCGCGCACCGGGAAATCCGGGCTCCTCCATGCAAAGAACGTCCTTTTTTGGGTCGAAAAGTTTGAGGACTCGACCAATCGAATCTTGAATGCCGCTCGTGAGCACAACCTGCTCCGGTTTACACCCAAC
>JBMNUL010000229.1:0-3384 GCA_050946255.1 Coriobacteriales bacterium | reverse complement strand
GCTGCGCCTTTCCATCACCGGTGAGATCTTGTGTTACCTCGGTGCTGCTGGCGTAGTAGCTGGCGTTTTCGAGAAGCTCGCCAAACATGGCTTGTAGCCTCTTGCGACGCTCCCTATTGGCGGCTCGCTTATCTGCAATGATTGCAGCCTTCATATCGGAGGCACCGCTGTTCTGACGCGCGTAGCTTTCCGTCTGCAGGAAGATTCTGAGCTCTCCGAGGAAGGCATCCGCCCCCGAGAGAAACACCGTAAGCGTACGCGGAGCCGTATGTGGAACGTCGACCAAGCCCGTAGCCTGAGGGGCTGTCACAACATTCACCGAGAGGTCATTCTTCTTTTGCGCCTGGAAATCGCCATCAATAGCGAGGTCGTATGAGTAGGACTGGCTGAACGCACCATTCTTATAGGTGACCTTGTACATGCCAATGATGTCGTGCAGGATATCGGCGATTTCCTTGTGGCTGTCTGACTCGCTGACCACGATGTTGTGGATGTCATTCTCTACATCCTTTTCCTCGTTGGTGAGGTACTCGTAGGAGTCACCGTTGCGACGGATGTAGACCTGACTC
The DNA here is from genome assembly GCA_050946255.1 of Coriobacteriales bacterium. Lineage (GTDB taxonomy): Bacteria > Actinomycetota > Coriobacteriia > Coriobacteriales > CADBOM01 > JBMNUL01. Next base: position 2,815 of record JBMNUL010000229.1, on the reverse strand, counting down.
TCGAGCAAATCGAGCGCATCTTGTACCTTGCGCTGCAGCTCTTCGGCGTTCTCGGTAAACGCCCCGTAGAGCAGCACGCGAAGGTTAGCAGCAGTAGCGTTGATCTCGTCACAATACTTCACGAGCAATAGCGCCTTGAGCACACGAATTGCCGTCTCGTCAGAAAGGTTACGCTCCGCCTCTGACACGGCAGCGTAAATCTCCGTACGCATGCTTGTACGCAGCCCCTCGAACATCATGTCAAAGGGAGCAAGGGTGCCTTCTTCGGTGCTCGCGTCGTGGTCGCAGATACTCTCGGCAACGTCTTGGAACACGCCGAGCATGGAGCGGGCACCTGTGGAGTTGTGCTTGCCCTGGAAGACGTTCTTGTCTGAAAGGCTTCTCAATGCACTGCTAAAAACATCAAACTGATACGGAACAAAGGGATACGTACGGAAGAAATCGTCGGAGTCCTTATAGTTGCGATACTTTCTATCGCCACCGGTGAAATCGAAGAGGACACCGAAGTCATCCTTATACTTGTAGTAGAGGGCATCGAATTCATCCCTGGTCTCGGGCTTCTTGGCAAGGAGCCTGTCGCGAATGACCTCACCCGCCTCAGAAGATGAAAGCGGCATCTTTACTCCAAAGCGACCCTGAATCTTGGAGAAGTCGTTGGCATTCTCCTTCGTGGTCTCGCCAATGACGCTGTTGATGTCCTCCTGGGAAGTAACGATGACCCAAGAGTTTCCCCCGCATTGGATGTTCAGCTCCTCAACCACGCTCTGCAGATTAACCATGAGCTGGGTGTTGTTGGCTATGAACTGTCCCACCTCGTCTACAAAGAAGTTCAGGCGGAAACCCTTTCCCTTGCCCTCGATGTATTCGTTAACCGTGGTTGCAAAGCCGCGAATGTCGGGCTTGTAGTTTTCTCTGTAGTTGCTAATCACCCTGGTAGTCATTCCAGCAGGATTGCCCAGTGCCTCGTCATAGGCATGGGAAATCTTTACTTCGTTGACCAGGGCACTCTTTCTCACGACTTCCCAAGGCTTGCCGCAAATGCGTTCGATGGCAGAGCGGAAATCTTGGTAGTGGCCGTTATTATCTAGTTCGCGCTCCATGGCGGCAATGTGTAGCTGGCCACCATCAAAGTAGCCACAATGATGGTTGAAAGCTTTGATGAACGCCTCGAGCAGTGCGCCCGTCTCTGCCTGGCCTTGGTTCGGCGCATAGCTATCAATGTTGAAGAGCACGCTCTCGGACGGATGAAGTTCCGCGGAATGCTGAATGGCCCCCTTGAGTGACGGCTCATCATCAAACATTGGAAGAAGCCTATCCATGGCACCGATGCCCATAACGTTACGGTTCTCCATCATGACGGCCATGACCTTGAGCAGGTGAGATTTGCCCGATCCAAAGAAGCCCGAGATCCATGCGCCATTGCAGCTCGAGCCAGGATCGTTGTACTCGTCAAAGAACGCGTAGAGGCGCTGCTTGATTTCATTTGTGACTACGAACTCGTCGAGCTCATTGGCAAGGTGGTCGTCGTTATCGGCCTTCACCACTGGATCGATGTCGCGGAAGATGTTCTTTTGGAACGAATCTTTGATGAGCATGACTGACTCCTAGAGATCGAATATGTTGGTTGCCCTGTAGAAGCCGCCCGTGATTCCTTGGTCGATGTCGAGGATGCTGAGCGACGTCGAGCCGTCTGACGACTGCAAGAAGCTGCCCGGAAACACCAGTACGATGGGCTTCTTGGCATCCAGGTTCTGAAGAACCGTATGGGTTCTGATGTAAGGGAAGGTCTCTCCCACGCCTGTGATGAGGAAGAGGTCAGCCTCGGGGTTCTCCTCCATGAGGCGGTTAACCTCTGGCGCAATGACATCCTTTGCGCTGACGGCATCCTGCAGCATTAGAATGAGATCCGAACGGGTTGCTTCTGGCTCAGCCTCTTCAAGCGGTTCCCAGATGCCCTCCGAGTCCAGATAGTTGAGCACGATGTCGTAGAGATTAATCAAGACCGCCTGTACGTTTCGCGCAGGAAGGTCGTTGGTCGTAATTGCGCGTACGAAATCACGCGCACTCTCCTCCTGACGGGGGTCGTAAGGAAGCACGTAGATTGACTGATGTAGGCTGAGCCCTTCCCTACCGAGAAGTGCCGGGTCAGAAAGCTTGTCAACGATGAACGAACGGGCATCGTTGATGTGCTTGAAGTTTGCCCGAGCCATTAGAGCATCACCCCGGGAAAGAGCGCGATGTCCTGCTGCGCACGCTCGGGGTCGAGCGCTTCGCGGAACGGCTCGCTTATGTAGAGCGGCGTTATCTTGCCGTGCTGCTGGATACCCTGCTGAGACACCAGTCTGCATTCAACAAGCAGCCTAAACACCGTGTTTCTCATCTTGTCATGACCTAACTTCGAAAGTTTCCCTAGCTCTGGATGCACTGCGGATTGCTCGTCAAAGAATTGCTCGAACGCACCCACGGTGTATTCCGAAATCGATCTCGAATACCTATCCACAATGACGTTAACTGAGAGGTCGGACACAAATTGGTAGGTACGGCAAATGGCGACCCAAAACATTGCATTCTGGTCGTCTCCATAGGAATCTATTAGGAACGACAACTCGTTGTCCGTGAGCCTAGACAGACGCTTGATCAACTCTCCTGAAATGCGCTTGCGAGAGCTGACGGCATTCAGCTGGTAGAAATCGTCATCGATAATCTGGCGACGGGCCTGTTTCCAGTCATGGTTTTCTAGATAGAGTCGCGCGGTAATCAGGCTTTCCGGGCGCCTAAGCGAGGCTCCGCTCATGGAGAGGCTGTAGTCGGACGG
>JBMNUL010000228.1:0-3413 GCA_050946255.1 Coriobacteriales bacterium | reverse complement strand
CGCGCACCACAAATTCCAAGCCAGCAAACACGTCCATTTTTTGGGTTCAGCCCAAATTGCCTTAGCTCAGATTCGGCTCCAGGTAATAAAATTTCACTATGCAAATAGAGCTTATTTAAGGAGGAGATATGCTCTACAACGATTTCAAGGGGCTCAAGATCTCAGCGCTGGGAATGGGCGCTATGAGGCTTCCAACCAAGGGCGATTACGAAAACGTCGACCAGGATAAATTGGAGGAAATCGTTGCCTATGCAATGGAGAACGGCGTCAACTACTACGATTCCGGATGGGACTACCACGGTGGAAATTCTGAGGGGTTGCTCGCAAAGGCCCTGAGCAACTACCCTCGCGACAGCTATTCTTACGCAACCAAATTCCCCGGGTACGACACGAAGAACTTCGGAAAGGTAGAGGAGATATTCGAAGAGCAGCTGAAGCGCACCGGGCTCGACCACTTCGACTTCTATCTTTTACACAACGTGTGCGAGCTGAACATCAACCAGTTTCTGAATGGCGAGACATACCACACCGTCGAGTACCTGCTGAAGATGAAGGAGGAAGGCAAGATCACGCACTTTGGATTTTCCTCGCATGGGAATCCGAATACCGTGAGGAGATTCCTCGACAAGTACGGCGACTATATGGAATTCTGCCAGCTCCAGGTGAACTGGCTCGATTGGGAATTCCAGAAGACCCGTCAGAAATATGAGATTTGCACCGAGCGCGGACTTCCCGTGATATCGATGGAGCCGCTCCGCGGCGGTAAGCTCGTCAACCGCCTATCGGATGAGGATCTTGCCAAGATGCGCGAACTGCGTCCGGACATCACTCCTGTGGAATGGTCGTTCCGATTCATTCAGGGAATTCCCAACATCCTCACAGTGCTTTCCGGCTTCAGCGAGCTGGGGCAGGTCAAGGAGAACATCGAGACGTTCAAGGAGAGCAAGCCCTTGAACGAACAGGAGAGACAGCTGCTGTTGGACATCGCCAAGAGAATGACCACCCTCGGCGCCGTGCCATGCACCTCATGCAGATACTGCGCCTCACATTGTCCGCAGCACCTGGACATCCCCTGGCTCATCGAGCTCTACAACGAGGACAGCTTCTCAGGGGGTGGGTTCATCGCCCCAATGGCCATCGGAGGATTGCCGGAGGACAGGAGACCTGAAGCTTGCATATCTTGCAAGAGCTGCGAGGAAGTCTGCCCACAGGGGATAGAAGTTTCAGTCGTCCTGAAAAAGCTCGTCGAGAGGATCAAGGACAGGTGACGGGAGGGAAAATGTTCCGCGAGATGAGGAGGAAGAGGCAACAGCTTCCCGAAGAAGAGTGCGTCGCTATTCTAGAGAGGGGCACCAGCGGGGTTCTGGCAGTGCTGGGCGACGATGGCTACCCTTATGCCGTGCCGATTAGCTATGTCTACACGAACGGGAAAATCTACTTCCACTGCGCGAGAGAAGGACACAAGGTCGATGCGATAAGGACTTGCGAGAAAGTCTCGTTCTGCGTTGTGGACAAAGATGAGGTAATTCCCGAAAAATACACGACGCTCTACAGAAGCGTGATCGCATTCGGAAGGGCGCGCATCGTGGAAGATGAAGACGAGAAGCTCTCTTCTGCAGAAGCACTTGGAGACAAGTACTACCCCAACCACCCAAAGGAACTCGAAGCCGAGATATCCTGTGGAATCGACAGGATGTTAATGGTCAGAATCGACATCGACCACCTCACCGGCAAAGAAGCCATAGAGCTTGTGAAGGAGATGGCCTCCCAGCAGAGAATAAGTCGCAGAAAACATGGTGGAGAGCCCTAAGGGGACAGCTCCCCCACCACATTTCAAACGCTCTCCCGGCATGTGAGAACTTCAATTACGCCAATCACTAGTTGCGTTATATTGATTCGCTTGAAGCCAACGCCTCGAAATGTAAAATCAATGGGAGTCGAATGGAGGGCGTTGATGCGAAAAGGCAAGAAAGATAATGCTTCTACGGAGCAATCTTCGATCGAAGAGCGCCCTCGTCCATCAGTGCCCCCAAAGAAACCTCCGGCGCCAAAGCCACGAGACCTCAGCAAGGCGGTAATACCCAGACCCACAGCTCCACCACCGGGGTCGACCGAGAAGCCAGGTCCCAAAGGCCCAACGCCAATCACCACTCCCAACCTCTGGGGACCAGACTCCGAACTGGCAAAGCACCAGAACGTGGTCACCGAGGACCTCATCGACCCAGAGCTCAAGGATGAGGACCCCAAGAAATACAGGAAGAGAATCGCCGTCTACATTCTCTGCGTGGTTGCCGTCATCGCCGTGGTCGCGATAATCACGGTGGTGGGGACGAACATGATGATGGGGAGCATGTGATGACTATCAGGCCACTCTATCTTGAACGGGACCTCGACTCTGTGATGGACATCTGGCTCAGCTCAAATCTCGACACCCATGATTTCATTCCCGAGAAGTATTGGAGGGATGCGCTCGATTCGGTGCGGGAGCAAATCTCCGATGGTTCGAGCGAGGTGGTCGTGTTCACGCGCCCTGGAGAGAATCCACGTGAGGACGAGGTCGTGGGATTCTATGGAATGCAAGGGAAGTACCTGGCTGGGCTTTTCGTTCGGGAGGACTGCAGAGACGGTGGAATAGGCGGCCAGCTGATCGAGCACGCCAAGAAGGTCCACCGGGGGATCGAACTAGATGTATACACGTTGAACCCACGCGCCGCGCAGTTCTATTACTATCACGGGTTCAAAGTCCACGGGATGTCGCTCGACATCCCCACCGGAAGAATGCAGATGCATCTCGAATGGGGTGACCTGAGCAATGATGAAAGCTCTGGTCCCAACTCACAAGAACCCGCTGGTAAAGACTTCGACACCCTATCGAAACTAGAGGCCATGCGCTCGGAGCTCGGGCAAGCTGCTTTCGACAAATTGATAGAGCAGATCGACAACAGGAACAAGGAGGACTGACCTATCCCCGTACTGGCAGCCCCTTGCTAGACGAATCTGAACCTACCAATCCATCTTGTTGGCCTAGCAGAAAGCCGGTCTCAGACTTCGAATCAAAAAAGTTCAAAGAAAAGTTCAAGTTCAATTTCACGTTCACGGAAATATTCTAAGAAAATTGAACTTTTCGTGAACAAGAAGTTCAATTGATGATATTGTTTGTCGAAGAAATTGAACTTATTGTTCATCCAGTCGTTAACAGGAGCGGAAATGGTTCAGCAGAAAGTCTTCACCAGCAGGCTGAATTCGGCCATGAAAACCGAGGGCGTCAAACAGGTAGACCTGATCCATCTTGCCCAGAAAAGGGGCGTCAAGCTCGGGAAAAGCCAGCTCAGCCAATACATCAACGGCAAGTCATCTCCAAGGACCGGGATCATGGAGTTCCTCGCAGATGCCCTTAACGTGACCCCGGAATG
>JBMNUL010000227.1:0-3469 GCA_050946255.1 Coriobacteriales bacterium | reverse complement strand
CTATGCGGGCATTTTCCTCGTTGCTTCGCTTGTTGGTTCCCACTGGGCGCATGCCAGATGGAGATTGCCTTCTGGCAGGGTAGGGTTCCCTGGAGCCCTTCCCATAAGTGCCGAGCCCGTAGTATTCTGCCTCTTCCTCTCGCAGGTCAGAGATGATGTTGGAGGTGACGACCTCGGCAATCACGTCGAATTTCCCGCTCTTGAGGCCGTCATCTGCGATGAATCTCACCAGCGGGCGGCATTCCAGTGTCAATCCCGCATCTCCTGCAGCGCCAACCAGATACGTCTCGAGTTCGCCGGCCATAGTGGGATAGAAACCGAAGAGACGCTGGTCGTCTTCGTTGTTCACGAGCACGGTGTAGAGCGTCGGGGCATATTGGACCCCCTTGCCCACCAGCTTGTTGCGGATCATCTGTTTCTCGCAGCGCTTCGCTATTTGAGTTGGCTCTATTGGAGACTTGAACACAGAGCTAGCCATTCCGTCGAAGGCGTCATCGACCTTGCCCTCGAATTTCGAGAAGATGCCCACTTCGAAATCCTCCTAGTCGTCTTGGTAAGCCCAAGCATCTACATCTCACCGGTCTGACCTGTCCGGTGTGTAAAGCCATACAGTAAAACACATCGCGATAAGGGGGAGCGCGAACGCAGACACAGCCTCGGTATCGAACAGTCCGAAGAAGATTCCGGTCGACACTCCGCCCAATACTCTTGAAATAATCATTATAGTCAACGAAACAACCACTCCCACCATTGAGAGCGCCTTGCTTCCGCGGTTGGCAAATATCGACATGGCCAGTGCTGATGTTATCCAGCCCACTGCGGCTATCCAAATTGGAATTTGTCGATAGATGTTCACTGCGCCGAGGTCGTTTGAAGTGTTGTGCTCCATGAATCCCAATGTGGCGTGGTACAGCTCATTCGAACCCGTGATCGGAGCTATCACCAGCATGATAGCAACTCCGAATATAGAAGTGAGCAGGGCTTTCTTGATGTTGAGGAAATAACCGCTGGCCAACGGCTGCAGATACCCCATTATTATGATGCCGAAGGTGGGCCCGATAATCCCGCAATTGGATTCCGTGTCCCCGTTTCTGGCAAGAGTTGACCACCACACCAGGGTGATGATGGCGAGAATCACCCCTTGAGGGACCCAGTCCGCCATAAGAAGGCCAATGCTCACGCAGAGAAGTGCAGGGAGCGACCCGAAACGCGGCCATGCCGCCCCGATTGCGGCGATGATACCCACGACCGCCCATGTGAATGCCGGGGTGGGCATGCTCATCGCGGTGGTGCCAAGATAGGCTAGCGCACCGCAGCAGACGCAGCCGATGATCCTGGATATTATTCCTGCCGCACGGTCGCTCACGGCATCGCGTATGCTGTGCGCGGGCACGTAGTCTCGTTCGTCGTAGGAATTTCCCCCCTCATCCTCGAGGTTGGAGCCGTCGGCGTCGTCCAAGCCCATCACCGTGTCGGCGTCGTAGAAGGAATCGTCGTCTTCCGACAGCGGTATCGGCGGTATCTGGCGAGTTCTCTGCTCGATGATGCTCGCGAGCCTCTCCTTCGGGCTTCCAAGCGGAATATCGTCTCCGAGCGCGGCGACCAGCTTGCCCAAGCGGTTTCTGCCGGTCTTGGGCTTTCCCAGATGCGGCATGAGATCCGTCACGAAATCCGCGACGGAAGGGTACCTGTTCTCGGGGTCGATGCTCATTGCCTGGAACAGGATGTCGTCCACTTCCTCGTCGATGTCCTCGTCGGTGGAGGAGGGAAGGACGATCTCGGAATGCCTGATCTTCTCCAGAGACTCGACGAAGGTGGGTGCTATGAACGGGTTCTCTCCGACGAGCAGCTCGTAGACCATCACCGCGAATGCCCATTGGTCGGTCTGCTCGTTGACCGTTTGGCCGAGCAGCTGCTCAGGGGGCATGTATCCGATGGTTCCCCCGATGGCAGAGCCGAAATCGGTGGATTTTGCGAGCATCCCGATTCCGAAGTCGGTGACCTTGCTCTGACCAGAGGAGTCTATGAGGATGTTGTCGGGCTTCACGTCGAGGTGCAAAACGTGGTGCTGATGGGCGTGTTGCAATGCCTTCCCAACGTTTTGCACGACCGAGGCGATTTCGTCGATGTTCAGCATTCGAGGGATTCGGTCCATGAGGGTTCCGAGCGAGATCCCGTCGACGAACTCCATGATCAGCAGGGCCTCGTTTCCGGAAACCTCGAAATCCAGGACGTTCACGATTCGCGAGTCGTGCAGCTGTGCTCCCGTGCGGGCCTCGTCCAGTCCCGGGATTGTGGAATCTTCCGAATGTGCTGGGAGGGGGATGCGCTTTATGGCGACGTTTCGCTCTATCCTCGTGTCCCAGGCGAGGTCGACGGTGCCTCCGCTGCCGGACCCAAGGGTGTCCTCCAGCACGTATCTGCCCAGGAGCATGTTCGGATAACGGCTTTGGTCTACGCTCAACTCTGTCCCCCTGCATGCAACGTGTAATAAACTGTGATTGCGAGGCACAAGTCAATTGACTTAATGGCGGAATTCGTGAATACCCGCCAACTGACCGTCTAATTGTAACCTTTTTGCGAAGTCCCCGATTGACTTTCAAGTTTGGGAATAATAGCATATCTACCGCTACGCGGGTGTGGCGGAATTGGCAGACGCGTACGGTTCAGGTCCGTATGAGGATTTCCTCATGAAGGTTCAAGTCCTTTCACCCGCACCAATTGAATTGCGAATGGCGTCCTCCCGGGACGCCATTTTTTATTGGAGTTGCCGGCTGATAGCTGCCACGCGTTGGTTTCAGGAGGCTGAGGCGGCTGGCTGGCGTTCCGACGGCCGGGATCCAGCGACCTGCGTTCCGGCGACGGGGACGGCGTTGTCTCCCGTGGGAGAGGGGACGTCTTCTGCAATCATCGGGTTATACTGAAAGGCAAATGTGCAATTGAATGGGTTGCCTGCCTGCGAGGAGGCTTCAATGGCCGACCACACCCGGCATGCAACTGGCTGCGATAATTGCCGGTCTGGGTTCGCGAAGGAGCTCTAGGGCCGGAAAACCGTATGGCAGGACAATCCATCGGCTGGCAGGAAGTTTGGATTCGACGGTGTCTTCGGAAAGACTTGCATGAGCGAGTCCCCCATCCGTCCCATAGGAGGAAAGCAGATGCTTGACGCAAAGTTCGTACGCGAGAACCTCGATCTGGTCACCGAGGCGATGAAGAACCGCAATTTCGATGCTTGGGATCCACAGGCATTCACAGACCTTGACGTCAAGAGGCGTGAGCTCATCTCTAGCGTGGAGGGGCTTCAGGCCAAGCGCAATTCCTCCTCCAAGGAAATAGGAAAGCTCATGAGCCAGGGGGAGAAGGACGCCGCAGAGGCAAAGAAGGCCGAGGTCAAGGAAGTCAACGCCAAGATCGAGAGCTACAGTGCAGAGCTGGACAAGGTCGAGGAAGAGCTCAACAAGATCCTCAT
>JBMNUL010000226.1:0-3485 GCA_050946255.1 Coriobacteriales bacterium | reverse complement strand
GCCGCCAATATCGTGATAGTGGGTTCTGTGGGATCGTATCTGGGTTCCTCTGCTGGAGCCGCCTACATCACATCGAAGCATGCTGTTGTCGGATTGGCAAAGAGCCTCGCCTGGACATATCATTGGAGAAATCTCAGGGTCAATGTCGTGAACCCCGGCGCGGTCTCCACTTCTATCTTGGAGAACGCAATGAACCGCTGGCCAGACCGCGACATCATGGACCTCGAGGGAAACGAGCTTTACAACGAGAAGGGCTCCGTGGCCTTGGGAGTCGACGCAAAGGGCAACAACATGCTCGGTGAGCCAGAGGACATCGCCCGTGCCATCCTGTTCTGCATAGACGACGAGAACGTGTTCCTCAACGGCGCACAGATTACAGTCGATGGTGGATGGACTTCGTTCTAACGTTTTGACCTAAAATCAATCACTGCCCCATATTGCAGATGCGAACATCTTGCAGTATGGGGCAGTTTGGCATTCGAACTATTTCATACCTAGAATTGCTCGAACAAGCCAAGGATTGTAGATGCGACGGTACGTCCTAAGGCCTTTGCGCATCGTCTTGATAGAGTGTGTGGCAAAGTTCAACAAGAGACGGATCTCGGTCACACTCCAGAAGCTGTAGACTGGAACCAAAAGAGGTGAGCAGGACATGGACGACAAAACCTGGGAGCGCATGAAGGCGATTCTGGACGCAGAGGCCATGGGACGCGACCCGAAGCGAGTAGTGTCCAAACGCACGCTCTTCGGGATTCCCAGCCACGTCGAAGAGGTGATTGCAAAGACGGTCGCCGAAAACGAGGAAAAGATCCGCGCAAAAAATGGCAAACGCGGCGACGGGGCTCCCTCGACGTTCAAGCTTGCCCTTGCACAATGCGTCCATCCCGATGACCACGACCCAGTGGCGCAGGTAGAGCGGTTCGCTAGTCAGGCGGCAGAAGAAGGGGCGTCAATCCTAGCGTTCCCCGAAAGCCTCATGACACCCTACTCCAAGGAACGCGACGAGTTCTTGGAAGACGCCCAGCCAATCGACGGGCCGTTCGCGCAGGCAATCGACGACATCGCCCGCCGCCACGGTCTCTGGCTGGTCTACACATTAAACGAGCGGAACGACGAAGACGAACGACGGCCCTTCAACACTGCCGTCATCACCGACGACAAGGGCGTGAAACGCGGCGTGTACCGCAAGACTCACCTGTTTGATGCAGAGGCGGAGCACGAATCTGACCGCATGCAAGCTGGAGACGAGCTGCTTGCGCCAATCGAAGCCCCATTCGCCACCATCGCAGTGGCCATCTGCTACGACCTGCGCTTTCCTGAGGTCGCCCGCAAGGCCGCGCTCCAGGGATGCCAGCTGATGATCTTCCCCGCATCGTGGGTTGACGGTCCCGGTAAGGCGAGGCAATGGCGAACGCTGATAAGCGCGAGGGCTATCGAAAACGAGATGTTCGTCGCAGGTCTCTCCCGCGCAGACGAGACGCGTATCGGAAGAAGCTGCGTGGCCGACCCTTGGGGAAACATCATCGCCGAGGGAGGCACCGGCGAGGAGCTAATCACCTGCGATATAGACCTCTCGAAAATCGACGAGGCGCGTGCCAACATGCCCATCTTCCAACACCGCCGTCCAGAGTTGTACTGACACGGAACATCGAACCAGATGTTCCAGAATTTCACAACGGGGAGACGAAGAACCTGGAGTCTCTGCCGGTGGATTTGATTCTCAAAGACGTTTCCGACTACGACCAAGATCTCTCGTTTACAATCTCCGAAGGCATCGACATTTCCTCATACACTGTGGCGAGGGACAATCCCAAAGGGGGCCCTTTATAGCTTCGCATTGGGATACGACGGGGAATCGAACGGAGGTTTCCTGGTCTTCTTCAACCGTGGCAGCATAGATGACCCTAGAGAGCTAGACGACGCCACATACCAAGCGGTTGTCAATTCGATTTCGATGGGTTAGAGAGTTTGACAAGGAAGAATCCCCTTTTCACAACCGGTATCAGGGTCGGTGTATGGCAGAAGATCTGTCTCCAATTCTCTCCGCATTTAATGTCCGCCCCAGGTGTTAATCTCGGTCGCGTATTAATCGCACTGCGTATATCCACCTGCGCGAGGCAAGGCTAAAATGTAACTCAATAACTAAGTGGGGTGCGCCTTCCCAATGGAAGCAGCGAAATTTATTCTGCGAAAACTGGATGTCGAAAAACCGACTTCCCGTAGTCGCGGCGAAAGGGCAATCGAGTAATGAGCGGTCCCAAATACGAGAGAATGATTCTCGAAATGATAGAGGCAGAGCTTCAGGCCGTGCGCAATGAGAGGTCCGAGATCTTGAAGAATGCTCTCCTGCGAATATCAGATGAAATCGAGAACCTGAAGAGGGAATGTCTACAGCTCCAAGAGCACAGGTCGGAAATGCTTCATGAGATCGAAGAGCTCGAACGCAAGGCAGTAGCTGAGATAACCGATTCTGACGGCGACAAGCTCCCGAGCAACATAGAACTTGCGAAGCTGTACAACCAGAAGTTGAGGGAGAAAACACAGGAAATCTTGGATAGAGCCATCCAGGAACTGGAAAAGGAAGAGCAAAGGGTCAGTTCAACCGCAGCCAGCGAGGGAAGGTCTCACGAGGCACAAGGGCTTGCCGACAAGCTGTCCGAAGGAGACAGCAGGGAATACTCTTTCTTCAGCACTGAGATGGTGGAAGATCTTCTAAATTCTAAAGAAAGAGACTCCAAATCCAATACCACAGCGAAAGGCTCCCCTGTAGAGCCACGGCCCTCGGAAAAGGCGGACAAGCCCTCACCGGACAATCTCCTGGAATCTGCCAAGTCCTATCTTGACGAAATCAACCTTCTCTTGGCAAACGAGGGGCTAGGCGCAAAACGCAAGCGGGTCCTCACTGAGCTCGCCTCCGAAATCCTCCAGGGAGCCGATGCACTACGACAGGACGGCAGAAACTCTGTTCCGCTTCAAAACGCCGTCTCGCAAGCCTCTTTCCTTATAGATGAGGCAAAGACCCACTGCACGTCCATGAGGAGCCTCTACTACGACTGCCAGATACAGGCGGCATGAATTGCCAACGAGACTGGTTTGAAATGCGAGCTCGAACCACTTCGGGATTTCTCCGACGAGCAGGAACTCGAGAAACGGTTGGAACAGTTGAAGAGCGGGTACGACTCCGCTGCCGACGACTCCTACATTGCCTGGGCACTAGACGAGGTGATGCGCAAGCACGGGTACGATGTGAAGAGGTCCGTGGTCTTGAGCCCGGTGGACAAGGCTGGCGGTCAAGGTTCCAACTCGACCAGACGTGAGCTCTACATCAAGCAGGGATCCGATACGGGGATCCACGTCTTCCAAGGGCCCGATGGCTCGGTGATGATGGAGACCGCTGGGCTTGGAAACGGGCTCGAATCCATTGGGGATGGGACGCGCATCAAGCGCGAGCAGGCAAGCACCGAGAGCGATAGGCAGCGACTTTA
>JBMNUL010000225.1:0-3488 GCA_050946255.1 Coriobacteriales bacterium | reverse complement strand
TGGCAGAGAAGATCATTGCGGCACATTCCCCCAAGGCCGATGAAATCGCGGATACGACGATATTCGTGGACCTGCTGAGATGCACTGGCTGCTGGACATGCGCGATGTCCTGCATGACGGGCAACAAGCTGAAAGACGGGGAGTTTTTCGTAGACGTGCGCACGCTTGGAAGCGGCGAGGGTATAGACAGGCCTGCCGGAACCTGGCCCGACCTTCACATGAGCTGGATGCCCGTGTACTCCAAGTCGTGCATCAAGTGCAAGAACCGCACTGCTGAGGGCGAGCTGCCCTATTGCGTCAAGAACTGCCCCAACAAGGCGCTTGCTTATGGAAAGGAAGCGGTCGCCGAGAAGATGGCAGCTGCCAGGGAACGTGGAGCGCGCATATTCACCCTCCCAGATTGGGAGAAGTCGAAGGAGAATGTGATCTACGCCAGCCCGGACAGGAAGATCATCTAGAAAGTCTGGGTTCCAAGAGGGACTGAGGCACATGCATTCAAACCGAGACAACGCCGGGGTCATCTGCAAAGGTGGCCCCGGTTTTCTATTTGCCGCAGCTGCCGAGCCGCCAGGTCAGGCTCAAGAGTGCCACTGCAGCTGGCGCAGTCACCGCAACTGCCGAGCCGCCAGGTCAGGTTCTAAGCTCAGCCAAGCATTCCCCTGAGCTTCATCACAGCTTGGTCGCAGAGATTTTCGTATGGAGCCGCACCATCTGTCGAGGAGAACTCCTCGATTGCCTTAAGGCAGCGCTCCTCGCCAAGGTCGCTCAAAGCCTCTATCGCATAGCGCACGTTCCATTCGTATCCTGATTCGAGAGAGGCGCACAGCAAATCGAACACGCCGTCGATGATCTCATGTGATATCCCCAACTTGGAAACATTTTCCGGAGTGCATATCTTGCCGAGACACCAGATTGCAGTGGATTGCAGATCTGGGTCATCGCATTTTGAGGCAAGCGAGTATAGGATCGAGAATGCAGCGGAAGCGACTTCGGGATTCTTCCCACAGGCTATCGAGAAGGACTGCCCGAAAACCAACGCCGCGGCAACGCGGACCTTGGGTTCCTCAGATTCATCCCCCAAGACATCGAGCACGAACTCCAGTGCACTCTCGGCTTCCGCACCATCAGAATCCAGCCCGAGCATTCCAATGGCGCTCACGGCGTTTGCACGCACGTTGGGAGTGTCATGTGAGTCCGCCAGATCTCGAAGGCGGTCGAGGGCGTCCGGGCATCCTATCAGCCCAAGTGACCAGGCGCTGTTAGCCCTCACCCATTCCACCGAATCGTCCAAACACATCATCAGGGGCTCGAACGCCCTCTTGTCCCGCAGCTTCCCAATAGCCGCCGCAGCGTTGGTTCGTATGTCGTCGTCGACGTCGAACAATCTCGTCGCAATCGGGGCAAATGCCCTCTCGTCCCCAATCTGTGCAAGGGCCGCCATGACCGTGCAGCGAATCTCGACCGATTGCTCCTCCAAAAGAGGAAGCAATGGCTCGACGGCGTTGTTGTCCCCAAGGTCTCCGAGAGAGCGGACTGCGGCAACTCGCACCCGATTGTCCTGGTCGCCCAAAAGGTCGACGAGAGCCCCAAAGGACTCCTGGCTCCTCACGGCCCCAAGTTTTACCGCCGCACGGCCTCGGACCTCGGGATCTGCATCGTGCGTTTGCGAAATCAGCTCTTCTGTATCTTCCATTTCCATTCACCACTTCAACATGAACTGCGAAAAGGGACGCTTGCAAGGAGGTTGAACTGCAACTCTAGCACCCGTCGCTTCAAATCAGCATCAAATGCCGATTATATCCACTTGGAATGAGGTAGGTTTCGGCAAGAGACGAGATTATTTTCTTTGCCGAAAGAAACAAGGGGGAAATTTTTAATTATTGACATTGATGCGGCCATTGATGCGGCCTGGTTGTGCTTGATGAGGCGCTGACATTCCCACCGAGCAGACCTCCCCGAGCTTGACGATGCAGGGGTATCTTCCCATTACGACCCCTGATTTTGGCGATGCAGTGATATCTTACAAATCCGACCTCAAAGGCATGGCGATGCAGGGCATTCCACTTATCTGCCGCCCAAGTTCAGGCTACAACACGTCATCGTTTCTGTCGCGCAGACCGTGGAGCCTGAAGGACATCATGAGATGCTCTCTGGTCTCGGGATCGTCGAGGTCTACATCTGGGATGATCTCCGAAATCCTCTTGACCCTGTAGACGAGAGAGTTCCTGTGAATGTTGAGGTCCTCTGCCGTCTTGACGAGGTTCCTCTCATGGCGAAGGTAGAACCAGAGAGTTCTCAGATAGTCGCTGTTGTGCTCGTTGTCATACTGTTCCAGAGTCTCTATCGCCGGGTGCACGATCTCGATGTTTCTCGTGGAGGACATCAAGATGGAGAAGACGTAGAAGAGAACGCAATGGGAATTGAGGACCGCTACCGGATCTGCCGTATACGACAACACGACCTCGGTCTGGTTCACCGCCTCGGGAAGGATTTTCCAGTCCGAGAACCGCCAGCTGAGACCGAACCTCATTCCATATCTTGCAGCAAGGTGCTCGAGTCTTTCCTCTAAATCCGAGTCGCTCGAGCACAGGGCGAACAATCCGTCCTCCATCTCGAAGCATCTGGACCCTGGAATGTTATCATGGAAAACCGAAGCCGCCCAGGCAATGCTCTTCTTGGGGGAATGGACGATTTTCACCAACACGAACTTTCTCCCATCGACCATTCCGAGAAATTCCTGTTGTTCTGCAATCTCCTCGTCGCTGACGTCTTCCCCACTTGCAAGCCTGGTGAGAAGGTCTGCCTTCGAGAACATCCTCTGCTTTCCCTTGTTTTCCTTAATCCAGTGCTCGATGCATTTTGATATCGATTCCACCAACTGCAGAGAACCAGGGGTGGCTTTCTTCACGCCTAGAATCACAAAGAGCATGGCCTTGAAGCCTTCTGATGCGCTCTTGATCTCGCATGCTATGACATCACCATCTATATTTGGGATATTCGAGACGAAAGGCGAGCCTTTAGCTGCCAACATCTTGGAGGCGAATACCATGTCCTTGTCGATGAACTCGAGAGATTTCCATGGGAGCCTCCCGTTCAGCTTCGCATAACGCAAATCTGCAATGGAGTTGTCATCATATTTATCGCTGATAGCGCACATCATGTTCTCGACATCTGCAATTATCACGGGACTTGAGAGAATCTCCGAGGCAATGTTGATGATGTTTTTCAACGAGTCGTCGGAACCTGCAGCCGCCAACGCGACCTCCCATTCCTGAATCATCTCAAAGTACGAGAGTAGGGAGTCCAAGACGTCTTCAACCGGGGTGTCCTTGACTCTTATCTGGTCGGTTCGACATTCGCACACAACGTCATCGCCCTCGGCATGGACCCTCAGGCAATCACTGGGGCATAACTGACCAGTGCGAATTCCGCTGAGCCGTAGATATCCCTTTTCTATCTTGGATTCGATTTCATAACCTTTCAGAGCG
>JBMNUL010000224.1:0-3495 GCA_050946255.1 Coriobacteriales bacterium | reverse complement strand
TGTAACATGTACGCCCAATGATCGTTTGCGGGCGGATCAGAAAAGTTTTGAGAGCACCCCAGCACATGGAAGTCGGCGGATATTACCGCGATGGGGCCCACGAGGTTCTCGCAAGCGGACACTATGCGCTGTTCTGGATCCGGGCTGTAGATGTCGGAAAGCATGCGGGACTCCAGATCGTTGTAGAAGTCAAAGGCAGCCAGAACGCTGTTGAAGACCGCGTTGAAATCGTCGAGCTTCACGCTGATGGCGTCTCGACCATTGACCAGCAGCGCCTCATCCGATTTGACCGAGGCCAGTTCCTCGCTTCTGACGATGTAAACGTAATAGTCCTCGAGCTCGGTGTCGTTGGTGAAGAGACGCGCTCCGACAAGGCGGCGTTTACCCTCGAGTATGATCGAGGTTGGGTTGTATTCAGCAAGCCAACGTTCGAGCATGTACATACTGAGTCTCATGGCGCCTGTGCCAATGGCACGTCCCTCCTTTCATGTGTGATGGATGGGCTGCTATCTCGTCGGAGGACGTCTCTCTTGCCTAGCGTGGTAGGGGAGTACCTATGTTTCGCAAACCAGGAGATGTCCTCCCGTCACAACGCCGGCCTCTAAAATCAGCCTCTATCATCTTTTGCTCGCTGTTAGAAAGCCTGACAATTCGGGTTATTTGCTAGCTTAGCACGGCATACTTGCATATTTGTGCTCGTAGCCTAGAAGCCAGAATTGTAATTCCTACATGTGAAAACAACGCTTGAGAAACCGGCTCACGCCTTGACGGCACCACGTTCCTGCAACTTCTGATAGACGGCGGGAATAACCGTGTCGTATATTGCGTGGCAAAACTCGTCCACGGGAACAGCATTGCCCGTTTGTCCACGATACCGAAGTGCGTCGCAAACTCCACCCGTCAAGAAAGAGAGGAGGACTTGCGTCTGGTAGTCGGCGAAGTCTGGGTCGACGTCCAATGCACGGGCAATCGCGGTTCCAAGAAAAGAGGCGATGCGCTCCCTGCCCTGGCCCGTCGCATTGAGGGCTGTCAGGGTGCAGAGTTGGTCGAGCATCTCCACTTCATGGGAGTCAGCATCTGTCACGTCCTGCACCCAATCACCGCTCAGCACCTTATCAATCACCGTGTGCGCGGTCTGGCCGATGCCTGACTTTTCTAAGGCGGATTTGTACAGGTCCTCGATGAAATTGAAATGATAGTAGAACGTGGTTTTGTTGCAGCCGACGGTGTCGACAATCATTTTCACCGTGATCTCGTCAATCGGCACCTTGCGCGAGAGGTCCAAGAACACGTCGATAATCTGAGCCTTTGTGTTGTATCTCGGACTTGTCTTACGGGGCCGTGCCATAGAATCTCCTCCCTTGGGAATGCAACCTCTGCAGTGCAACCGACGCATTACGTCAGCTCTGCTGCATGCGATACTAACAATAATACAACTCATAGTTGTAATAATTCTCAGATGGAGAAAATCGCATTGTCGAAAGGAGCTGCCCCATGGAACGAATGAGACTCATGGATAGGCCTGAGGATTTCGAGAAGCTGGGCATCAACCCCCAGAAGGTGGAGAAATGGGAGGACGGCCGCCGAGGTACGGACGGGCCGGGCGAGGGCGGCGTGTGGTACTTCGACGCCACGTTCGATGACGGTACGAAGGCCGTTGTGGCGTTCCGGCCAAAGGAGCCGGCAAAGATGATGCTTGCGGGCGATTCCCCCAACCTCAACATCGCCATCAACCCACCCGACGGACGCGCCATGCAGGAGTTTGCCTACTCAAGCGCCGAGGACTCGCACATCGGCACCGACAAGTGCGACGTGCACTTCGGCCCGAACTACTGCACCGGCGACTTCGAGGACTACGACGTGCACGTAGAGGAGACGAACGGCCTGGCCTGCGACCTGCACTACCATGCGCTTGTGGAGCCGTTTCGCCAGGGTACGTCGATCATCGCGCTCGGAGACGAGGACCAGTACCACTACACCGACCTTAGCGTGCCGAAGTGCCGGGTCACTGGCAAGCTGTTTTACGATGGCACCTGGCACGACGTGCAGGGATTCGGCTACCACGATCACCAATGGGAAAACATCATGCCCCTACAGGCGTTCCATCATTGGTTCTGGGGCCGCATGTATACCGACAAGCACGTGGTGTACATCTACGAATTCGTAGGCAACGAGCGCTTCGGTTTCACGCATGTGCCGTTCTTCATGGTTGCCGACAACGAGACCGGGAAGATCGTGTTCTCCACCAACGGAAAATACCAGCTGGAGACCGAGAAGGAGATGCAACCCGTCATCGGCAGGCTCTTCCCGAAGACGAGTCGTTATGTGTTCGACAACGGCGATGGAAACCGCGCCGAGATGACAGTCACGTGGGATCAAGAGCTGGAAGTACGCGACATGTACGGGAACGCCCCTGCGAACGCAGAAGAGGCAAAAAAGCTCCAAGAGAAGCTCGGCGACATGGCAAAGGTCGTCGGGGGCACCAAGGAGCAGTTCGACGCAATGGGCATCGCGCCGGCTTACATGCGGTATTACGCGAGGGGCAGCCTCAAGCTGACCTTGAACGATAAGCTTGAGGAAAGCAACGGCGACATGATCTACGAATACAACTACACCGGCAGAGAGGACCCGCGCGCAGGCGTGTAGCCGGTAGAGCAGATGTCCCCGGAAATGGGAATCATCTCCAAAGGACCCGCGCGCAGGCGTGTAGCCGGTAGAGCAGATGTCCCCGGAAATGGGAATCATCTCCAAAGGACCCGCGCGCAGGCGTTTAGCCGGATAGCACCAATGCGCCCTCCTCGGATATCCGTCAGGGGAGGGCGCGTTTCTACAGGTTGCAACGCTGCGAGATGGATCAGCCCTTGTAGTGCGGGATCTTCTCCACGTCGAAGGTCTCGTTGCGTAGCGAACATTGCTGTGCTCAGCGTAGTACTCCTTCATGGCCTCGCCACTTGAAGCGACCGGATAGCAGAAGGGGATCTACTGGTTGGGATAGCCCCTTGTGTGTGGTTTCTGCAGTAGTTGGAAAACCCAGCTTGCGGATGTCGTTGGGCTTGTCCTTCGATGGAGGGAAGGCGTGGCCACGGTCCCTGTCTGTAAACAGCTTAGCCCGCGTGCCGCGACGTACGTGATGAGGCCTTTATCTGAAATGATGCGCGGAGCGCAGAACAGAACGTGTGATGCAAACAGATGATCTACCGCCACTGACGAAGGAAGTTCTCCACGCAAGGGTCGCGATTCGCCCGCCTGCTGTAGAAACCCATCTTGAAGCGTCCGGGCTCGTGGCGTATTGCGACGGCGGCAATTCCGCTCCCCGGCTCGCAGGGAAGGTGGCCATTCATGAGGAGAACACCATGCGTGTTGGCAACCGCGGATTGGAAGAGATCAATCTGATTGCATGCCTTTACCGGGTGCGCGTCGACTCCCTCTATCTCTAGTACCGACATTATGCTGTGGTTGTACCATTCGTCGACCTCGGTTAGGATGATGTCCCTG
>JBMNUL010000223.1:0-3527 GCA_050946255.1 Coriobacteriales bacterium | reverse complement strand
ATGTAGTCCGACCCTTCCTTCAACGTGATTTCCTCAGATGAAGAAGAGTCTGAATCTGGGACCGTGACCGTGAACTCCGGCTCGATTGCAGATCCGGTGTAGAGCTGGGTGTCAATTTCCGAGACCGTGGCATTTGCCGTGGAAATGTCGATCTGCGAGTCGCCCGCCTGCCAGTAGAGCTGTGGGTATCCGTCGGACACATCCACGAAGGACTGGCTGAACAATGCTGCAGCCCCAGATTCTTTCAACTGGGACTCGGTCTTGAAATAATCGGTCACAGCCGTGGCCGCGCTCTTGTCCTGTCCTTCGCCGATGAGGTTGTAGCAAGTTGTATGGGTGCCCGAGAGGGCGTAGCTATCGACCACGACGCCACAGGCATCGAAATCGCCTGCAGGAATGGAACCTGTTGCATAGACATTTCCGACTATGCTTCCGGCATAGCTGCTCGAGGAATTGATGGTTCCAACGTTATAGCAGGAATAGATCATGTTGGATCCGGTGCCCGCGATTCCTCCGGCAGGTCCAGACGTGGACCCGTTGATCGTGCCCGTGTTGTAGCAATTCGCAATGTAGCATGCGGCGCGATAAGCATCTGCTTCAGAGGCAGTGTGGTCTCCGTTCCTGTCCTCGCCACCGAAGATTCCGCCTGCTCCACGGCTGGTAGACCCGTTGCCGGCGATGTTGGCGGTGTTGAAGCAGCCGATGATGTGGGGCATGCTGCTTGGAGAATCGGTGTGGGAGATGGCGGCTATTCCTCCGGCGACTCGGCCGTAGATGTATCCACCGTCGATTCCAACGTTCTCTATGACCGCATCGCTTCCTATAGCTCCGAAGAGTCCCTGGTATCCACCATACGCACCGGGATTCGAGACGCTACCGTCGATGTATATGTTCTTGATGACGTGCCCGTTTCCATCAAAGGTGCCGTTGAAATACATCGAGCTATCGGAGCCAGATGATGTGTTCACATCTCCAATCGGGGTCCAGGCTCTGGCAGAAGAGTTCTGCTCAGAATAGGTTTGGGAATTGAGGATGATGTCTGCTCCAAGGGTAATGGTCTTGCCGGTGAAGTTGTCCTGGTCAATTCCCGATGCATACCCGTTGACTATCCTTGCGAGTCCGGCGAGTTGCTCCGGAGTGGTGATGGTGAACGAGGTGTCCGTGGTGTTGTACCACGAGTAGTCGAAAGTCCCGTCCCACGCTTCGCCTTCGGCCATCGTGGTGCTGTCGGCACTTTGCTGATCGTCGGCGAGTGCGGAACTTGGGAATGTCGGTGCAAGAGATATCACCAGCACCAGGCTGAAGAAAATCCTTGCAAACTTGCTCCCTGTTCTACAGCGAGCTTCATCAGATGTCTGCATTTTTCCCTACCTTTCTTTCCTGCAGATACGTTTCCGTTATTTCCGGCGCATCCCTTCGCCCCACACGAAAAGGAGAGAGATTAAAGAACCTCTAATGCTCCGGGCCATAACCGTTGTCGATGCAGACGAGTCGCGCGCTGCAATGGAGGATCTTGCACGTGGAAGATATTGCATGCAAGAGCCCCGTTGTTTGCAAACGGAACTCAGCACTGCTCGAAAAACATTGCCGGCAAAACATGCTGGCAAATTCTGTTTCTGATGAGCCATGCAATGCAGTAATTTGATTTATTCTCAAGATAATATATTTATGATTGAGAATAATTATATTTAAAGAAAATTATTATGGCAATCCTTGGTGGGTTAAAATCTCATGGTATGCCGAAGTGCATTTTCAGCCGGACTCTTCAGAGGGCTTTATGGCGGGGGATTCGTATTACACATATATCCTGTTGTGCGAGGATGATTCGCTGTATACCGGTATCACCAACGATGTCGTCAGGAGGATGTTCGAGCACATCACGTTGTCGGATGCTTGTGCCAAGTACACGAGGTCCCACAAGGCCGTCGGGCTCGTGGCTTTGTGGGAGTGCCCCGACCGGCCCACCGCCAGCGCTCTGGAGTACAGGATCAAGAGGTTGCGAAAGAGCGACAAGTTGAAGCTGGTGGACGACCCCACTGGGGCTTCCGAGCTTCTGGGTTGCGAGTGTGAATGCTTCCCTGTGGGGGAAGGGGAGAGGCAATCGCTGTGGGAGTCTGCCGTCGAGCAGGCATCTTCGTGGAGTGCTGGGGACCCATGCGAGTCAGATGGGCCTTCCCCTCGAGAAAAAGGAGAAACCACCTTACCGCGCGGGTCTCGCCACGAGAATGACTCCACTTCCCAAGCGAGAGGAGAAAGTGCTCATCTGTTGGGCACCCTTCAGGATGATGACCCATCTTCTCAAGCTGGCGGGGAAAGCACTTCGAAGCTCGAGGTGATCATCGGCCGCGAGGGCGTTGAGAAGCTTGCGTCGTCAAAGGTGATGGTCATTGGCGTCGGCGGTGTGGGGTCCAACTGCGCCGAGGCGCTCGCAAGGGGAGGAATTGGCAACATCGTCATCGTCGACCACGATGTCGTCAGTGAGAGCAATATCAACAGGCAGGTCATTGCCTTCCATTCCACGTTGGGCCAGCGCAAGGTCGACGTGATGGAGAAGATGATCTTGGACATCAACCCCAACGCCCATGTGGAGAAGCATTCCGAGTTTCTGCTTGCAAAGGACCTTGAGGAATTCTTCGGGCCGTATCTTGGCAAGGTGGATTGGGTCGTGGACGCAATCGACACCATCTCCACCAAGCTCCAGCTCGCCCTGTTCGCCCAGGAGAACGGACTCCCCCTGGTTAGCAGCATGGGAGGGGGCAACAAGCTCCATCCCGAATATCTGAAGTTCGCCGACCTCTACGACACCGTCAACTGCCCCATGTGCCGGATAATGCGAAAAGAAGGGCGCAAGCGCGGGATTCGCTCTCTGAACGTGCTCTACTCATCCGAGGTACCGGCACGCACATCGACCGTTGAGGGCGCATCGAGAAGGGACAGGTCCGATCTGGGCACGATGTCCTATTTCCCACCGATAATGGGGCAGATGCTAGCCGGTTGGGTTATCCGGCAGATTCTTCAAATCGACGACTCTGCAAACCACAATGCATGACCCTTGCAGTGTTCAGATGGGAAGCTCGATGGTTGAATCAAAGGAAAAAGAGAATCGCGAAGGCCACGATCAGGCCATGGGCAAGCTTTGCGACCTCCACGTGCATCTCGACTTCATGTCCAATGGAAGCGAGGTGGCGGAGGCGGTGGCTCGGCACGGCTCCATGCTCTTCGCCAACACCGTATCGCCAAATGGGTTCGAACCGGCTATGAAGCGTTTCGGAGGGATTCCCAACGTCGGAGTTGGACTGGGTTTTCACCCCTGGTGGGTTGGCTCTTCCGATGTCGATGCGGAGCTGGAGATCTTCGATGCGAACATCGGCAGGACCAGGTTCATAGGAGAGGTCGGTCTCGACTACGGAAAGCGCGCGGCTTTTTCCAAGGAGCAGCAGGTTCGGGCGTTCAGGCACATGGTGGGACTTGCGGCTGAATCTGGTGGGAAGGTGCTCTAGATTCACGCGATAAAGTCTGCAGGAGAC
>JBMNUL010000222.1:0-3558 GCA_050946255.1 Coriobacteriales bacterium | reverse complement strand
GCAGATGAGAAGCTGTTTTTTCAAAGCATCGGCATGAAAATGGTTGAACAAACACAAAATAGCTTCATAATTTCCTCGGGTTCGGCCTTTCAACGAACCCGTTTTTTCGGTGCTCAAAAATAATACAGGGATGCTGACATGTCAGTTACTTTCAAGATAGGCGATTTCGAGAGCGAGAAATTCGTGAGAACGAAGGTCTTCATCGAGGAGCAGGGCTTCGAATACGAGTTCGACGAGCACGATAAGGACCCATCGACAGTGCATATCACCGCCTGGGATGGAGATGAGCTCCTGGGCTGCATAAGGATGCTCCCGCCAAAAGGCGATGACCCGGATAAGGATACTTGGACGCTTGGGCGACTTGCGGTTTTGAAAACAGCAAGGGGACGCGGCATCGGAGGTTTGCTGGTCGCTGAGGGAGAATCCGTAGCCAGAAGCGCCGGCGCAAAGTCGGTGAAGCTCCACGCCCAGTGCCGTGTCACACCGTTCTACGAGAAGCAGGGCTATGTTTCCTTTGGCCCGATCGAGAAGGAGGAGCACGTCGACCACATCTGGATGCGAAAGTCGCTTTGATGGGTGCGTTTCCTGGTTTGGCGTAGAATCATCTTGTGATGCCCAATGGGCATGTCAATGCGAGACGGGAGTTCAGATGATCAACGAGAAAAACTATTCTTTGGGTGCCCAACCCTCTGCAATCAGGGAACTTTTTGCCTATGGCCTTGAGAGGAAATCTCAAATCGGCGAGGACAAGGTCTTCGATTTCAGCCTCGGAAACCCCTCGGTTCCCTCTCCATCGAAGGTATCCGAGACCATCGAGAAGATCTCGAAAATGCCCCCCGAGAAGGTGCATGGCTACACTCCCGCCCAGGGTCTGCCGAGCTGCCGCAAGGCCATTGCCGACAACCTCAACGAGAGGTTCGGCACCAACTACACGCCAGACAACCTCTATATGACTATGGGGGCTGCTGCTTCGCTCGACGCCAGCCTGCATGCGGTTCTGAACCCGGGGGATGAGGTCATCGTCATCGCCCCGTATTTCCCGGAGTACAAGATGTGGATCGAGAGCGCAGGTTCGAAATGCGTTGAGGTAGCTGCAAGGCAGAGCGATTTCCAGATCGACATCGATGCCGTGAACGCCTCCATCAACTCTCGCACGAGGGCAATCATCGTGAACAGCCCAAACAACCCTGTTGGAACTGTCTACACCCGCGAGAACCTGGAAGAGCTCGCCGATGTGCTGGTGAAGAGGAGCGGGGAATTCGGCGAGCCCATCTACCTCATCTCCGACGAGCCTTATCGCGAGCTCGTATACGATGGCGTTGTCCCATCTTGGATGCCCGACATCTACAACGATACAATCGTCTGCTATTCGTGGTCGAAGTCCCTCAGCATGCCCGGAGAGCGCATAGGATACGTTCTGGTGCCCGATTGTGTCACCGACGCAAGAAGGGTCTACACGGCGATTTGCGGGGCTGGTAGAGCACTTGGCTACGTTTGCGCGCCCGTACTGTTCCAGATGGTCATCGAGGAGTGCGTGGGGGAGCCTGCCGATGTGGCATCTTACACCGAGAACCGCGAGCTATTGTGCAGCATGCTCTCCGAGATCGGGTATGAGTACATCGAGCCGCAAGGTGCGTTCTACCTTTGGGTCAAGGTCCTCGAGCCAGATGCGGAGAAATTCGCCGAGCGCGCCAAGAGCCATGAGCTTCTCCTCGTGCCATCGAACAGCTTTGGCGTCAAGGGATGGGTGCGCATCGGCTATTGCGTGTCGAAAGATGTGATAGTCAATTCCAGGCAAGCGTTCGAGGCCTTGATGGCTGATTACAGATAGCCTTGTGGTTTCGGGCTGCATCTGCTCCCAGCTGTGAAAAACGCAATTGCCACGGTAGCTGCAGCTGTTTCGGGTGCTGGAATTTTCGCTCCATGTTTGCCACGAGCTGTGCTCATTCTAGCTGCGCCTGCTTCGATGTGGATCAAGGCGAGTTGGCCGAGGCTCTGAGATCATTGCAGCAAATCTATGGAACAAGGGAGGCACTTCTGGTGTCTCCCTTGCTTTTTCTCGTTTCCCCATACTTTGGGGAGAACCATCCGCCAGATTGCTTTCAGATAGCCCCCCCGGCGTTATTTCATCAGCTCCGAAATGTTCTTCGAGAACTCCACGGGGTCGTCTATCGGAAGTCCCTCGATGAGAAGTGCCTGGTCGTAGAGGATCTTCGAGTAGGTCTCCACCTTCTTGGTGTCTCCGAGTGCCTGTGCGCTCTGAAGTGCCTTGAAGATATCGTGCTTGGAGTTCAGCTCGAGCACATGCTGAGAGTCTACTTTCTGTCCGCCCGGGTTGTTGTTCAGAATCTTCTCCATCTCAAGGGAAACCGGGCCATCGGAAGTCAGGCACACGGGTTCGTCGGTGAGCCTCGTCGAAATCGTGACCCTTGCGACCTTGTCGCCGAGTGCTTCCTTCATGGCATTGAGCAGGTCGGAGTTTGCCTCAGATACGGATTTGGCCTCGTTCTTCTCTTCCTCGGTCTCGAGGTTGAGGTCGCCCGAGGCGACGTTCTGGAATGTCTTTTCCTTGTATTCGTGCAACATGTTGAGGCAGAATTCGTCCACGTCCTCGGTGCAGAGGAGCACATCGTAGCCCTTGGAGGAAACGGTCTTCACGATGGGCATCTTGGAGAGCTGGTCGATGGACTCGCCGGCTGCGTAGTAGATGGCGGTCTGGCTGTCTCCCATGCCGTCGATGTACTCGTCGAGGGTGACCATGCGCTCCTGCTTGAGCGAATAGAAGATCAGGAGGTCGGCGAGCAGGTCAGACTGCTGTCCGTAACTTGCATAGAGCCCGTACTTGAGCGTGCGGCCGAAGTTCTCGAAGAACTTCTCGTAGTCCTCGCGTTCCTTATCGCGCATGTCTGCAAGCTCCGACTTGATCTTCTTCTCGATCCTGCGCTCAATGGCCCTGAGCTGCCTGTCCTGCTGCAGTGTCTCCCTGGAGATGTTCAGAGAGAGGTCCTGGCTGTCGACGATTCCGCGAACGAAATTGAAGCAGTCGGGGAGCAGGTCCTCGCATTTCTCCATGATCATGACACCCGAGGAATAGAGGGCGAGGCCCTTCTTGTAATCGGAGCTGTAGAAGTCGAATGGCTGCCTGTTCGGGATGAAGAGCATCGCATCGTATGACAGGGTGCCCTCGGCCTTGAACTTGATCACGCGAGCCGGGTCTTCGAAATCGTGGAACGTGAGCTTGTAGAAGTCGTTGATCTCCTCTTCGGTCACATCGTCCTTGCTGCGCTTCCAAATCGGGATCATCGAGTTGAGGGTCTGCACCTCGGTGTAATCCTCGTACTCGGTCTTGTAATCATCGCCGGCATCTTCGGGCTTAGGCTTCGCGCGCTGAAGCTGGGTCTCCATCTGGATGGGGTAGCGCACGTAGTTGCTGTACTTCTTGACAAGCCTCTGGATCTCATCCGTCTGGAGGAACCTGCTGTAGTCCTCATCGGCGGTGTCCTGCTTGAGGGTTAGGATCACATCGGTGCCATGGCTCTCCTTCTCGGCCTTCTCGAT
>JBMNUL010000221.1:0-3562 GCA_050946255.1 Coriobacteriales bacterium | reverse complement strand
GGGGGCGTCCCCCGGGGCACAGACGCCAGTCTGCGCCAACGGGGCTGCCTCCGCGGCCAGCCTGTCCGCGCCGTCCGCCGCGTCCATCCTGGCCACCGTGGGTGTACAGGATGGGCTACTTGCTGTCTCCGGAGAAGCTTGTTTACGGATAGGGGCTAACTGCTAGAATGTAGTTACATTTATTGCATTTTGCACGCTAATTGCGAGGGGTGAGCCATGAAGTACTCCGAGCTCGTCGATTCCGGTGCCACGTCCACTCAGGTGATGGACTACCTCTCCGAGGGCGAACCTACACCAATAACGCTCAGGGTCCCGAGGAACCTCAAGGACGCAGCGGCGGAGACAGCTCGCCTCAGGGGCGTCAGCTTCTCGGCATTCATCCGCTCGTGCATCATCAACGAACTCTCAGAGGGGGACTAGAGGGTGGCAGGACAGGTCAAGTCAAGAGAGCGCGTCCAAGAGCACGGCGAGGTGTTCACGAACGAGCGCGAGGTCAATGCCATGCTCGACATGGTGAAGCAGGAGACCGAGCGCATTGACTCACGGTTCCTCGAGCCCGCGTGTGGCGACGGCAACTTCCTCTCCGAGGTGCTCAAGAGAAAACTGGACGTGGTCGACTCGCGATACCGCAGATCGCTTCCGGAGTGGGAGAGATACGCGTTCATCGCGGTAGGCAGCATCTACGGCGTAGAGCTTCTCCGTGACAACACGATTGCATGCCGCGAGAGGCTGTATGGGATCGTCGAGGGTCGTTATGCGCGGGCATCCAAGGGGAGGCAGAACCAGGCCTTCCTCGATACAATCGCGTTCGTTCTCGAGCGAAACATCCTCAACGGCAACGCCCTCAGCCTCAAGGCGGTTGACGAGCATGGGCAAGACACCGACAAGCCGATCGTTTTCTCCGAGTGGTCCGTCGTCCTGGGCGACAAGGTGAAGCGCCGCGACTTCCGGCTCGACGAGATGCTGGAGGGCAACGTTGACAAGGGCCAGACCCGCTCGCTCTTCGGAGCAGACAACACTCCAGCGGTCGACTGGGAGTACGACGAGGAGACGAAGTCGTTCATCCCCAAGCCAATTCGAGAGTATCCGCTTACGAGCCTCTACGAGGTGATGGACGTTGAGTAGCCTCTTCGAGAGCACCTACAATCCGGACGTGCTGAGCTGCATTGCGAACCTGAGCAACGACGAGGTGTTCACCCCGCCCGAGCTAGCGAACAAGATGCTCGATATGCTTCCGCAGGAGATATGGAGCGACCCGAACGCGACGTTTCTGGACCCCGCGTGCAAGTCAGGCGTGTTCCTTCGCGAGATTGCTAAGCGACTAATCGTAGGGCTAGAGAACGAGTATCCAGATCTTAATGAGCGACTTGATCACATCTACAAGAAGCAGATCTTCGGTATCGCCATTACCGAGCTAACAAGTTTGCTCTCGAGACGAAGCCTGTACTGCTCTAAGTATCCGAACAGCAGATATTCAATAGTCAAATTTAATAATGCTGAGGGGAACGTACGGTACAGAAATACTAAGCACGTATGGGTAAATGGCAATTGTAAATTCTGCGGCGTAGCTCAATCGGATTATAAGCGTGACGAGGAACTCGAGCAGCACGCGTATGAATTCATCCATGTCCAAAGCCCCAAAGAGGTAATGAATATGAAGTTTGATGTTATTGTCGGCAACCCACCTTACCAACTGGGCTCTAACGATAATAGAAGCAATAGTAGGGATAGGCCTATCTACAACCTCTTTATTGAACAAGCTAAGAAGCTGAATCCTCGATACTTAGTAATGATTATTCCCTCTCGCTGGATGACCAGTGGATTAGGACTAACCAAATTCAGGCAAGAGATGCTCGAAGACCCTCACATCATGTCAATGGTTGATTTTCCAGTAGCGAGCGAAGTTTTTCCGGGAGTCGAAATTAAAGGAGGGGTCTGCTACTTTCTTTGGAGTCGCGACGAAGATAACCAACACGAATGCTCTGTAACAACTGTTCGCGATGGAAAGACTTTTGGACCGATTGCAAGAAATCTGAATGAATATGATGTCTTTGTCAGAGACGGAAAAGCCATTCCAATATTACATAAAGTATTAAATCGACAGGAGCAATCTATTACGAGCATCCTTTCTGTCGACAAGCAATTTGGCTGGACATCGAATTTTAGAGACTTTGAGACAAGGGATTTTGATGGCGCTGTGCCTCTCCACTACGGCTTTAGGGGTAAGCGTTTGGTTGGCTATATAGATAGGCGTAATATTACGAAGAGCGCGGAGCTTGTTGACAAATGGAAGGTCATGGTGCCTCAAGCAGGGTCTGATGGAGGCCAACGTATTCCAGATCCCGTTATTGGAACAAGCTTCATCACCTCTTCCCCATCTGTATGCACACAGACATACCTATTCTTCTATGTGGATAGCAAAGAAGAGGCAATAAGTGTGCAAAGTTATATCAAAACAAAGTTTGTTCGCTTTTTGATTTCTCTTCGAAAAATCACCCAACATGCAACACGTTCAACATATCTCTGGGTTCCAATTCAAAACTGGGATCATATCTATACAGATAATGAGCTGTATAAAAAATATGGCCTAGATTCAGACGAGATTGAACATATTGAATATCAAATTAAGTCGATGGGTGATGATGAGGAATGATGAACGGTGACTTCTTCCCATCGCGCCCGGACGCCCAACCTATCATCTACGCCTATCAGGAGCCCCACAATCCCAATCTTAAGGGACTACTTAAGGTTGGCTACACCTCTCGAACTATCGATGAACGCATGCACGAGCACTACCCGACGCTCAAGCCTGGCGAGAAGCCCTATGAGGTCGTGTTCGTCGAACCGGCGATGCGCACCGACGGCACCACGTTCATGGACCATGACGTTCACGCGAACCTCGAAAAGAACGGCTTCCGGCGCCTAAAGGACAGCGACGGAAAGAAGACGGAGTGGTTCCGCTGCACGGCCGACGACGTGAGGGCGGCATACATCGCCGTGCGCGACCGAGCGGAGAACGTCGAGCGGCGCACTCGCGACTTCGTGATGCGTCCCGAGCAGGCGGCAGCGGTGCACAAGACCGAGGAGTACTTCCACTCCATCGAGCGCGAGGGCGGCACGCGCACTCCCAAGTTCCTGTGGAACGCCAAGATGCGCTTCGGCAAGACGTTCGCCACCTACGAGCTCGCCAAGGACATGGGATTCAGGCGCGTGCTCGTACTGACCTTCAAACCGGCAGTGCAGGCGGCGTGGGAGGAGGACCTCAACACGCACGTCGACTTCGAGGGATGGCAGTTCATCAGCAGGCCCAAGGAGCCGGGCAGGCCGAACATCGCCGAGCAGTACGAAGCGGCCGACAAGTCCCGCCAGATCGTCTGCTTCGGCTCCTTCCAGGACTTCCTCGGACGCGACCGGTCGGGGCGCATCAAGCCACAGCACGAGTGGGTCCGCGAGGAGGACTGGGACCTCGTCGTCTTCGACGAGTACCACTTCGGCGCGTGGAACGAGAACTCCAAGACGCTCTTCGAGCAGGAGGACGAAGACGAGCGGGACACGCAGGAGG
>JBMNUL010000220.1:0-3573 GCA_050946255.1 Coriobacteriales bacterium | reverse complement strand
CATATCGAATCCCGATAGGTCACGCGACTCGAGGGAGCTGCAATTATTGAACATATTATCCATAAAAGTGACCTTAGAGGTGTCGAGGCCCGAAAGGTTGATGGACTTGAGCTCGGTGCAGCCTTCGAACATTCGTCCCATGCGGGTGGAATTGGATGTATTGAGGCCCGATATGTCTATGGACTCGAGGACGCTGCAGTGGGAAAACATGCCGCTCATGTCGTCAACGCTGGAGGTATCGAGGCCCGTAAGGTCGATGCTGGTCAGCTTGCTGAAATAGTAAAACCACCAGCCAGTCGAGACCGGTTTGACCTTGTCCTTGAACACAACGGAGGTCACGGTGTTCTTGGTGCCTCCCCACGGCGCCGTGGACGTGCTTCCGTCGATGGTATACGTTGCGGTCTCGAAGCCGGTATAGACAGTGCCTTTATGGGACTCCCCCTCCAGGTCGGTCACAGTGGCTCCGGAGGTCCCGTTGGCGACTGAGTTGTGCGAGCGCACGAAGGTCAGGGTGGTCCCGTCCTCGGATAGCACCGCATAGGCGGTGCCATCATAGGCAGATGTCGCAACCTGAGCTACCTTCTTTGCAGCTCGAGATTCGGAAGAGGATGTCGCCTTGGAAGTCTGAGCATCGGAGGAGTCTGCCGATGTGTCTGCGCTTTGATCGGTTGTTTCGGTGAGAACCTGGGTGCCGGCATCTTCATCTGAACTTTCAGCACCATCAGTGGCATCTACCGGCTCTTCCTGAGCCGCATCGGAAGAGTCGGTGTTATCGGATTCCACATCGGTAGAAACTGCATTCTCGCTAGTATCTGCCGCGAATGCCTGTTGAGGCGCCGTTGGTGCCAGAGAGACAATCAGTATAACCGCGCAGATGATTCTCCACGCCTTGTCGACGAAGACGCGACCCCTACTCTTCTCTTTTCCCATTTCCAACTCCGTTCTTCCCAGCGAACACAATTGTCGCAACGCGCCGAGCGGTAATAACAAACCACCAGGAAAAACAATTGCCGCCGACGCCCTGACTCACGACGGCATCAGTTGGAAATCAAGGAAATGCACATGGAGATGTATGCGGTCATGAAACCGCATTTCACGCACGGCCCACTTCCGTGCGCTATCCCCCCATTTACATCAACCCCGGATCCGGACTCAAACCCCCGTGAATCCTTAGCCGGAATATTTCTGGTTCCCATTCCAGAAAATCCCGACACATGTCTATTAATGCTAAAGTTCTCTTAATATAAGATGAACTTATGGAATAATCAAGTTATCCTATACGACTAGAAATGTACACATTCATTGCCTACTGTCGTTTAACTACAGTCGATTATCTTTCGGAAATTTCATGGTCACAATCACATGAGAGCCCATGGCTCTCAGACAGGAACCCACTCGTAAACAGGTGTAACTAGCGCATTACCGGGGATATCAGTATGCACCCGGACGTTCAAGAGGTGATTTCAGGTCGCCCCTTTGTGCCCGTTTCTAAATATCACGACCATCCAATAGCTCGTGGAGCTTTACCATAGACAGCTGTACATGAACAGGTGTAAATGGCGCATGACCGGAGTATTTTTCTCTTTCAGCGGTCAGGTCATCATCCCCCCACGGAACACCATTGGCATGCAAAAGTGCCACCCGTCCCGAGCTCCGACAAGTACTTTTCTCAGAGCACCCCTGACATGCGCGCAACGTCCCCAGCTATGCACGGAACTCACTCCGATAGTCAATGGGTATGGGTCGAAGATCCAAAACACCCCCAGCCTTACAAGGGACCCGCGCATGAAGCCCCATCGGATGTTGCCGGATACACTTCGGGGCGCCCCTCTTGGGACGCCCCGTCTGTCGTTTGCAAGTTCGAATCACGGTAGGATCGGGCCTACCCCCGAGCAGTCCATTAGCTCTCGGTGGCGTTGCGCTCCCCGATGAAGTAGTCGGAGATATTGGCGGCGATATCCTCGATGGAAGTGGGCTCCATGCCGGTAAGCTTCTTGAAGTCGTCGGTGCAGGATGCCATCTGGCCTTTGCGGATTGCAGCGGCAAAGCTCACCATTCCCAAGCTGCAGAACGGAGAATTCTTGGCCTCTTCGGTGAGCCACTCCCCCTCTGTGGTGCGGGGAACTCCCATGGCATCGAATGCGGCCAGGCTGTCCTCATCGGAAATGAACTCGACTTTCACCTTCCCGCCGAAAGCGGGGGCAATCACGTCGCAGAAATCCTGAACAGTGCAAAGCCTCGGACCGGAGATGTAGAACACCTGGTTGTGATAGTCACCTGCCGCAGCATAGGCGGCGGCGATTCCGCAATCCTTGCGCGAGACGTACGCCATCTTACCGTCGCCCTCGCCGGTGCGCAGTATCCCGCCGTTCTCGACCGCGCCCTTTACCGCCATGACCATAGCCTCGGCATACTGGGAGTTGCGCATGAACACATAGTCGAACTCCATTGCCTGAATCAGATACTCGAGGTAGCGGTGATCGGCAATCTCATACCCGGCATTCTCGAGATTGTCGCATCCGGTTATCGATGTATAGACGATGCGCTTGATGCCAGCTGCACGTGCCGCAAGAACTGCGTTGGTGTGCAGGCGGCGACGCTTGCTACCCACCTGTGGCAACGAGATGAGAAGCAGCGTTTCTCCCCCGGCAAAGGATTTCACGAGCTGGTCGTAGTCATTGAAGTTCGCCTCGCGGCATTCATATCCCTGCTCCGCAAGATCGGCAATCTTCTCCAACTTGGAGGATGTGAAGATGAGGTCTTTCTTGTCGCAGATCTTTATCAGAGTCTGGGCGGCGACACGGCCTAGGTTGCCGTTGGTTCCGGTGAGTACGATCTTTCCCATTTGAGGTCCTTTCGCAAGGGGTTGTCTTTAAGAGTTGCTTTCTCGAAAAGTATAGTCCGAATGATAGCCTGAATGTGAATAGTGCCGACACCCCGATTAGAGATGCCGGCACTCTACTAAGCATGTTTACGGGCAATTATTGCTGAGACGCTCCTAGACAGCTCCCTAGACAAGACCCACGTTCTTGGCTGCCATGTAAGCCTGCGTCACGGCCTCGCACATATCCCGGGCGATCATGCAGTCTGCAATCGGGTAGAACTCCGGGGCGCATTCGCGAAGCGCCATGGCCTCTTCGGTTCTGGGACGCATTCCAGTTGCAAAGACCACGCTGTCGGCCGGAAACTCCACGGTCTTGCCGTCAGGGTCGGTGCAGACAACCTTGTCAGAGCATATGCGCTGGGTGCCATAGAACTCGTGAACCTCGAGGCCGATTCTCTTGATCTCGTTTCGAACGGCCTGCAGATGCAGGTGGTTGCCGCCGTCGCGCAGCTGGTGACGCGCCACGACCACGGGGTTCTTGCCCAGCCTCTTGAGCCAGAGGGCCTGCTCGACCCCCACCATTCCGCCTCCGATGATCACGATGTTCTGTCCCAGCTCTGGGATATGGTCGTAAGCTGCAATCGACCAGAAGACGTTCTCGCCGTCGACACCCTCGATCTGCGGAACCGGCTGGTAGGCACCGAGGCAGGCGAATATGGCATCTGCGTCCTCTGCATCCGCCATATCCG
>JBMNUL010000219.1:0-3610 GCA_050946255.1 Coriobacteriales bacterium | reverse complement strand
AGGGCTCTGTGGTTGTCGAGAAGGTCAAGTCGATGAAGCCCGGCGAGGGTCTCAACTGCGCAAGCGGCGAGTATGGCGACCTCATCAAGATGGGAGTCATCGACCCAGTGAAGGTCGTCCGTTCCTCCCTCCAGAACGCCGCTTCTATTGCAGCCCTGATCCTCATCACCGACTGCACGATCAACGACATCCCCAAGGACCCGGATCCTGCTGCATTGGCCGCAGCTGCCGGTGGACAGGGTGGCGGAATGAACATGATGTAAGCCGTTTCCGGCAAGCATCTTGAATGCATCCCGTCGAAAGACTTGAGTGCAAAAGAAGCCCCCGCGTCGTGGTCAGTTCCACGGCACGGGGGCTTTTCCATTTCCAAATGATGGCGGAGGAGGGGGGATTCGAACCCCCGAGACGGGATCGCCGCCTAACGGTTTTCAAGACCGCCGCAATCAGCCACTCTGCCACCCCTCCGTCTTGTGGCGGGCGGGAATTCCGAGCCTCGGCATTTGCCAGACCCCTCAAATGCCATCCCGCTGCAAGATAAGATACCACACGCTCTGGTTAGAAAGCCACGCAGCTCACGTATGCGATGTGGTCGGAGCCGTGGTTGTATGGGATCCCGGCCGCCGTGCACACCTCGCTGACGACGAGCCCCGCCGCCTCCATGGCAACGAACTGCTTCTCCGGGAACCTGCACGGTTCGTCTGGATATGCGCATTCATCGGTGGATCCGCAGATCGTGCAGGGACCGGCTGCCAGGAACAGGCAGTCCGGGACAATCTCCCTCACGGCATCTGCAAATGGGATCATGCGCTCCTTGTGGTCATCGTTTGTATCCATCATCGTGTCGATGTCGAATTCGTCTTCCAGCTCTGCAACCGTCTCGAAGACAACAACGTGCTCGTATCCGTGGAGCCTCTTCTCAAACGACTCGACATCTCCGCATGCTGGAGGGCAGGACCAGTTCCTGTCGTAGCTGTGACACGTGTTGGCGGCACACATATCGCGAACCTTCTCGGTGGGAACCAGCTTGGAGGCCTCCGTATAGCCAACGCAGTTATAGCCATGCTCCTCTGCCAGAGCCTCGATTTTCTTAACGGTATCGTTCTCGGCCATTTCAATACCTCCTGGTGAATCTAATCCTCGTCGAAGGTCATCTGGTCGACGTAGTGCTCGTTGAAGTTCTTCGAGAGCGAGAGCTCGATGTACTCGCATTCGCTCTTGACCTCAGCCAGCACATCTCGTGCCTCTTGAGAGATGAGCACGGCTGATGCGCCTTCTCCTGCGGAGTTCCCAACTGCCTTTGCGCGGTCGAGCAGCTCCCTGGGGAACAGTCCGATTCTCGTGGCATGTGGGAGGTCGATGTGCGCTCCGAAACCTCCAGCGATCAAGAGCTGGTCCACGTCATCGATGCCGATCCCATATTCATCGAGAAGAGTCCAGACTCCAGCACACACGGCGGCCTTGGCAAGCTGGATGTTCCTGACGTCCTTCTGGGTCACGTAGACGTTGTGCTCCCTAGACAGGAAGATCGCGTTGTCGTCGTGCACTTCGCCGACGAGCTCGGAGGCCCAGCTGTCGATCTCGTCTGGATCCAAGATCAGTCCGGTCTCGTCGATCACCCCGAGGTCGAGCATGATTGCCAGGGTGTCGATCAGGCCAGATCCGCATATTCCCACCGGGTCGATCCCGCTCACAACGTCGAACTCCAATTTCTCGTTCCCAAGCCTCACCTTCGAGATTCCGCCAGGAGATGCCGGCATTCCGCATTCGATGTTTGCACCCTCGAACGCTGGGCCCGCTGCAGTTGCGCAGGAGATCATCCTGTCCTTGCAGCCCACGATCATCTCGCCGTTGGTTCCCACATCCACGAACACGCAGGGCTTTTCCTTGCGGATGAGCCCGGTTGCCACGGCGCCAGAGGTGATGTCGCCTCCAACATATCCGGCAACGCACGGCATGATGTAGGTGTTGTCGCAAAGGCCCTCGATCTTGTGGACATCGCCGAAGAGCGAGAGCGGGGTGAACGGGTTCACGCCGATGGAATCAGGGGAGAGGCCGGTGGCGATGTGCTCCATCGTGGTGTTGCCGGCAAGCACTGCCTTCTTCACGGGCTTCACTTCTATCCCCGCTGAGGCGAACGCCTCGTCTTTCAGCTTGATGAGCCCGGAGTCGATCACGTTCTGCATTGCCGGGAGCTTGCCGTTCATGGACGCGTTGATCCTGCTGATGACATCCGACCCGAAGACGATCTGCGGGTTCGGGCAACTTGCGCTTGCCAGCCTCTTGCCGGTTCCGAGGTCGTGGAGATGGCAGACCACCGTCGTAGTTCCAACATCGATTGCCAGTCCGTACTCTCCCGGCTCCCCCTTGTCCACTTCATATGGTGTGGAGAATCCCGTCTCCGAGATCGTCATGACGCTGTCATCCTTCGAGAGGATGATCTTCATCCCATCTTCGACCTTCGTCTGGCAGGCCAGGTGGTACTCCAAGCCCTCCTCTGTGCGGAGGAGCACCCTGCACTTTCCGCACTTCCCGTTTCCGCCACAAGGCGCCAGGAAATGGATTCCCTGCTCCTGAATGAGGCTCAAGACGGTTTGGCCCTCTCTCGCCTCGACTTCTGTGGCGCCATCGGCGGTGACGATTTTTACCTTCATCGCTTCTCCGATCTCCTCGGTCCCCGTGGGGACGCGGCACTTTCAGCGTTTCTGAAATTTCAACTTGCCCCATAATATATTTAGTGGAGATTATCTTCCACCTTTTCTGCTCCAAAATCCTCTGTTGTTCAGTGCGAGTTGGGTGAAGTCGGAACAGAGAGTCGGGCGATGTTGGAGCCGCGAGTTGTGAGATGCCGGAGAGGCGAGTCGGGCGAAACCGGAACAGTGAGTTTGTCGACTTTGGAACAGCGAGTTGAACGACGTCGGAGAGGCGAGTCGGGCGAAACCGGAACAGTGAGTTTGTCGACTTTGGAACAGCGAGTTGAACGACGCCGGAGCTTTGTTAAAATGCTTTTGAATTCTGAAAGTAATTTTGATACGAATCGTACAAAGATTATTTGTATGTTCCGTATATCACGTATAAATCTCGATGCTATAATCACGTTGTTAGCGAGGCTGAGAAGCTTCGGATGGCTTTTCGTGCGCGCTGACTACTGTGGTTTTTATTCTATAGGGTGGTTGCGTGGCAACCGGTCGAAAGGGGTATTGCAATGGCAATTCTTGACGACATCAATCAGGCAATTCAGACTGGCAAGAAGAAGGTAGTCGTTCCTCTGGTTCAGCAGGCCATCGACGAGGGAATTCCCGCTTCTGATATTCTGAATGCACTGCTCGATGGATTCGGCGTCATCGGCGAGAAGTTCCGCAATGACGAGGTCTTCGTTCCTGAGGTTCTCGTTGCAGCTCGTGCAATGAACGCTGGTACCGCACTTCTGAAGCCGCTGCTGGCCGAGGAGGGCGCTGAGCCTCTGGGCAAGGCAGTACTTGGTACCGTCGAGGGCGACATGCACGACATTGGAAAGAACATCGTCCGTATGATGGTCGAGGGCAAGGGCATCGAGGTCGAGGACCTCGGAATCGATGTCAGGTCTGAGGTTTTCGTCAACTATGTCAAGGAG
>JBMNUL010000218.1:0-3622 GCA_050946255.1 Coriobacteriales bacterium | reverse complement strand
CAGGAGTGGAAGACGAACCCCAGCCTGGTGGAACGAATCACCGCAAGGTCGTCGTCGGAGAGAGTCGAGATGTCGATTCCCTCTAGCCGGTAGATGCCTCGGGTTGGCTTGTCAAGGCATCCGAGAATGTTCATCATCGTGGACTTGCCGGAACCAGATGGCCCCATTATCGCCAGAAACTCCCCACGCCTGACGGTCAGGGACACTCCACGCAGGGCCGTGGTGTATCCGGCCTCTGACTCATAGATTTTCCAGATTCCACTTGCTTCGATGACGGCAGCCATGGCTACACCGAACCAGATGAGGTTTCATCCGAACCAGATGCAGAAGACCCATCTGAGGCTCCCGCATCAGAGCTGTCTGATCCTGAGTCCACGCTCCCGGCATTCGCGGCAGTTGCATATCCATCAGAATCGAGGACGACTGAGGACGGGTCGAAAATCACGACGTCCCCAGCGGAGACCCCGCTGATAGCGGCCAGGGATTCATCTTGGGCCTTGACCTCCACATCTACTCTCTCGAATTGCCCACTTCCTGGAGATATCTCGCGCAGTACATAGTAGTTCTCTCCGTCGTCGGTGGCCAACGCGGAAACCGGCACGGTAGTTGCGTCCGGGACCTCCTTCAGCACGATGCTGACGGTAGCCGTCATTCCAGACTTCAGCTCTTTCACGGGCTTTGAAATCAACAGGTCCACAGTGTAGGAGACGACGCTCTCTCCAGTTGCATCTGTCATCTCATCTAAGGACGAGACGTTTGAGATGTGGGTCACCTGGGCATCTAGGGCCACATCCGGAAGTGCCGAAAAAGTCACCGTTGCCTTCTGCCCAACGGCAACCTTTGAAATGTCAACCTCGTTCACCTGCACGCTGACGGTCATCTTGGAGAGGTCCGCGATCTCCAAAAGAACTTGCGAGGACGCCTCTGTCTGGGATACCGACGAGCCTGTCTTCGCATTCATCACGATCACGGTCCCGGAAGAAGGGGCCCTCACGGTTCTCTTGTCGGCAAGGGACACCGCATCGTCATATGCGGTCTTTGCCTTTTCAACTTGGAACTTGGCTTCGTTGACGGCGTTGTAGGCAGATGCCAAGTCCGAAGATGAAACCTGCTGTATGGCATTTCCGTTTTCGTCAACGACCGGATTGTTAGATTGGTCCACAAGCGAATTGTAGGTGCTGACCGCAGCGTCGTAATCCACTTGCGCGCCCTGCAGTGTCAGCTTTGCCTCCTCGACCTGCGAGTCGAGCTCGTCGTTCTTGATCGTGAAGAGGACATCGCCCTTCTCAACAGAGTCGCCCTCTGAGACCGAAATATCGGAAATAGTGCCATCTACCTCGGGTGTCACGACCACCGACGACACCGGCTCCGTCTTTCCAGAGGCGTTTATCGAATCCGAATAGTCCTCACTGGCTACGGAGACAGTTTGAATTTCCCCAGATCCCTGCTGTTCTCCCGCACCAAGGTTCGCGAGAACAAGCGACGCTATTATCACGACAACAACGACACCGGCAATGCAACCCGCTATAACTCTCTTGCGCCTTCGGCGCTTGCGATGGCGCTGAAGGCTTTCGATGGCAATCCGCTCTTCCCTCTCTTCCTCCGATTCAGAATCGATAACCCCAACGACTGGAACAACCGGCTGATCGGAACGCGAGAAATCGTCATCTGGCATAGATTGACCCCCTGGAACCATCAGAACCCTCAACCTGGAATCGAAACGCCCCCACGCCCGGAGAGAATATTTTTATCAGGATACACTAGAAAAGCAAAGCCAATGTAAAATATTCGACTCTTCCCTACTCAGGGTCACATTTGGCTGCATCCTGATTTCAGCTGCCGGCAACTTCGCCTTCTGGGTTTGCATCTTCCGGGGAGTCATCTTGGTGTTCAGTTGAATCGACGGATGCATCTCCGGAAATCCCGTCTGCTGGCTCTGAGTTCTCATCCAGGTCCAGACCCTCGAAGGTCAGGGACTCCACCGGCTTCGGCTTCTTCTCGTCCCCGTTGTAGATCTGGTCGAGAACCGCCACGACCTCCTCCGCAACTTCACGGGGAATACCCTTGACCGATGCGATCTCGTCAACGCTCTTCTTGCGGATGTTCTTCACAGAGCCGAATTCCCTGAGCAGCAGCTTCTTGCGCTTGGGACCTAGTCCGGGAACGCTGTCGAGCACGGAAGCCGTCATTCCCTTGCCGCGGAGCTGCCTGTGATATGTGATTGCAAATCTGTGCGCCTCGTCGCGAACGTGCTTCACGAGATACAGAGCAGGTGACCCAAGTGGGAGATAGACCGGCTCGTCCGACCAGGTGACGAACAGTTCCTCGTCCGACTTCGCGAGACCGGCCAACGGGATGTCGTCCAATCCCATCTCCGCGAGCTGCGATTGCACGGCGTTGAGTTGCGGCTTGCCTCCATCGAGGATGATGAGATCGGGTTTCTTGCCAAACCTCTCGTCTGCGCGGTTCTTCTCCGAGAACCTGCGCTCGAGGGTCTCGCGCATCATGGCAACGTCGTTGGCCTCTGGGGTCTGCATCTTGATCTTGAACCTGCGGTACTGCGAGGAGTCAACGCGGCCACCTGTGAAAACTACCATGGAGGCAACGGAGTGCTTGCCATGGATCGTCGAGATGTCGTAGCACTCTATCCGCATCGGCGGCCCGGGAAGCGCGAGCGCGCTCTCCAATTGCAGCAGCGCATCGTTGACCCTGGCCTCGTCGTACCGCGTGCGGATCTTGAACCGCTGGAGCGAATGCCGGGCGTTCTGCTGCGCCATCTGAAGGAGGTCGTGCTTCTCCCCTCGAACCGGAACGGTCACCCGGACCTTGGCGCCGTGCTTGGATGCCAGCTTGGTGGTGAGCCACTGCTCAATTGCCTCCGACCCCAAGATCTCGTCCTCCACAACGACCTCGCGGGGAATCTCGGTGGTCTTGTCGTAGTAGCGGATGATGAAGGTCTCGATGAGGTCTGGGAGCGGAACATCCAGCCCCTTGTCGAGTATGAACTCGCAGGTGTTTATGATGGTGCCCTCGCGGACCACGAACACGTTCGCACCGGAAATCGAATCCTCCCTGAAAAATCCGATGATGTCGCAGTTGAGGTTGTTGCTCAGCTCCACGTGCTGGTCTGACTGCAGGGACTTGGCGACCTCGATCCTGTTTCGGATCCTCGATGCCTTCTCGAAGTCCAGGTC
This sequence comes from Coriobacteriales bacterium, assembly GCA_050946255.1. GTDB lineage: Bacteria > Actinomycetota > Coriobacteriia > Coriobacteriales > CADBOM01 > JBMNUL01. Next base: position 428 of record JBMNUL010000218.1, on the reverse strand, counting down.
GTCAGCCGCCTCGCGCATCTGGTTCTCCAGAGCCTCGATGAACTCCCTTCGTTGACCGGAGAGGAACCTCTCCACCCTCTCGACCGACTCGGCATACTCTTCCTCGGTGCAAGCCCCGCAGCAAGCGCCGGGCCCGAGACCCACATGGTAGTCAAAGCACGGCTTGCCCTTGTAGTTGCTGCCGTCGCCCTTCCCCAGCTGCCTACGCATGGTCTTGTACTGTGTACAGCTCGCCGAGCATATTGGCGATACTCTTCTGACCACGTCGATGAGCTTTCGGGCCATCTTGGAATCCGTGTAGGGACCGAAGTAGCGTGTCGTGGGCACATGGTGCTCGCGGGTGTACTTGATGGCCGGGAACTTGTCCCCCTCCACTATTGCGATGTAGGGATAGCTCTTGTCGTCGCGGAAGTCCACGTTGTAATAGG
>JBMNUL010000217.1:0-3653 GCA_050946255.1 Coriobacteriales bacterium | reverse complement strand
CTTCTCCGTATAGTTGAAACGCGTGCTATGTGCCAGCGCTAAGAAAACTTCGAGTTCAACGGGAAATTGCGGTATGCGGAACAAGGTTTCGGATGATGTCGAGCCTAGCTCCGAATCGCTCGATGGCAGAAGTGGAATGACCGTCGCTGAAGACGGCAGCCTGCCATTCGAGAGCGACGAGAAGAAGCTCGACGAAGTCTTTGGAAGAAGAGTCCCCCTCTGGGTCAAGGTCACCATTGCCGTGGGTATCGTGGCGGTCATAGTGGTGTCACTTGGCCTGGGCAGGTACAATCTTTCCCCGCTCGAAGTCGTGCAGACCCTCTGGAACTCGATATTCGATCCGCAGGCGATAACAGACCCCAAGGCTTTCAGTGCTGTGGTGAAGATCAGGCTTCCAAGGATCATCATCGTGATGCTAGTGGGGGCCGCGCTTTCAATTGCCGGCGCCAGCTATCAGGGAATGTTCAAGAACCCCATGGTGTCTCCGGACATCCTCGGCGCAAGTGCCGGAGCAAGCCTCGGCGCGGCCATCGGCATCATCTACGGATTCCCAAACATCGCGGTGCAGATCTTCGCCTTTGCGGGAGGTCTCATAGCCGTGGGCCTTGCAACTGCCATATCGAGGTCGGTGCGATACGATGCGATTCTCGGCCTCATACTCGGGGGAATTCTGGTGTCGTCGCTGTTTCAAGCAGGCACCTCGCTTCTCAAGCTCGTTGCTGATGCGAACAACCAGCTGCCGGAGCTCACTTTCTGGCTCATGGGAAGCTTCAACGACGTTAACGTGGGAGACCTGCTGCTGATCTTGGCACCGATGGCAATCGGATTCGCCCTGCTGTTTACCCAATCCTGGAAGCTCAACGTGCTCTCCTTCGGTGACGAAGAGGCCCGCAGCATGGGCATCAACACCAAGGTCACACGCCTTATCGTGATCCTGGCCTCGACGTTGGTGTCATCGATAACGGTCTCGGTCGCCGGAATCATAGGCTGGGTTGGCCTCGTTATCCCCCACTTGGCAAGGGCAATCGTCGGGCCAAATTACAAGGTGCTCCTCCCGGTGTCGACGCTCATCGGCGCAGGATTTCTGGTTATCGTGGACGACTTCGCCAGATGCATGTTCCCGGCCGAGATTCCCATTGGGATCCTCACGGCCATTCTCGGCGTGCCGTTCTTCATATTCATCTTCAAACGGAACATGAGCGGGTGGTAGAGATGCGCGCTTTTGGCGGCAGGAACGCCCAAGAAGAAATAGAAAGTCCAGTGGAGGATCGGGACTACAAGCTCCTCGAAGTGCGTGACCTTCACTCTGGTTACGATAAGAAGGAGATCGTCCACGGCATTTCCTTCGACGTCGAGGAGGGCGAGTTCGTCTGCATAATCGGGGCGAACGGATGCGGCAAGACCACGACGCTCAAGAGTATTCTGGGGCTGTTGCAGCCCTTCTCTGGGTCGGTGCGCGTCAGGGGCAAGGAGACCACCGGGATGAAAGAATCGGAACGCGCCAAGCACTTCGCCTACATCCCCCAGCTCCACACCCCACCTTTTCCGTTCACCGTGGCCGATGTGGTCATCCTCGGACGCACACCATATGTCAACGGGATTGCAAGGGTGACCGACCGCGACAAGGCGGTAGCATACAAAGCCCTGGAGGAGATGTCGCTCATCGACCTCGCCGATGTTCCCTACACCAGTCTCTCCGGTGGGCAGCAACAGTTGGTTTTGATTGCGAGGGCCCTCACTCAGCAGCCCGACATCCTCATCATGGACGAGCCCACCGCGAGTTTGGACTTTGGAAACCAGCAAGTGGTACTCTCGCGTATGAAACAGCTCACTCAGACAGGGGTGAGCGTGTTGATGGTCACGCACGATCCAGATCATGCGCTGTTCTGCTCCACGAGGACGATGGTTATGGAAAAGGGGAAGATCATCGCCGATGGATCTCCGCTCGATGTCATCACCACGGAGACGCTGCAGCGTATTTACGGCTCGAATGTCAAGGTGACGGACATCTTGGATGATGATGGGAACCCGATCAGGGTATGCGTGCCGTTGCTATGAAGTTTATGGATGTGAGTGATAATGTCAGGAAATTCCCGTAAGGACAGGATGACCAGGTTCGTCGGAGGAGGAGAAGAAGCAGACGCCGCCTATGAGAAGGCCCTGTCCGAGGCCAGCATCTTCAACAGGAGGATGTCCCGCAGGGGGTTCGTGAAGTTGGTATCTGCCGCAGCCGTCGCGACTGCTGCGGGGGTCGCCCTTGGAGGATGCAACGCGAGCGAGGTCATCACCGGCGAGAAGACCGTCACCGACGATTGGGGCCGCGAGGTAACGATTCCGGCTCCCGACACAATAGAAAGGGTCTACTTCACTAGCCAGTTGGCAGAGATCTTCGTCTACACCTTGAATCCCGATCTAATCGCGGGCGTTACCTCTGGATATACTCAGGAGCAGCTGGAATACCTACCCGACAGAATCGCCGACCTTCCGGAGCTCGGTGCCATCAACGCCGGCGGAACCGTCGACTACGAGACCCTTCTCCAGCTCGATGTCCAGGTGGTTTTCTCGATCAGCGGCGTGGCCCTCACGCAGGGAAACCTCTCCGATGCCGAGAAGATGACGGACCAGACCGGAATTCCCGTTGTTATGATCGATGGGTCTTTCGACAAGATCGCCCATGCCTACCGTTTCCTAGGAGAGTGCATTGGCGAGGAGTCGAGGGCCGAAGAAGTGGGTTCCTATTGCGAGACCAAGCACAAGGAAGTCGTGGACGCTCTGTCCTCCCTCAAGGATGAGGACAAGATTTCCCTCTACTATGCCGAGGGCCCCGAGGGACTCTACACCGAGCCCGATGAGTCTCAGCATTCGCTCTGCTTCCAGATTGCCGGTGCGAAAAACGTTGCAGAGGTACCGCTTGGGGGAAATCTCGGAATGTCGCCGGTCAACCTCGAGCAGGTCCTGGAATGGAACCCAGAGGTGATCATCGCCTGGGACACGGAGATGGGCGGCGCCTACGATGACATCCTCTCCAACTCGGATTGGGCGAGCATCGATGCCGTGAAGAACGATAACGTCTACTGCATGCCATGGCTTCCGTTCTCTTGGTGTGACAGGCCGCCTGGGATCAACAGGCTCATCGGAATTCAGTGGGTCGCCAATCTCCTTTATCCGGACCTCTACGACGTAGATATGGTGGAGGTCACAAAGGACTTCTACAAGAACATGTACCAGACGGATATCACCGACGACGAGGCCAAACAGTTCCTCGGCACGAGCTACCCGCCAAAGGGGATTCGCAGCTGAGCTTGCGATCCCCCGACCGCGGCATATTGATATCGAGCCGATCTGGACTCTTCCGAGGTTGAAAAAATTTTGGCAGAGCCTGATAAAAGGTCTGAAAATTTTGTGTTTTGAGACAGGTCTGAAGACAAAGACTTGACTAGTCCTGTTGTTCAAGCGTCTATTTATCCGTATGCGCTTTTTGATTCTCGAGTGTGAACGTATCTCTATTAAAATAGTTAACAACTTGGATGATATTTTAACGAGAATATTCTGATTCTTGGGGTATGCAATGGGTTTTAAGGGAAATAAGTCCAATCACAGGGGAATTACATCGCGAGTTTTGATAGCAGTGCTCTCGATCGTGACGGCTCTCT
>JBMNUL010000216.1:0-3682 GCA_050946255.1 Coriobacteriales bacterium | reverse complement strand
GTCTTTGCGCTCGTCCTTAAGTGCCAGCAGCGAGGTGTCGGAGATGGGACGGCTCGAGTAGAAGAGGTCGGAAGTGCGGGTTCCCGGCTAGCCCTCGCGTGCCAGAGGTTAGAATCCGATGCGCAGGCGTAGGTGCGGGCTTCGGTCCTTTAGAGCATCAGAGGTATAAGAGATGGGCCGGAGAACATGTCTCCGGCCCATTTTGTGAATCTCAGCTTGGTGTTGATCTCGGCCTCGTCTAGCTTGGCGTTGGCCTCTACCTCGACCAAGCTTGGTGTCTGCAAGACCGCACACTGCTTGGCATTGGCCAGGCCATATCCAGACCTAGACTACCGTCATCATGCCGCCGTCGAACGGGTAGTTGACGCCGCGGATGAACGTGGCGGCAGGGGAGGACAGGTACACGCAGAAAGCACCCACCTCGATCGGCTCGCCAAAGCGGTGTGCCGGCATGAGGTCGCTGACCTCCTTGAGTGCCTCGGGCGGAAGGTCCGCGTCGAGGTCGGAATGAATCGGCCCCGGCATGATCGAGAGCACGCGGATGTTGGCGTCTCCGAGGACGATGGCGAGGTAGCGGCTGAAGATATCCACGCCTGCCTTGGCAACGTTATAGGGAGCAAGGTGCTGCCCCTCCTTGACGGAGATGCGCTGCGACCCGATAGACGAAATGTTGATGATCACACCACCCTTGCCTGCGTCGCGCATGACCGGTGCGAACTCGTAGACCATGTTGGCAACTCCGTTGAGGTCGGTGTTGATCACCCTATGCCACTCCTCGAGACCGTGCTCGGAGAGGAACGGAGCAGTACACCCAACGCCAGCGTTGTTGACCAGGACGTCGAGCTGGGGGTACTTCTCGAAGTACGCCTTCCTTGCCTCGATGACGCTGTCGTGGTTGGAAACATCACATTTGATGAACGAGTGGTTTCCCTTCGAGCAGGCCTTGAGCTCATCGACAGCCTTCTGGCCCTTTGCCTCGTTGCGGGCCATGATGCAGACGTTAGCCCCGCTCTCGGCGAATGCCTGGGCGATTCCACGGCCTATGCCGCCACCGCCTCCAGTGATGATCACATTGAAACCCTCGACGCTGTAAGCGCCGCCCATCGATTTGATGGGGGTCGACTTGATGTAGTCAGCCATTTGTCACTCCAATCTTCATGTGTTTCCTGGCAGGTCTCTACATCACGCAGAGCTGTCCACCGTCGAATGCATAGTTGACGCCGCGGATGAACGTGGCGGCAGGGGAGGACAGGTACACGCAGAAAGCACCCACCTCGATCGGCTCGCCGAAGCGGTGCGCCGGCATCTTCTCCTCGAACATCTTTCCCGCATCGGCGGGGAGGTCCTTGTCGAGGTCGGAGTGGATTGGGCCTGGCTCGATCGAGAGCACGCGGATGTTGGCGTCGCCGAGGACGATGGCGAGGTAGCGGGTGAAGATGTCCACACCGGCCTTGGAGACGTTGTAGGGAGCGTTGTGCTGTTCATCGGATACCGGCGTGCGCAGGGCCCCGACCGACGAGATGTTGATGATCACGCCGCCGTTTCCAGCGTCGCGCATGACAGGCGCGAACTCATAGCACATGTGGGCAACACCGTGGAGGTCGGTGTTGATGATGCGGTGCCACTCCTCCAGGCCGTGCTCGGAGAGGAACGGCGGTTTGGAGCCGATTCCGGCATTGTTCACGAGCACGTTGAGTGCATCGTAGTTCTCGAAATAGGCCTTCTTGGCGGCGATCACGCTGTCGTGGTCTGAGATGTCGCACTTGATGAACATGTGCTTTCCGTTGGAGCATTCATTGAGCTCCTTGATTGCCTTGGCGCCCTTTGCCTCGTTGCGGGCCATGATGCAGACGTTTGCCCCGCTCTCGGCGAATGCTTGGGAGATTCCGCGTCCGATTCCTCCAGCACCGCCGGTGACGATGACGTTGAGTCCCTCAACGCTGAAAGCGCCCTTCATCGAAGTTATCGGCTTGGATACGATGTAATCGCCCATTTTCTAGTTCCTTCCTTCTTGTGCCTGTTTATTTGTTGCTTGCCTTCGAGCCGTGCAGACCTCAGTCGAGGTCGCGGCACAGCCAATAAGCCTGGTTGATGGAGTCGCCCACGACTCCGGATTTCTTGCAATCGCCGACGAGGTAAGTGGCGGGCACCACATCGGATAGCTCCGCGATCTTTGCAGAGTTCGGCCTCACGCCCAATGCCAGCACCACGGTGTCGGCCTCGATCAGCTCCTCCTTGCCCTTTTCGTTCTCCACGACGACTCCCTTTGCGGTGAACTCCTTGATCTTGCAGTTTCCACGGAGGGTGACGTTGTTCTCGGCCAGATCCTTGTCGAGCATTGGCTTCATGAAGAAGGTCAGGTCTTTGTAGAAATCCTCCTCTGGGATCATGTCCACGAGAGTCACCTGCTTGTGACCCACGGCAAGTTCCAGAGCGCATTCGGCACCCGAGAGCCCCGCTCCGCAGACCACGACCCGCTTTCCGGTCTGGACCTCTCCGCGGTCGACCTTCACCACATCGACCACATTGGGACCATCGATGCCCGGAATCGGGGGCTTTATCAGGTCAGCTCCGGTCGCCAGGATCAGATAGTCGGGAGCTTCGGACCTGATCACCTCGGGAGTGACTTCCTTGCCGAGCTCGATTCTCGCGCCGCACTCCATGGTCTTCCGCACCGCCCATTTGAAGTAGCGCCTGAACCCGGTCTTGAGATACAGAGAGGAAACCTCGGGGAGACGGCCTCCTAACGTCTGCTCCTTCTCATATAGCACGACGTCGAATCCACGGGCTGCCAGCACTCTCGTGGCCTCCATGCCTCCGGGACCTCCGCCGACGACCATGGCCTTCTTTTTGTCGGCTATCGGAATTAGCTTAGTGCCGCGGTACTCCCATCCCATTATGGGATTCACAGCACAGCCCTCGAGGTGTGCCGTGTTCTCGACGTTGCGCAGGCACCAGAGGCAGCGCATGCAGGGCCTGATGTCGTCCTCTTCACCGCGGAGCCCCTTGTTGACGTAATCGCCGTCGGCCATGAGCGCCTTTGCCATTGCAACCACGTCGGCCTTTCCAGTGGAGATGATGTACTCCGCCTGCTCGAGCGTGGATATCCCACCGCAAACCGAGATGCAGAGGTCCGGACAGGCTTCCTTGTATGCCGCAGCGTATTCGACGTTGAGCATCTCGTCGTTGTAATATCCGGGCATGTTGTAGGAGAATGCGCCGGGTATCTTCAACGTTCCGGCAGAAACCACGACCATGTCGATGTATTTCTGCGCACGCTTGAGGAACTCTATGCGCTCCTCGAGGGGCATTCCGTTCTCGATCCACTCATTGCCCACGAAACGGATCTCGATGGGAATGTCACCACCGGTCGCCTCGTGCGCCGCTTCCAGGACCTCCAATGGGAAGCGGATCCTGTTCTCGAACGAGCCGCCGTATTTGTCGGTGCGGTGGTTCCAGGCGGGGGAGAGGAAAGAAGAAAGCAGGTTGCCATGGGCACAATGGACCATCACCTGGTCGAACCCGGCCTGCTTGCAACGTTTGATGGCATCAACATGGTGCTGCAGAACCTTGTCCATCTCGTCTCTGGTGATAGCCTTGGTCTTCTTGGGATCGTGATACGGTTCCACCACTGAGGGTACGAACGCTTTCTGTCCCTCTGGCAACAGGTCCTGTGCCCACT
>JBMNUL010000215.1:0-3685 GCA_050946255.1 Coriobacteriales bacterium | reverse complement strand
AATATAATGAATCTGTAATTCGTAATGAAGAGTATTTTTTCTCTGAATGTATTTCCTATAACGATATTACTTCAGGAGACCCATCCCTGAGATTTAAATCATCTGGCCAAATATTCAACGATGCCGGTCCATCTATATTTGCAGATAGAAACACGTTAATATTTTTATTAGGGTTTGGAAATACGTCGGTATTGGATGCCTATGCAAAATTATTAGCTCCAACAATTCATTTTACGGTCGGCGAGATGGCGTCCGTGCCCGTTGTTTTTTGTTCGGAGAGCATTAACTCAACAATTAGGAAATTAGTACTTGAGAATATTGAATTATCGAGGTATGACTGGGATTCTTTTGAAACCTCTTGGGATTTTTTGTCCCATCCGCTTGCACAGCGAAATGAGAAACTGATCTCCGCACAGTTCAATAGGTGGTCCAGTGAATGTCAGAAAAGGTTTTACTCCCTTAAGTCTAACGAAGAGGAACTTAACAGCATCTTTGCGCGCCTTTATCATATGGAAGGCGAGGTCTCTATCGAGGTCCCAAACGACAAGGTGAGCGTACGCCTTGCTGATAAAGAGCGCGATGTGAAGTCGCTTATTTCCTACGCCGTAGGATGCATGTTCGGACGCTACTCAATCGATGCCGACGGCCTTATCCTGGCAGACCAAGGGGCTACGGTCGAAGACTACCTGCAGAAGGTACCTAATTCCACGTTCATGCCCGACGACGACAACGTCATCCCCATCCTTGACACCGATTGGTTCGAAGACGATATTGTCACTCGTTTCTATCAATTCTTGGCTGCTGCCTATGGCGCGGAAGCGCTTGATAAAAATGTCACCTTCATAGAAGAAGCACTGGGGAAAGATATTCGCAGCTACTTTGTGAAAGACTTCTACAAAGACCATTGGCACACTTACCAGAAACGGCCCATCTACTGGCTTTTCCAAAGCCCGAAGAAAAGCTTCAGCTGCCTCATCTACATGCATCGCTATACCGAGGGCACTGCGGGAGAGATGCTGACGCGCTATTTGCGCCCATTCGAAGAGAAACTTCGTAATCGCATCGATCTATTGCAAACTTCCGAACATGCGAAAAATCTAAAAGAAGCATCGAAGCTTCAGGAAAAGCTAAAGGAGATCGAAGACTGGGAGAGGGACGTCGTTTATCCACTCGCCCACGAACGCGTATCAATTGGCCTCGACGACGGCGTGAAAGTGAACTACAACAAGTTCCCCCATGCATTGGCAAAGATTCCCGGTTTAAGCGATTGGAAATGATCATTTATGGAACGTGACATGGATTTGGTTCGGAAGATTCTATTTTTTGTGGCAGAGGCTAAAGATGGAGAGTATGTATCATGCGACGACGAGTGTTTTTCAGAATATGACAGAAACCTTGTCGGGTATCACATGAAAATCATGGATGAAGCCGGACTTGTCGTTTCGAATATCCTACCTGCTGATAATGACCCATACTGCTTTGCAGAAGTAATACGATTGACTTGGGACGGCAATGATTTCCTAGATTCCATCAGAAGCGAGACCGTTTGGTCGAAAGTAAATAAGGCGATTTCAAGTACAGTGGGAACAGCTTCATTGAACGTAATCAAAGCAATCACCTCACAAATAGCTCTTAATCTTGTCGGACCCGCTATTGCTGGTTTATAAGGAGCGGAATGGACTCTCTGGACAAAAAACTCAACGATGTTTTCACGGGCTACGTGGTGCGCAAGGACCTCGTGAAGCTCGTGCGCGGAAACGCCGCGGTTCCAAGCTATGTGTTGGAGTATCTGCTGGGACAAAATTGCGCTACAGACAATGAGGAGCAGATTGCTGCCGGCGTCGAGCGCGTACGCGAAATCCTGGCGGCGCACTATGTTGAGCGGGCAGAGGCTGGGGCCATTCGCTCAGACATCAAGCAAAAGGGATTCGAACGCGTCATCGACAAAGTGTCTGTGGAGCTCGTGGAAAAACGCGACGCATATGAGGCTTCATTCGAGAACCTGGGAATATCGCATGTTCTGGTGGACTCAGATACGGTGAAGAAGAACCGCCGACTCTTGGTTTCTGGCGTGTGGTGCATTGCCGACCTTGCATATTCACCCAACGAAGCGAAAGGCGAGTCTCCCTATTTGCTGATAAAGCTCAAGCCAATCCAGTTGGCCCATTTCGATCTTGACTCCTACATCGAGAAGCGCCGCGAGTTCACCACGCAGGAATGGATCGATGTCCTCATTCGCACAATCGGTCTCGATCCAGCGCAGCTTGGAGAACGCGCCAAGCTCTTCCAACTCACGCGCCTGGTTTCGTACTGCGAGCGCAACTACAACCTCATCGAGCTCGGCCCAAAGGGAACGGGCAAGAGCCATGTGTTCAGCGAGTTCTCCCCGCATGGCATCCTGGTTTCGGGAGGAGAGGTCACCCCGGCAAAGCTCTTCGTGAACAACTCCAACGGACGCATTGGTCTGGTGGGCTACTGGGACTGCGTGGCCTTCGACGAATTCGCAGGCAAGAACAAACGCCCCAAGGCCGATATTGTGGACATCCTTAAGAACTACATGGCCAACAAGAGCTTCAGCCGTGGAACCGAGCAGATTACCGCCGAAGCTTCTTTGGCGTTCGTCGGGAATGCCAGCCACGACGTGAGTTACATGATCAACCAGACAGACCTGTTCGAGGATCTGCCCCAGGTGTATCACGACCCCGCCTTCATAGACCGCCTTCACGCCTACATACCCGGGTGGGAAGTGGACATCATCCGCGGGGATATGTTCAGCAGCGACTACGGATTCATCGTGGATTACCTTGCAGAGGCACTGCGTGCTCTGCGGGCACTGGACTACTCTGGCGAGTACCGCAAACGTTTCGAGCTCTCTGACAGCCTTTCGACACGCGACCGCGACGGTGTGGTGAAGACGTACTCCGGCCTGATGAAGATAATCTTTCCTGGCAAGGATGCGACCGAAGAGGAAGAGGCGCACATCATCGAGTTCGCCATGGAGATGCGCAAGCGTGTAAAAGACCAACTCTATCGAATTGACGAGACGTTCTCGCGAGTCGAATTCAGCTATCGGCCCAAAGACGGGTCATGGCGTCAGGTCTCCACACTTGAGGAAATCAATTTCCCCGAGACCTACCACCTGCTGGATAAGGTGCCTCTCGAAGGTGATACAGCCTCACCCGTGGAAGTCGCCGAGAACACAAACGAAAGAGAAAGCCGGACAATTGCTGCTGGGACCCCAGAGGAAAATAGCTCCGCTGACAATGCAGCCTCAGGAAACGTTGTAACGCAAGAGCCTGAAGAGAAGCATGTTACCTACCGCGAGAACCAGCGTGGCGTGTCTTACGAGAATCTTTTTGGGCCATACCTCGAAGGAGTTCGCTCCGTCGAGATCATCGATCCCTACATCCGAACGTTCTATCAATGTCGCAACCTAATGGAATTGCTCGAGGTGGTGTTACGCCACTTCGACTACAGTGCACCCGACTTAACGGTTCACCTTCTGACATGCGCCGACAAGTACAATTCAGACTCGCAACAGAGCTACCTCCAGCAGATTGCAGACGCAATGTATCCTCTTGGCCTGACTTTCTCGTGGGACTTCGACGATTCCGAATCTATCCACGCCCGCCATTTCGTAATAGACGACCGATGGGACATTTTACTTGATCGTGGACTAGACATA
>JBMNUL010000214.1:0-3737 GCA_050946255.1 Coriobacteriales bacterium | reverse complement strand
GCTGACGGCATTCAGCTGGTAGAGATCGTCATCGATAATCTGGCGACGGGCCTGTTTCCAGTCATGGTTTTCTAGATAGAGTCGCGCGGTAATCAGGCTTTCCGGGCGCCTAAGCGAGGCTCCGCTCATGGAGAGGCTGTAGTCGGACGGCATCGCTACTCCTCCTCAAAGAGGTCTTTTTGTTTGATTGCTTCATCAATGATGAGTGATGTTAATAGCGCGGAGACGCTTACGCATTGGTCTTTGGAAATGGTTTCGAGCGCAGCCTTGGTCTCTGGCGTGACCGCAAAGATTACGCGCTCAGTTTTCCGACCCCCCAGGAGCTTCTGCCGGAGTTCTTTCTCCTGCAATCAACTCACCGCCCAGTAACGATATTGATATAAAATTTATATAAATGTAGCATGAAGTCTATACTTTGATTCTTCTACTAATGAAATATTCGATTACCGGAAGGAAGTCTTTGCGAGGCATGCAACAATATTTTTGCGCCTAGCTTCCGCCTATTAGTTCTCTTCATCCTCTGACACAGGTATGTAGACCAGCTTCAGCGGGATCATCCTGCGGTACTTCTCGCTCAGCTGCCCGTAATACTTGGTAATGAGGTCAGCAAGTTCAGCGCCGTTAATGCCCCTGATAATGGGAGTGTTATCCAGGTACTTTCTCGCATTCTTCGTATAGCTGGAGAGCGTGACAAACAGACCGTAGTCTCCCTCACGCATTGCTCCCTTGAGAGATTGAATCGTTGTTTCCTTGACATCCCCGCTGCCGCTCTTCACCTGGACAAGAATGCGAGGGGGAAGCTCGTCCTTGTAGGCGGTGATATCGATGCCGCTATCACCGCCATGAGGAGACAGTGTTGTTCGGTATCCCATGGCATTAAGCAGGTCTGCGACGAACTCCTCAAGGTCATAACCCTTGAGCTGTCTGCTCAGCTCTTTGAGGATGAAGTCCTTAGTGCTCTCGACAATCTCGTCCGCCGTTGCGCCGACAGTGTCATCCTCTGCATGCTGAGCACTCTTCTTGAAGCCTCTGTCGAGCGCAGATAGGTACTCTTCCGAATAGTTCTTGATGGAGAAAAACGACATGGCCGAACCGACCTCATAAAGCGCACCTTGAGAGAAGTCAGTCCGTGGCAGGTGCTTCAACCATTTCACTTTACGCTGCTGAACGTATTCAGGAGTGCTCTGATCGTAGAAGTAATCGGATTCGACAACACCGAGATTTATCATGCGGTCTGGCTTCGAAGGGAATACAACATAGTCACCTATTTGGACTTCTTTAAAAAAGCGATAGAGCATACCAGCCGACGCTCGTATTGCTCCCTTCTTGAAGTCGGGATACGCCTTGGCAACCGCAGCTTTGAAATCGTCTCGGGTGTTACCGACCTTTGAGAGATCACCAACCTGCGACCACCCAATGGCAATAAGATTTCCCTCAAGGAACATAGGGGCATTCATCGAATGAATTCCCCATACACGAGTTTCAGAATTCTCTGCCATCATTCCTCCAAGAAGGTCTTTGTCACAGGCTTTGCATCATTAACCACATACTAGTATCGAATTGCCGCAAGGACCACGCTGCCAATGCTGTGTAATGTTGATTGCGAACGCAAAGGTGCTGCTGAGAGATGTGAGGGCGTTGGGGATTCGACGCAATAATGTCACTTCCCTCGGCGAATCCCACCTGCCCTAGAAATACGAAGCAGCATGAAGTGGCAACAAACACAATCCTCAGCAAGGCGAAGGGCTCTTCTTCCAAGTACACCGAGCTGTAGCCGTTACGCGTTTACGGATAGCATATTTCCGTCCGGGGCTCCGGGTACCATCATCGTAGGCTGAATGTCAGAAACGGAGATGCCACAGTCGAGCATCCGCTCGGGCAAACGCGGGAAAGGAACAACCATGGGCATTCCCTTGCAGCACCAGTTCGTTCTCTCCGATGAGGGCAAGCAGGCGCTCGGACAGATCGTGCGCGTCCAAGGGAAGCCTCCCACGGACGCGGACCTGGACAGGATGGCCCGCGACTGGGACTTCCTCAACGACCTCAGCGACTCGATCATCGAGGACGACTCCGCGGGCGCGGACCCTAGGCGGGCCTTCGTGGTCAGCTTCCTCACGGACACCTACCGGTTCTTCGGCGTGTCGGATGCCCAACGCGCGGGAGGGGCCGCCTGCCAGCTCGGCGCGTTGCACTACGTCGGAGCGCTGAACGAGGAGCGCACGCCGGAGTACGACCAGGCCTTCAAGTGGTACGAGAAGGGCGCCGACCTCGGCAACGTCCAGGCGCTGATCAACCTGGGCTATTGCTACCAGTACGGCAGGTCCGTCGAGAAGGACATGCAGAAGGCCTACGACTGCTTCCATCGCGCGGCCCTCGTCTCCACCAGCCCCGAGGCGTACTACAAGCTCGGCGACATGTACCGTTGGGGCGATGGCGTCAAGCAGGACAAGGGCCTCGCCATGGCCTTGTACGAGAAGGCCCTTGCCGCGATGCGCTCGCAGGACGAGGACTGCGACACGAGCATGCCGGAGGTCGCCGGGAGCGTCTACCATCGCATCGCCGACATGCGCATGGACCGGCTGAACCCGCCTGAGCTCGATGGGGACGCGGACGCGAAGGAAGGCCTCACGGAGCGCCTGAACATCCTCGGGCTCTACCAGGAGGCGGAGCGCTGCTACCGGCGCGCGATCTTCAACGGCTATGCCTACTATGAGAAGAACCTGGACGACGTCGTCGCCAAGCAGGACGAGATGCGGGAGATCCTGAAGGACTGGTAGGGGCTAGGCCTCGTCCAGAACAGGCACGCCCAGCGCGTCGCCGACCGCCTGCCCGTACACGCACGCCCTCAGGTCTCCGGCCATGGCCCCTCCTTCTCGGATGATGCAAGCCTAGGCCGCCTCGACGGGACTGGCAACATGCGCTAGACCTTGTTGCACAGCAGCCGATAGACCTCTTCCGGCTTCTCCGCACCCTCGAGCATGCCCCGCGTCTCTTCGCTGGTGAAGAGGTTGATGATGTTGTAGATGATGCGGTTGATGTTGTCGGAGTTCAATAGGCTCAGCCCCAGCACGAACCTGATCTGGCGTCCTCCCGGGAACATGACGGGGGTCGCGAGGCGCACGAAGCTGACGCCCTCCTCGATGACGCCCATCTCCTTGTCCGCATAGGACACGATCACGCCGTCGGTCAGAATCAGATGACGATAGTTGACGCGCGTGTTCCCGATCATGGCGTCGATGTAGGCCCGCGTGATGGCCCCCGTCTCGAACAGCAGCCGGCCCGCCTCCTCGACGGCGCCCTCCCAGTCCTCGACGGTCGCGTCGAGCGCAATCGTGTAGGGCGAGACGAGGCTCTGCTCGTTCTCGAGGAAGTGGACCTGGCGAGCCTCGTCCTCGCAGGCGATCCTCTGCTCGGAGGTGTCCAGGACCTGCATGGCGAAGGCGCGGATGGCCGACAGGTCCTCCTCGTCCAGCACCATGTGGTTGATGCGGTAGACGGGGATCTCCCGCGAGCCGACCGGGACATAGGAGATGATCATGTCGATGTCGTCGGAGTCGAGCTCGGGGACCTCGTCCGGGCGGCACGTCCGCTCGATGCTGATGATGTCGTCCAGGCCTTGGAGCTGGGTCGACAGGTACGTCATGATCCCCCGGCCCATGTTCCCGACCAGGGCCACGGTGGCCCTGCGGCGGTGCAGGCCCATGTGGAGCTCCCGCTCATGGATGGCCGCGTAGTAG
>JBMNUL010000213.1:0-3768 GCA_050946255.1 Coriobacteriales bacterium | reverse complement strand
CCAGCTATCTTTTTTGGTCTACATAGGGGACCATCCAAATTGCTCGCCCACCGAGCTCGCCAATGCAATAGATGCCGACAGCGGATACACCACCAGGTCGGTCAAGAAACTCGTTGCCAGCGGGATGGCAATAAGAGAGAAGCACAAAGACGACGGCCGAGCATATGTTCTCAGGCTCACATCTCTGGGCATGGAGAAGGCGATGGCAGTTCGCGAGATGTACGCCTCCTGGGAGGAGGAAGTAACCTGCGACCTGGATGAAGATGAACGAGAGGCGCTGCTCAAGATCCTCTCCAAGCTCGGCAGAGTATAGCTAACTCCCCTATTTCGGAGAGATTCCGATCGCCCTGAAACTCATCTCCTGATTTCGAACTTTTTTCGTACAAGTTCAGAGACGCAATGGAGGGTCGCAGCTCGTCCCAGTGCTTCCTCCTTGGAAACGCAGTTCTCCCAGCTCAGAAGTGGGCCCAAGAGCATCTAACAGGCTTCCTCCCCGAGAACGAGCGCAGTTCTCCCTCCAACCACCCCCTTCAAATAAGGAAAACCCGGCCGGTTAAACAACCGGCCGGGTGACAGGAAGGGAGGTATGAAAAATAGGAATTTACTACATTGGCATTGCCACACCGAAGATTTTCGCGAAGGTCTGCCGGACCCAACCAACAGGCCCCCGCGCGGTTTTTTCTAAAAACCCGAATTAGTTGATCTCGAGACGACGAACCGTTGGGGTCTCTTCTGCCTTCTTGGGCATGTGCATCTTCAGCACGCCATTCTCGTACTTGACGTCGATGGAGTCCTGGTCGACATTGCTGATGTCGAAGCTCCTGCTGTACGAACCGTAAGAACGCTCGCGGCGCACGTAGTTGCCCTCGTCGTCCTTCTCATCCTTCTGGAAGTTACGCTCTGCGGAGATGGTCAGGACATCATCCTCGACCTCGACTTTGATGTCGTCTTTATCGAACCCTGGCATATCAGCAGCCAGATCATAGGAATCTCCGTTGTCCTTGATGTCGGCCTTGAACCCTAGGGAAGAAGTGGTGGTCGGGCTTCCAAAGAACGCCCTCTCCATCTCATCGAACCACGCGAACGGATCGTAAGTCCTGCGGATTCCAGACCTCTTGTTCATTGGCATAATCTCATACATTTCAATCACTCCTCGTTTGCAACCTTGCTCTGTGTTCTTCTTCTTTGAACAGTTTCTATTCTAAGAATTTATCTGACTTTGTCAACTACTTTTTTAGAAAATCTTAGTCTTTTTTTATAAGATTTTTTATTCCAGCAACATTAAGGTTATTTGAGCTTCAGCGGGCGCATCCCTATTGCAAGAACAACAGCAGATAAAGGAGACAAATCAGAAACCTCACCTTGAGAAAATCCCAAGCTCAACCCTCCCCCAAACTTCGGGCTCCTTATGGTAAATTAGAAATCGCGAACTCTTACGGTCATAATCGCGCTTGTCAAAGAAGCGCGTTGCATTGCCAGCACCACTGAACCTCATCTTTCAAATACACTGAACGCAGGAGGAAACCATGCTCATACTCGTCGTTAACGCTGGAAGCTCTAGCCTCAAGAGCCAGCTGATCCAAACCGATGGAAAGACCTGTCTCATGAAGGCACTTGCTGAGAAGATCGGCGAGGAAAACGCGAGTATTAAAATCGCGTTCGGCGAGGAAAAGGATGCTTTCAAGATTCCGGACAAGACCGTGGAGGAAACGCTCGGGATTATCCTCGACAGGTTGGAAAGCGACCCGGATTCCCCGATAAGCTCGCTGAGCCAGATAGACGGGATAGGAAACCGAATCGTATCCGGCGGCGAGTACTTCTCGCAGAGCGTGCTCATCGATGACGACGTGCTGGCAAAGATCGAAGAGTGCGGAACGCTTGCCCCTCTCCACAATCCCCCTGCGGTGGCCTGCATCAAGCTCATGAAGGAGAGGATGCCCAAAACCTTGCAGAGCGCGGTGTTCGACACAGCGTTTCACCACACAATGCCGCCGAAGGCATACCATTACCCAATTCCGATGAGATACTACGACGAGTATCACATCAGGCGCTACGGGGCTCATGGAACTTCACACCGCTATGCGGCAAACCAGGCCGCCAGACTCCTTGGACGACAGGTAGAGGATCTGGGAATCATCACCTGCCACCTCGGCAATGGAGGTTCCATCGCTGCGGTGAACCACGGCAAGTCGATTGACACCACCATGGGGTTCACCCCGCTCGAGGGTCTGATGATGGGAACCAGATCTGGATCTATCGACCCTGCAATCGTCACCTACATCATGCGCAAGGACAACATCTCCTACGACAAGATGGACGAGATCTTGAACAAGGAGTCAGGTCTTCTCGGAGTTTCTGGAATCAGTTCCGACATGCGCGAAATTCTAGAGGCAGCACATGAGGACAACGAGCGCGCGAAGCTGGCCGTCGACATGTACGTCTATGCGGTTCAGAAGGCAATTGGGTCGTACTACGCGATCATGACCCGTACTGATGCGGTCGTCATGACGGCGGGCATCGGCGAGAACAGTGCAGAGCTGCGCAGCATGATCTTCGCTGGACTTGCGCACATGGGAATGATCTTGGACATCAAGAAGAACGACATCGTAGGCGCAATCGGAACCAACGCGATAATCTCCGTGGACGACTCTCCCATCAAGATCTGCGTCGTGACCACAGACGAGGAGATACGAATAGCGCGTGAGACCGACGCCCTGATAGTGCTGGCTGGAAGGGACGAGGGCTAAAAGGCCGCACCTGGATAAATCAATCCTCCGGGTAGACGTCTACGGTTACCAACGTGTCGAACAGCTTTCCCGCCGGGATGAACCCTGCACGATAGAAGATCGCCTGATTGGCAAGGTCGGAATGCCTCCAATAATCAGCAGGCATATCGCTCCTGCGGTTGCGCTCCACAGTTGACTCGAACCCAACCTGACACACCAGCGTGGTCGCACGCTCGCGCACGGAGCCGGTTTGCGGAGAGGCGATCGTGAACCCTAGATGGTCCACGAAGGTGCAATCCGTGTAGTCTCTGGTGGCAAGCGTCACCACTGTCACATCGTCTCCAGAAAGGACCCTCGCCACATCCTCGAGAGCCTGCTTGTCCAGGTCGTGATCCTCGGCGAACTTGTCGATGGTGGCCTCGTCGCCCTCGATGAGAGCACGGATATGGGCATTCCCATCATCGCTCTTGAACACTGTGGCGCCTTCCACATTGGAGTAATTGAAGTCACCGAGGAACCCAAAGACCCGCTGGAGGTTCTCATCCCAGGTATCCTTGGAGACGAAGTTTCCAAACGGCACGAGCTCGAAGCCGTCTTCATGTGATAAAACCGCAGTCGCCACTCCATCGGCAAGGTAGATTGCGGCGGAGCGCTCCTTGCGGGTGTCACCATCGGGAACGTCCGATATGCAGATATTGGGCTTTGAAATCGGATAAAGTGCCCTGGAGAGCTCCTTCGTGGGCTCTCCCTTCTCGTCCACGAGGTCGAGCGGCTCGTACTTCTCGATCATCTCACGGCGCCAGTTGCCGCAAAGCAGGTTCTGGCCTATCTCATCAAAGTCCATCGTCTTGGAATTGCAGATGAACTGGTCGGTGTCCATTCCCTTGAGCAGGATGAACAGGTCTTGTGCGGTGAAGCGCACGTCCGCAAACATTGACATGTCCTCGGCGTTGAGTTCGTCCATTGTTCCACTTTCCTATCCGTCGCCAAACACAGGCGACCTCAGATCACATCTTCTGCCATTATTGCATTAAATCGGCCC
>JBMNUL010000212.1:0-3859 GCA_050946255.1 Coriobacteriales bacterium | reverse complement strand
CTTTGGAATCGGGGCTCCAAACCGGGTTCCAGACCCACCCATCATCAGCAGCAGGTATTTTTTGTTCCCACGAAGTTTTTTCTTTGACATGTTCACTCCTTGAACATTCCCATTCAGCTTTGCCTTCAATCTCATGAACCGCATTCAGCTCCACGTCAGCTAGCGTGCGGTGAATCTTTCAGTTTCGAAGAAGAGCCGCATTCCAAGACAGCTCCATCAGAGAACTCGAGCCTCAGAAATCCATGATCGGTCTGCCGTTCATGCTGCGGAGGAAGCTTCATATAGTCCCCGTACTGTCGCTCAAGAAACTTCTCAGCCCCATTGAGAATGGGCATTTTCTCGCCCGAGAAATCAATCCAGCGAACAGGAAACCCCTCACCGGGCTCAATCGTCGTGTAGGTGGGGATGAAGCTCGCATAGCGCGTTCCATCCTTGCCTGCCAAAAACGGATTGAAGAACTCCGCCGTGAAATGATAAACGAGCGAGGTGAGCTTCACCGGGAAAAGTTTTGACAACGCCGCGTACCTCTTCAGGTAGCGTGCGTCCGCCTGTAAGAGCGGGTGTCCGTCGTTCAGGTCCTCTTGCGCATACTCTTTGCGGCGTTTGAATCCCATCGCGGCGCGCGCCGAGAAGCGCGCGAATTTCCGTTGCGCCTTAGACAGGACCCGATTGTGTGGGGTCGCATCGAAGGGAAAAAGGTCGACCCACAGGCTCTTATCGAAATCCTTGTTCTCGTTATAGAGGGTGATGTAGTCGATGCCCCTATGTCGCAGACGGGCATAGACGAAGTGTATATGGGGATCCGTGCTCGGAAGTTGCAAGAAGAAATCAGGAGCAAGGCAATCGGGGGCCTTTTTCACAAACTTCTTGTAGTCGGCTCTCAGCATCCCCACGTCGATGTCATCATCCCAGGGAATGAACCCGCCGTGACGAACCGCACCGAGCATGCTGCCGCCGACCAGAAAAAACTGGGTTTCGGTCAGGGCGCTGACCCGCTTTATCTCCGATAGGGAGCGCAGCCCGTCCTGCTGAATCGTCTTGGTGATGGCTTCCCTTTGATCCGAAGGTTCGCTCGTCCAGTTCGATACATCATCCGGAATTTGGATCTGCGAATCTTCGAAGGCGACGTAGCGCAGAGGGAAGAGTGCCTCGGTGCGAACGGTGCGCTGTTGAATCGTGCGCTCGCCCATCACACCGCTGGCGCGACCGTTGCCGAAGAGCCTTGAGACGATGCCAGTATCGACATCCTCATAGCGCTTGAGCCGCTTGACTTGGGAGGGGTTTCGAAAGTCGGCCTTGCGGGCCTCTGCAAGCATCTTGAATCGGAGCGTGTTCTGATGCGGAATCTGATCCATCGGATAGATGCAAAACGTCGAGCGCGCATCATCTAACGCCCGTGCGCGAGGAGTGATTCGCAGATATGGGAGGTCCGAATCGCTTGCGCCGCGGACATACCACCCGGCTTCTTCGGCAAGCATGGCGATTGGATCGCGAATCTGGTCAAAGTCCTTTCGGAGTGCGGCAAAGGAAAGCTCGCTCATGCCCTCGAAATAGCCATGATAGTGAATCGCTCCCACACAGGTATCGCCATAGGCGAAGACCTTGCCTTCAAGGAGGGGAAGGAGCGAGCGATATACATCGAACGCCCAGGAACGCCCAGTGGGAGAGCCGGCGGCAAGACTTACCTGCTCGAAGCTGTCTTGCGGCACTTCGCCTTTCGTCTGCTTGTAGCAGTACTCCACAAGGTCGCAAATCCGATCGGTCGCATTCGCCTCGCTGCCCTGAAAATAGCGTTGGCAGTAACGGGCGAAGCTGTTGTCCTGCTCTGCCCGCGACGACAAGAGATGCTCGACAAGCTGGGAGGCATCGCCAAAGGAGCAGTCGGGGAATTCTTTCAGCGGGTCGATATTCAGTCCGGGCGTCTTGCGGTACTCATCGATATCTGGAAGGTAGAAGTACGTTGGGACACCCACCAGGCCCGCCTCAAAAGCGATAGCCGAATAGTCCGTGACCACAGCATCGACCAGGCCGAGCAAATCGCAGGTGCGCGTATCTGGGATCACAGCAACGTTATCGTATGAGGCCACAGCCGACTGATCCCAAGCGGTATCAAGCGGGTGGCAAGAGACAACTAACTGAACGCCTTGAGAAGAGAAGGCCTCAGCAAGCGTGCCAACTTCTCTATTAAGCCGAACATTCGCATCGGCTCCTCTTCTAAATGTAGGTGCATAGAGCACGCGCATGCACTCGCCCTGAAGCTCGGGACGAAGGCGTTTTATCTCTTGCCCCCGTGCTTCAAACGCACTGCCCTTTCCGCCTCTCAGGTAATCCATCCGAGGCAGGCCACAAGGGACAATCCGGTCCGGAGGATATCCAAATGCTTCAGAGTAAGCGGAAACCGCGCCCATCCCAGACGCCACAATCCAATCGTAATTGCAGTGCATGCGGAGTTTTTCGGCTTCCTCGCGCGTCCTTCCAGCAGGCGTCCCCACACATTGGTATCCGAATTTCTTTATTGCACCGAGCGAGTGCCACAGCTGGATGACGCGCGTCTTCTTGCCAAGGTCGGGGACGGAAATTGCAGGGAGGTATCCGTCTACGATGCAGACACGTGCTTCTGCGATTTCCTTGGACATTGTAATTGTCGATTTGATAAACGAGGGAAGGTCCGCAGTCTCCGGATCAGTCAGCGATAGGACAATGTCAACGCCCGGCATGCGTTCTCTCAGCCGGCGCGTGAGCAACGAGAAGTCCAAGGATTCCGTACTGCTCTGTCTGGAAAGCAGCACAATCTTCTCCTGTTTCGAAAAGCCCTTGCAGGCGTTATGAAGAGCTGTCAGCCCCTTCGCAGCAATGTCAAGATTCACGTTGCGTCTTCCAGAGAATCAGTCCGGCTTACTCTTTGTGCGGAATATTGCTGATGTTCAGATTCTGTTTGACTTGCGTCGTGGAAATGCCCGGAGTTCTGTCGAGGAATACAAGCTCACAGTAGTCGCGAAGGTATTCGAATCGATCTGAGCCGGCCCAATCGCCGCCCATCACGACCGTATCGATATGGTACTCGCGAATATCGTTGATTTTCTGCTCCCACGAATACTCAGGGATAACGAGGTCAACATAGCGAATCGCCTCGAGCATCTCGCGCCTGGTCTCATAGTCATAATAGGATTTCTTCCCTTTTTCCCTATTGAACTCGTCCGTGGAAAGGGCGACCACGAGATAATCGCCAAGTGCAGCAGCCCTCTGCAAGAGCCTGACATGACCATAGTGGAGAAGGTCGAATGTTCCATAGGTCAAGATACGTTTTAGACCATGGTGTGGAGTAGTACGAACATTGGGATCACTAGTATTCATATTCCGCTTTCTATCAATATCAAACGTGCCCTCATTTGATACGTATTCAATGAGTATACCTTTCTGCAACTACAAGACAAATATATGCGCGCGCCGCGAACAAAATGAACACGCAACTGAATAAACCAATCCCATTCGTTGCACTTGAACTTGGAGACGTCCTCGCACTGGATGGTGATTCAAGGCGGATGTTTCAGAAGGCACGCGCAGGCGTTCCTTGCTCTTCGTGAATCCGCACCGGTTTTCGTCGAGTCCGGAGAATGCCATCATGAAAAAACCATATTACGTATGCCCTGGCGAATGCCCTAGATACGTGCTCTTTGCCACTTCTAGTTTCTAGCGTATGCCTACAACAGCACAAGACCAGCTCAGAGCACAGAACCGCTCACCGATACCGTGTTTTTCCTTTCAGGCTTTCTTCAGAAGGATGGGTACATCGGCACATAATCTTGCTCGAACACATAACCGCACGCAGTGCTAGTATTGACCACCGTCACAGCCTGCA
>JBMNUL010000211.1:0-3895 GCA_050946255.1 Coriobacteriales bacterium | reverse complement strand
AACTTTACTTGCTAACTTAAGTAAAGTTTTTGTGAAGATTGCGACAGTTGCGCATTTCTAGCCTTTTTCCGGGGGATTGTTCCTTCCCGACCGCTCCCGTCTGTAGGTGTTGAACTTATCTGAATTGTGCAAATCAACGAGCTTCTTTGGGCGAAATGCCCTATCGATTGACCTGAGCACTGGAACTTTCTCGATTATCTTGCTGAACGAGTAGCGCTCCGAGAGCAGATTGACCGCGAACAACACGATGGTGAGCGGGATGAGAAGCCAGATCGGAAGTGTGATCGAGAATATGAACCCCACGAGGGCACCCATCGTGTTGGCCCCCGCATCTCCAAGCATGGCCAACTCGAGCCTGTCGAACTTCCACGTGGCAATCACGGGCCCGATGCAGGCCAGTACCATGCAGATGATGTTGAGGGCACCCAGTTGCATCCTTCCAGTGAGAATCAGACAGACAAGGCAGAGGACAACGCAGAGAATATAGACCTTGCTGGCCCGGAGCGGGCGCATGTCGAAGAGGTTCATGAGGTTGGCGAATAGGGCAATCGTGCACCCTGCGCATATCACCCTGACCACCGCAAGAGGGTCGGAGGGATCGTAAAACGAGATGGCGGTGAAAAGCGAGAGCATCCCAATTCCGATGAGCTTCAGCATCCCGGTGGTCAGCACACCGTGGCGCAGCTCGCGGAAATGGCCTTTGAATCCCTTGGAGTAGTTGTCTCCAACCCAATCGTCGAAGAGACCGAACGCGCACGTGCCAGAGAGCAGTGGAAATGCAGAGAGGATCAGGGACATCCACTCTGGCTGGTCCACTCCACATGCGTTGAATATCACCGAGCCCACCCAGATGAAAGCGAGCCACACGAACCACACGATCCCAAGACCGCTCAGAACCTCGACGCCATGGTAGTTTCTCTGGAGCGGGGCAAACTTCGTGAGCTGGGGGAACAGCATGTAGATGATGACAACGGGTATGACGTCACAGAGGACTATCGCGGCTATCAAACTTGCCATGCCCGTCTCCCATTCCATTTCAGTTCGTAAAGGTGTATTTCCGGCACCGGCCCCTGCTCGTAACCGTGATGCTGGCCCAATACTGGCCAGTCACCATGATGTGGACCCGCAGCCAGGGTGCTTTCCTTGCACTAGATAACTATATCAGCACAACGCCGCACTTCATCGCCACCTGAACCCACATTTGTGTTCCGCTTTTGTGGAGATGTGCCGCCTGCGGCAGCATCCGGCGCGGGATAGCGCGCGTCTGGGAACGAGGCGGCAAATCGCGCGACGCCCTTTGCTATCATATTCGGCAGCGTTTTCGACCTTCCCGATCACATGCAGGTCAACGCGATGATTTGCCACACGCACAACAATCGACGGCAGGCAACCTATATATGAAATTTAACCGAAAAGAGAAGGACGGGGATTTGTCAGAGCGCTCGGAGTTTGACGATCGATCGGCAGAGGAAACCGACGGGAAACCCTCTGGGGATATCGCCACGACTCAGGATTCCGAAGCGATTTCCAGCGAGACCTCGAGTCCAGATAAAGCAACGGGTCGCAAAAACTCGAAGCTTGGCGACGAGAATCCCACCGAGGACATTGCCAAGGACAGCGAGGAAGACACCAAGTCCGTGGTAAGGTCCACTGCCACGATGTCGATGGCCACGCTGCTATCCAGAATAACGGGATTCGCGCGAACATGGGCTTGCGCCTTCGCACTTGGAAATACCCTCCTCAGCTCGGCATATCAAATTGCGAACAACGTCCCCAACATGCTCTACGAGCTGGTCGCAGGTGGGATACTCACCACCGCTTTCCTGCCCGTCTACGTATCCCAGCTCAAGAACCGCGGACGCGATGGAGCCGGGTCATTTGCATCCAACCTGATGAGCATCGGAATAGTCGTCCTCGGGGTAGTCGCACTTCTTGCAACGATATTCGCACCCCAGGTAATCGCGACCCAGACGTTCATGTCCGGAGAGGAAGACTCCGAGCTGGCCGTCTACTTCTTCAGGTTCTTCGCAATTCAGGTCGTCTTCTACGGGGTAGGAGCGATAATCTCGGGTCTTCTGAACGCGCACAAATCTTTCCTGTGGCCGGCTCTTGGCCCTGTGTTCAACAACCTGGTCGTCATCGTGACGATGGTTTCGTACGTGTTCATCGTCCAATCGAATCCCGATCTTGCCAAGATAGTCCTGGCGGTGGGAACGTCGTTAGGCGTTGCGGTGATGATGTGCGTGCAGATTCCCGCCCTCGTGAAGCTGAAGATTCCCCTCCGCTTCCACATAAACCTGCACGACCCGGCTCTCAAGGAGACATTGAGGCTGGCACTTCCTGCCACGATTTTCGTAGTCGTCAACCTGATCGTGGTCAGCGTGAGGAACGCCTTCTCGCTAGGAGTCGCCGATAATGGTCCGTCCACTTTGAGCTACGCCTGGCTTTGGTACCAATTCCCCTACGGGGTGCTGGCAGTTGCGCTCTCCACGGCGATGTTAACGGAGATGAGCGGAGCCGCCGCGGTCAAAGACTGGCCAACCTATAGGAGAAACGTCAGGTCTGGACTGTCGGGAACGATATTCCTGATACTCCCGCTCGCGGCCCTGATGTTCTGTCTCTCAGATCCGCTGGTCGCCCTCTACCATGCAGGGCAGTTCACCGCACAGGATGTGCAAGAGGTCTCGCTCATCCTCAAATATTGGTGCCTGTCGCTGCCATTCTATTCCGGATACATGTATCTGTACCGTTCGTTCAGCGCGATGCAGGACCTTGGGCTGGTCACCTGGATCGATGCCGGGGGAAGAATCGTCCAGGCAATCCTGTATTCCGTCCTCACGATGGGAATCGGGGACTTTGCCGGATTCGGGCTCGCCGGAATTCCAATTTCCGATTTCCTGTTCTACTTCGTGGCGTTCTTCGTGCTCTGCTTTATCATGCGCAAGAAGGTCGGCGCCTATGGCCTGAGCCAGGTGTTCTCCACTGGGATACGCTCGCTGGCCGCCTCAGCCGTCAGCGCAGCTGCCGTGTGGTTTCTCTACGATGCGTTTGGAAGCAGCAGCTCGATTCTCACTGCGCTGCTCACGATCATCGTTTTGGGTATAGTGGGGTTGGTCATCTTCTACGTGATGTCAAAGCTGATGCGCGTGAAGGAGACCGCGCTTATAGACAGGGGCCTGAAAAAGCTAGTCGGAAGAGCTGGAAAGAAGAACTGAAAATGAGCATCGTCGCATTCATACCTGCCTATAACGAATCTGGCAGGATCCTCGATACGGTCGAGGCGGCATTCGAGATCGAGGGCGTCGATGACGTTGTGGTCATAGACGACTGCTCCACAGATGACACCCGTTCACGCGCTCTGATAGCCGGCGCCACGGTGATTAGGCTTCCAGAGCACAGCGGCAAGGGCGCCGCGCTGACCGCCGGGCTCGCCGACTTCAAGTTCGACCACTGCCTTTTCCTGGATGCCGACCTCGGAAAGTCCGCATCGCAGGGAATGCTCCTGCTCGCGCCGGTTCTGGCCGGGGACCTCGACATGGCAATCGCGAGGTTTCCAAAACCGCCCAAGAAGGTTGGATTCGGAAAGGTCAAGGCAATCGCCCTGGACGCGATCAAGCAAGTCGACCCAACATTCGACTGCCAGTCGCCATTGTCTGGTCAGAGGGCAATGACGAGGGAATGCATCAACGCCCTGCTCCCACTTGCAGAAGGATTCGGCGTGGAGGTCGCGCTCACGATCAAGGCATTGCGAAGGGGATTTCGCATCGCAGAGGTCGAGACCAACATGTCGCATGCCGCAACTGGAAACGACGTGCACGGAATGGTGCACAGAGCCGAGCAGTACAAGGATGTGCACAAGGCCATCAAGGACTTGGGGATAAGGGTCTAGCAGCCG
>JBMNUL010000210.1:0-3898 GCA_050946255.1 Coriobacteriales bacterium | reverse complement strand
CTCAGAGGACGGCTTTCTGGAATCAACCAGAGATTATGTTGATGCTGCAAGAGCGCGACTTGCACGGGGCTTGAGGGACCTTGGCTTTTTCGTCGTGGATGGCAAGGCCAACTACCTCCTTTTCCGTTCGGACGTCGAGCTCTACGAAAAGATGAAAGATAGGCGTATTCTCATCAGGGATTGCTCTAATTACAGCGGTCTCGGACGTGGCTGGTACAGGGTCGCGGTGAAGCGGGACGAGCAGAACGACATGCTGCTCGGAGAACTTGCGAAGGCATTGGGGAGAATCTGAGCGTAAAAGCACCTATTACCGGGGATTTGTCTTGATATCTCGCAGCAAACTCAAACAGGCCTTTCATGCCGCGTTGCCCATCATATTGGGGTACGTGGCAATTGGCTTGCCCTGTGGGATCCTCGAGTCCTCCATAGGGATGGACGCCTTGCAGGCATTCCTCGTCTCTGTGCTGTTCTATTCCGGTGCCGGGCAGTTCATGGTTCCGAACATGTGGATAGCTGGCTCGCCGATTGCCTCCATCATCGCCAGCGTCTCGTTGGTGAATACCCGTCAGATCCTCTATTCCGCATCTCTAGCACCCAAATGCGAGGGCACGGGCAAATGGAAGAGCTTCCTGTTCGCGGCCACTGTCACCGATGAGAGCTTCGGCGTGAACATGGAGAGGTTCGATAGCGGAGATTGGTCCGTCGAGCATGCCACTGCTGTGAACATCATGTCCCAGACTTCCTGGATAGTCTCGAATGTCGTGGGTGTTCTGCTTGGAAATGCCATCGGAATACCGCTTGCAATTGCATCCTTCGCCATGACTTCCATTTTCATCTGCCTGATGGTCACGCAGAAGCTGACCCTGCCGAACATCGTGGCCATCCTGGTTGCAATGGTCGGAGTTTTCGTCTGCAAGTTGATTGGTCTTGGTGGAGCGGCAATTCTCATCGGTGCAGTTCTGGGTGTGGTTGCCGCTATGTTCGTTCCCGAGAAGAGCAAAGAGGATGATGAGAAATGCAGCCGATGACCTGGGCGCAGTTCTTCATCATATTCGGCGCGTGCATCGTGACCATGGTCATTTGCAGGGTCGCACCGCTTTTCTTCTTGAAGGGGAAGGAGCTTTCCCCCAAGGTCGAGAGGGCTTTGGGGCTCATTCCACCTGCAGCATTTGCTGCTTTGGTTGCTAACGATCTGTTCACCCCGGGAATGTTCGATGCAGGACTTTGGCCTGCGGCTGCTCCGCTAGTTGCTGCCCTGGTTGTGATTGTCGTGGCAAGGTTGACGAAATCTCTCTTGTGGTGCGCCATTGCAGGTGTCGTGGCCTACGCGCTGCTCATGTTGATTTGACCTTATTGTGGGGCAGGCAGTGTTCAGCAGGTCAAGTGGACAGGCAGGCTAGTTATGTAGGTCGGGCGTGGTAGGCCGACTTGCCTGCCTCTCCAGATTGTAATTACCAATTCCTCGAATCTCTTGAGAAAACGAGAGTGCCTGTGGCTCCAATCCAATTCCTCGAATCTCTTGAGAACACGAGGCCCCCCCTGTGTGTCTTCTTTCCAAGCTCCTCATGGTTCTTTTGTGCAAATCTCGACTTAATGTGGAACTCCCTTAAAACTGTATCGTGTTTGTAGTATATTCTGATTTGCATCAAGCTAACGCTGGGACCGACTTCCCGCGAATTCTACTTTGAGGAAGGAATGCAAATGGGAATTTACGACTACAAAGTCAAGGCTCAAGATGGCAGCACGGTTTCTCTTGGTGATTACTCTGGAAAGGTGCTCTTGATCGTCAACACTGCAACTCAATGCGGATTCACTCCTCAATACGACGACTTGGAGGCTCTTTATTCCAAGTACCGCGACAAGGGATTCGAGATCCTCGACTTCCCATGCAACCAGTTTGGCGGGCAAGCTCCCGGATCGGACGAGGAGATTCACAGCTTCTGCACCCTCAAGTTCGGAACCGAGTTCCCCCAGTTCTCGAAGATAGAGGTCAACGGCCCGGGCGAGGACCCGCTGTACACATATCTCAAGGAACAGCAGCCTTTCAAGGGATTTGGTGAGGGTCGCATGGCCGAGGCCATGGGCAAGGTCTCCGCTCAGTTGGACCCCGATTGGGCGAACAACAGCAAGATCAAGTGGAACTTCACGAAGTTCCTTGTCGACCGCAAGGGGAATGTAGTGGAGCGTTTCGAGCCAATTTACCCAATAGCTGATATCGACGCCAAGGTGTCAGCGCTCCTATAGTATCAATCCATTTGCAATTGCTATTTGTCTATCGTCTCCCTCGGGTCGATCAAATCGTTTGGCGCAACCCTCACGTTCAAGAGGTTGAGCTGGGCGAGGGCATCACGGGTGCGCCAGGGGGAGACGACGTCGTCTCCAGTCGAAGCGCAGTAATCTAGGGCTTCTACGAGAGTCGCATTGTGCATGAGGTCCATCATCGTGTCCACATCTGGGATTGCGGGGAGATATTTCGTCCGCAAGCCTTGGGCACGGGCTTTTTGAATGTACGCTGGAAGAACCGTGAGCCCCGTTTGATTGTAGAAAACACCTGTGTGGTCGAAGTCGGTGTCGCGGGTCCATCCAACAGAGGAAACCCCCATTTCCTGATCGGGGGCGAGCACGATTCCGCCTTCGCCATCATCTAGTTCATGGAGCGCTTCGAATCCAAGTACCACATCGCGCTTTGTGAGAGCTGGCATGTCGGCACCCATTGACAGGATGCAGTCTGAACCGGATTTCCAAGCCTTGTCGAACGCGTCATTGTAGTGTTCGTCGAAGCTAGCACCCTCATCGAAATCGAACTCGATCTGGCGAGGCCACTCTCCAGATTCCTCGAAAAGCCTCTTCATGGCATCGAGATTTTCGGCTGGTGCTGTGGATACCCTGAGCCTGTATTCATCTTCAACATCTTCCGCAGAGTTTCTCGACTCGAGGTCGTCCAGGGCAGCACAGCAGGTCTCCATCATGTCGAAGAACATACAGTTATAGAGCCATGATGCGGCTTCTGGATCTAACCAGCCGTCTTTCAGTGTCGTTAACCTGGTCTTTACGAGTCCCGGCTCGGGAACCTTGCTGAATACCAGCAGTGTGTTTACGCGCTTGCGCATGTGCCCGCCAATCATCTTGGGAATATCGACGTGAAGATTCTATCTCACTCTCTATTTCTCACAAAACGGGCCGATATTTCGAGCTTTCGTGGCGGTTATGGAACTTTGTTGCTAGTTCGAAAGTCATGTTTGAAACGGGTGAAATATTTCGAGAGCTCTACGGTCATTTACCAGAAAGTAATACCTACCAATTTGGTATGTGATAGTCTTTAGCAAAGGGAAGTCGATGATGCGTTTCATTCGAGTTCCATATTTTTCCATGTTGGCAAATCGAGGGGCAGGGGAATTTCAATGACCTACAAGAGGATTCTCACAATTCAGGACATCTCGTGCGTCGGGCAGTGCTCTCTGACTGTCGCACTTCCGATAATTTCAGCCTGTGGAATTGAAACCTGCATTCTCCCTTCCGCTGTTCTCTCCACTCATACGGGAGGGTTCACTGGCTTCACGGTCCGAGACCTCAGCGATGACATTCCAGGCATCGCCGCCCATTGGCAGAAGGAGGGCATCAAATTCGATGCCATCTACACCGGATATCTCGGAAGCGAGGATCAGATTGACTACGTGCTCGACATCTCCGAGAAGCTGACCAATCCTGGCGCTGTCAAGATCTTCGACCCGGCAATGGCGGATAACGGTTCCCTATATCCTGCATTCGATGATAAGTACGTAGTGGCAATGCGCAGGCTCTGCTCCCATGCAGATTTCGTGCTCCCCAACATCACCGAGGCTTCCCTGCTTACCGGCATGGAGTACCGCACCGAATATGATGAGGGATACGTTCGAGA
>JBMNUL010000209.1:0-3900 GCA_050946255.1 Coriobacteriales bacterium | reverse complement strand
CGGGAATCGGGAGCCCACTTCTGCATCGGTTCATCTCGGTGCATTGCCGCAGCTAACGGTCAATGCGACCCACTGCAATTGTTGCTAGCACTCGCCGTTGTGGATCGTGTCGGCAGCCTCGCGGCCCCAGGTAATCGCACGGCCGTGGCTGTTGCCGTTGAGCAGCAGCGGGTAGTCCACGCCGTAGAGTCCTCCGGAGACGTTGCCAACTGCGAGGAGACCGGGAATCGGCTTGTTGTCGGAGTCTAGCACGCGCATCTTGGTGTCGATGATCACTCCACCGTGGAAGTTGAGAAGTGCCGGGCCGAACTTCAATGCATAGAACGGAGGCTCCTTGATTGCGGTCAGGAGCTCGGAGCGTTTGCCGTAATCCACGTCGTCGCCCATCTCGTAGAGCTCGTTGTAACGTTTGACGGTTGCGAGGAAGTTGTCCACCGGCACGTCCATCTGTTCCGCCAGCTCTTCCAGCGTGTCGGCCTTGCAGCAGATCCCGCGCTTGACATAGCGCTCGATGGTCTTGTCGATTCCGTTGTCCTCTTTCCAGGTGTCACCGTACATCGTGACCAGCGGCTCGTTGAACTGACCACCGACAATGTCGTTGGTGCGGCCGACGTCTTCGAACCAGTTCTTGTCGAAAATCGACCAAGCCCAGTCGCCCTTGGGCTGCATCATGGTGCGGATGGCCTTTGCCTGCACCCAGGTGTCCTCGTTCATGTAGCGGTTGCCCTCCCTGTTCACATGCAGGAACGTGAAGGAGTAGAGAGAGTATGCAATCAGGTGCATAGAAAGGGCAATCGGGTGCTTCTCGTACTCTGCGCCGACCCAGTAGGCCATCTTGTGGCCGTCGCCGGTGTTGAGTCCGGCAGGCTGGTATCCGTTGCGGTTGGGAACGAGTCCGATTGGGTTGAAGACCCTGATCATCTCCTGGTCGGCACCGAAGTCTCCGGTTGCCAGGACGACTGCCTTCTTGCCAACGTAGCGCTTGTAATTGCCGTCCTTGTCCTGCGCAACGAAGGAGACGACTCGTCCACTGTCGTCCTTCTCGAGATACTTGGCACGGGTGTTGCGGTCGATTCTCGCGCCTCCGTCGAGAGCCGTCTTCTCGAGCATCTCGCAGTATAGGATTGCTCCGCCGTTGTGCTTGTACCTATGGCAATCTGGCTTTTGGAAGATGACGTGGGTTCCAGGGTACTCGGTGAAGTCCGGGCCTTTGTAATAGGAGCAGAGCGCTGCGTCCACCGCTCCCTCGCCCATATCGAAGAGCCATTCGAATGCGTCGCGGCTCTTGTTGATGTAGAGCCAGAGCAGGTCCTCGTTCACACGGCTTCCGCAGATGCGCATCCAATCACGGGCGAACTGCTTCTTGTCGATGTGGACGCCGAGCTCATCTTGCACATGCGATCCGATGGTGGCGATATGTGCTCCACGGGCGACGAGCCCATGGTACTTCTCAACGACGACGACCTTCTCGCCATACTGCGCACATCTGGCAGCCACTGCGAGTCCGGAAATTCCGCCGCCGATGATCGCGACGTCGGCCTCGATGGTCTCGGTGATCTTCGACTCGTCGATCTTGTCGGGAGGAGTTCCCCAGGGATATCTCTCGGCACGCGCCTGCTCGACATCGTTTTCCCTTGTGAAGATTCGATCGAAATCTTCTTCGGTGACCTGGTCCTCCTGCTCCTTGACGTCGAAATCTTCGCCTTTTTTATCGGCCATTGTGATTTCTCTCCCTTCGATTCCCATATCTTCTCGCGCAAAATCAAAACTATCGTCACAACGTATTGCGAGACGGCATTGCAATATGCAAACATTGTGGTATCGGTCTTTATTGCGCAGGCAATGCAATGAACAGTGTACATTAAAAATTTAGGGCTTTATAGAATCCTTTTCATTTGGAAGTGTTCCAAATGGTTTGGTCTTCAAAGTTTTCACATACGGAGGCTACAATTTAACCGGCATTATCCAAGCATGAAGCTTGTATGCAGCGGCATTGAATTGGAAGTGTTTAGATAGTGGAATCGAGAACAGAGAAGCTGATATTGGCAATTCCGGCGATATTGGGAGACAAACCTCCTCTTGTCGTGAACGGAAGTCCTAATGGAGTTTCAAACGAGCTCATATGGGAACTGTCCCAATCTTGTGGCAAGGTCGTGGCGGTCGACTCCGGATTGAACTGGGTCCTCTCCGCGGGAGTGTTTCCCGACATCATCGTGGGGGACATGGATTCGGTCTCCAGGAACATGGTGGACGCGTGTATGGCGAACGGCTCTGAGGTAGTTGAAGTAGATGCGGTGGACAAGGACGTGACCGACCTCGAGCTGGCTCTTGGGCACCTCAAGAAGAGCGGCTTCACATCCGCCGTTGTCACCAACTTCCGCGGCGCCAGAATCGACCACGAGATGGTGTCCATCGGCTCCATGGCAAGGTCGGGCATGCATGTTCTGGCAATCGACGAGGAATACGCGTTGCTGTTCCTCTGCAAGGTCCCCCCGGAGGATTTTCCAACAGTAACCCTTTCCGACCTTGGGCTCGAGGTTGGGGACGAGTACAGCATCGTTGCGCTCTGTGGTCCTGCCAGGGTCACGCAAATCGGGGTAATGTATCCCCAGAACATGGGGACCATCGAGCCCTTGAGCGGCCTTGGGGTCTCCAACGTGGTGGAAGAACCCGATGCATACGTGAGGCTTTGGAAGGGCCTTCTCGCGGTTGTGCTGCAGCTTTAACCTTGCTTTCGTCTGAGTCTTCGTGCATCAGGTTTAACTCGCCGTCATCGTGCATCAGCTTTGACTTGACATCGTTACAGCGGCTTCATGCTGCAACTTAGCTTGATTTCGGCTGGGGCGCCTTCGTTTCAGTCGAGGCGCACTCATGTCCCAATAGCGAGGTTAGAGACTGCTGGATCTAACCCGAGGGGGCGGTCAGGCTCAGTTCTCGGAATCCTCTTCGGATGCAGGCTCTTCGGGGTCGTCTTCCACGATGTTTGATGCCTTGGTGGTGACAGTTGATGCGCCAATCGGAACTTGGCGGTTCTTGGATACCCTGTTGAACCTTATTGTGCGCTCGTTGGCTGGGTTCGCCGATGCGCCACGTCTCATTGCAAACAAGTTGGGGTTCACGAGAATGGGGTTGATGTACCTTGACCTGCCCACCGTCTTCTTCCCATATTGAATGGCCTGGTGCGGGCACCTGTTGATGCATCCCAGGCAGAACGCGCATTTCTCGTCAACCCAAGCTGGTTTTCCGTCTTCGCCAATCAATATCGAGTGCGTTGGGCAGCTCTGCTCGCAAATTCCGCATCCAACGCATGCGTCGGACACCCAGAACTCCGCTGTCTTGCAGCCGTATGTCTTGTAGAGGCGGTGCGACTGCGAGAACACATTTGGAAATAGGCCCTTATGCAAGTCGGTGCGGGGTTTGCGATAGATCAGGTCCGAGCATATCGCATCTATTTGGGTGTCGGCTTCGGATAAGATCTCGTCGATCTCCTCGTCCGGGACGATGTCCTCGCCAATCACGTAGTTGTCCGGCATCTTTATCGATGCGAGCAGGTCAACGGATAGGTTCCGCTTTTTGAGGATCTCCCTAATCACATCGCCGGTGTTGCCAGTTGAGGCGCTGAAAGCCATCACCACGAAGGTGTAGATTGTGTCGAGTCTGTTCTCCTCGTTGCCGTAGCCTGGGGCTGGATAAAAGATGGCATGGTCTATGAAATGCTCTACGATCCACGGGATTCCCATTGCATGAATTGGGAACACGAACCCCAGCCTCTCCCTGGGCTGAAGTCTGAAGGTCATCTCGTTCGATGACAGGCACTCCGGGATAGAGAGCACTCTTTCCCCGGTCACCTCGTTGAGCCTCTTTGCGATGTAGAGGGAATTCCCCGTCCCCGTGAAGTAG
>JBMNUL010000208.1:0-3942 GCA_050946255.1 Coriobacteriales bacterium | reverse complement strand
CCCCACAATATCTCTGGAGGACGACGCGGGGAAGTCTGGCGCCGAGCATGGGAAGGGCCAGGATAAACGGGAACGGGACGACGCGAGCTCTTCGTGGCTTCCCGTCGGGAGCGTCGTGCGGGTCAATGGCACTGACGTGATGATTCTCGGCAGGAACGTCGAGGACGAGGCCGGCAACTGGTACGAGTACGCGATCGTCCCGTATCCCGAGGGCATGACCGGCCGGGACAACTATTACGTCTGCTCGCGTGACGACGTGCAGGCGGTCCTGCACAGGGGGTTCAGCAACGCGATGGAGGAGAAACTCGAGGAGAGGCTTGACGCCGGGGGCTCCGCTCTCGACGCGGAGTGGGATCCGATGGCAGGCTACGGAGGCTACGAGCATGGCGCACAATGATGAGCTTCTCCCCATAGGCTCCGTGGTGACGCTTGCCGGTGCCGGCGACAAGACGCTCGTCGTCGTCGGGCACAAGGTGACCATCGAGGGCAGGGAGTTCGACTACATGGCCGTGCTCTGGCCCGAGGGCTGGCTCGGCCCGGACGAGATATGGCGCTTTGACAGTAGCGACATCGGCGAGGTGCTCCACCTGGGGTACGAGGACGCCAACTGGTCGAGGCTGCGCGCGCTTCTCGAGGATCCCTCCACGAAGGACAAGGGGATAGAAAGAAGCCAGTGGTGGCAGGACCCTAGCGCGCAAGAACAGGAAGACGCCGTTTCCTCAGACAGAGACGGGAAAGTGTGATGGACCAGAAAGATCCCTCAAAGTGAGTTCAAGATTTTGGCGCAAGAAGGAAATTTCGGGAAACGGGAGTAAATGGCGGCGACTACTCCCGTCCATACAGTGCCCTATGTTGTTACCTATTGCATCCTGTAAGCATCCAGCGTAATCGGAATTCGGAAACGGGAGAAAAACAGCAGGCCAGAGCAAATAACACCCTCGGAACTCGCCGTTTCGAGTGCGCGTCGGGAATTTCACTCCCCGTTTATCGCAGGTGGCTTGTACGTAAGATGGCATCAGGTGCAAGCCACTGCCAATAAAACGAACCAGATACACTGGATGGAAGAAAATCAGCTTAATCCCACTCAATGATTTTTTCGTGCCCCGATGCGGCACCTGGTTGCCCCTCGTCTCCCCTGATGCCCTCCCCTGCTTCGGAGTGCCGTGGCTCCGGTACTCATATGGTACTAACGGGCAGGGGCTATTCTCCGTGGCCCGGATGGCTTGCGGGTTGCAACCCGCCGCTGCGCTCTGGCAGGGCGCTTCCTCAGCAGCTGTCTATTCCCCTACCCGTGTGAAAAAAGCGTCGTTCGCTGCTCTTTCGAGCAGCGATAGAGATGACCTCGTATGGACTGTGGCCGTTCAGCAGCGGATCCGATGAAACGGGATGTTGGGCAGGTCGGCTTTGACGAGCGCCTCCTCGTAGCGCGAGATCTTCTCCGCGTAGATCGCGCAACAAGCGTTCCTCTAAATCGCCCAGACGGGAACCGCCTGCACGCCCCTGGTCACATAGTATGGCTCGGGGGTCTGGCAGATGACGTGCCCGAACCCCACTTCGTAGCCGGACAGACCCTCGAGACACTTGAAGCTCTTCACGGCGTCTGCTCCCACCGTCGCCGCCGTCTTCACCTCGACGGGGTGCAGCACGTGGCCTTCCTGAATGACAAGGTCTATCTCTCTCTTCTTAGGGTCGCGATAGAACCAGACGTCTCGCACGTTGGCACCGGAGTTCATGTAGCTCTTGAGCACCTCAGACACGACGAAGGTCTCGAAGACTTGGCCCGCCACCGCACCAAGGCGCAGCTGCTCGGGGGTAGTCCATCGCGTGAGATGGCACGCCAGCCCCGTGTCCATGAAGTAGAGCTTGGGCGTCTTGGTGAGACTCTTGCCGATGTTTGGCCAGAACGGCTCTATGATTCGGATGATGTTCGATGCCTGAAGCACCGATAGCCACGCCTTTACCGTCTTGTGGTCGACGCCGACCGCATTTCCGATATCCGATGCGTTGAGCAGCTGTCCCGTCCTCGCTGCGCACGCAACCAGGAAGCTGTAGAACTTCGACTCGTCCTTGATGTTGATAAGGTCGCGGACGTCGCGCTCCAAATATGCCGACACGTAGTCGGAGTAGTACGAGTCCCAGTCAATCGAACGGTCCTGGAGCTCGGGCATCGACCCTCTGTGGATAATCTCCCAGACATCCTTCTCAGGCATTCTGCCTCGCGCCTCTATCGGTGCGGGAATGTAGGGATGCGGGTTGTCAGCGGAGCCGGTCAGCTCCCTCAGGCTCAGAGCGGGCATCTCGAGAATCCTTATCCTTCCGGCGAGCGACTCGCTGACGCCCTTCATGAGCTGGTAGGTCTGCGACCCCGTAAGGACGATGCGCCCCTTCTCGTCCGACTCGTCGACCATCCACTTCACCTGCGAGAAGAGCTCTGGCACTCGCTGCACCTCGTCAATGATGATCGGGAGACTTCTCATCTCGAAGAAGAGGACGGCATCCTGCTTGGCCTGCAGGTAGTCGCGACGGTTTTCCATGGACACGTAGCTGAATGCGTCGCCCAGATGATGCTTGAGCATCGTGGTCTTCCCAACCTGACGCGCGCCGGTCACTAAAACGACCTTGCCTTGTTGAAGCATGTGGTCGACAGCAGCTTCAATCTCTCTGTCTATATACATGAGAATGACCTCCCTACTTAGAAGACCATTCTCTCATATTCAGAATATATGGTCAATTTTGGGAATTGTATTCCCAAATTTATCTATTCCCACTCAGTAGTTGCAAACAAAGATTACATGAACTCAACACCCGCATCCACCTGCGGAAACATTTACTCTGAAAAGTGCAGGAACCCCGAAAACCATGAACTCAGCGTGAACTCAGCCATGCGGGAGTAGTTGCGAAGACACGGGAGTAAATGCGCTGAGCTGCGGAAACGCGTGAACTCAGTACCGAAGTGAGTTCAAAGGCAGGCTGATCGTCGCGTAACGGAAGCGGGAGTAAATTCGCGCAGCAGGGAATAAATCGTTTGACCTGCGGAAACTCTGCATCAGCTTGACTGGTTGAGTTCATGGTTGTGCGGGCTTTGCCGATGTTTAAGGGGCTGTCGTCATTTGGCTCTATTTGTGGTGGCTGGCCACTATACGCTCTTCGCCACGCCAACAAGAGCTCATTCCTGATTCAGCCGACCGGTGCCATGCAAGCCCGGTTTGTTTCCAGCCTCTTATTCAGAGAAGGAAGCGTCCTGGGCTATCTGCTCTTCACAACCAAGGTCAGCATCACGAGGTCTTCATCTCCCGTATTGACGATTGAGTGCTCCGACCCTTTCGGGCAGATGTGCATGACGCCCGGCTTCAGGGGCTCTTCTTTGCCGTCGCAGACTGCCTTTCCCGTACCGCTGATGATGTAGTTCATATCATCGCCGGATTCCTGCATATGGGTTCCTATGCTGGCGCCCGCATGCAAGGTCGTGGGAATTATTCGGTAGAGATCGTCGTTGTACATCCGCACCGTCATGGTCCCTGTGCCTTGGTTCATGCCCGGGATGTTCATCGGGTCCATTTCGTTGAAATCAATCAGCATTGTTTTCGCTCCTATTATTACGTGTTGGCTCTCGTCAACCTCTCAATTCTACGCCTGCACTTGTAAGCTTTTGCGACGCGCTTTCGTTCGAGCTCATTACCTCAAACGGAGCCCGACCGCAGATCGCGGAATCCTTAGAAGAGCTTAGAGAAGCTTAGCCGCTCATCTCGTCAACCTTGATTAAGGAATTGGGCTATAAGTCCTCCTACGATGCTTTCCATGAAACTGGCTTGAACGGCATCGGATGCAAACCGGCGCAAGCAAGGAGGATGCAGGGCATGGAAATTCCAGAGATCAGGCGAGACGAATGCTACCGGAAAGGTAATAATTCAGTCAGCAGCCGTGACGAATCTGCAACAACAA
>JBMNUL010000207.1:0-4035 GCA_050946255.1 Coriobacteriales bacterium | reverse complement strand
GCAGCTACACCTGCAACCTGAGCTGGAGTCGAGACCTGCCACTCAGGCCCGTAACTGGAGACCTTTGAGAGCAGCTCTACATCGGAGCAGACCCCATATCCAAGGCGAAGCCCTGCCATAGAGAACGTCTTGGTGAATGCCCTCACAATCACTAGATGGGGATTGCCCTCGCAAAGCACTATCGCGGATTCCTCGTGGGTAAATGGGAGAAAGCATTCGTCTAGCATGAGGACTGCTCCAGAATCACCAGCTACCTTGATTGCCTCCTCGAGCACGTCATGTGGAACGACAACACCAGTCGGATTGTTGGGGTTGCATAGGAAAACGATGTCCATTCCGGGAATCATTTCTACGAAATCTTCTCCAACGAGAAAACCGTCCTCGACTTTGAGAATGCATTCGGAAATTTCAGAATCGCAAACAGAGAGAGCTTGCGAATAACCCGAGAAGCAAGGAGAGGTAACCAATGCCTTTTGAGGATGCAACGCCAGGCAAACCCGCAGCATGAAATCTGACGATCCCGGTGTGCAGAAAATCCAATCTCGGGTTATCCCCAGTTTCTCAGATAGCGCCGACCTTAACTCGCGGCAATCGTAGTCCGGATATGGCTCGAAGGACTCGACGTCCTTCGTCAGCGCATCCTTTGCAGCCTGGGGCATGCCAAGCGGGTTTAGATTGGCGGAAAAGTCGATATCAACATCGTTGGAGTATATGTCTCCCCCATGGGTGTATTCCAAAGGTCCCCCTCATCTAGAATCCGGTCAACCAGAATATGATTGCAGATATGGCCATGCAAACGCAAAGGGAGACGGTGGCAGTGGCATACATGAGGTTATTTGAGGTGCGTATGTCCTCGGCCACGACTTTTCTGTCCGGATCTCCGATATAGGGCTTGTCGACCATCTTCCCCCCATAGAGATGCGGCCCGCCAAGCTGAACATGAAGGGCACCAGCGCAGGCGGCCTCTGTCTGGGCTGAGTTTGGAGAAAGGTGATTGAGCCTGTCGCGCAAGAAAATCCTCATCGCGTTCTTGGAGTCGAGACCCACGAACCTTGCAGACCAGGCCATCAATACTCCGGCTAATCTGGATGGGATGAAATTCAGGACATCATCGAACTTGGCACCGAACGTCCCAAAGTTGATGTACCTATCGTTCTTGTAGCCAATCATCGAATCGAGGGTGTTGACGGTTTTGTAGAAGAAACCGAGGGGGGCTCCGCCAATCGCCATGAAGAACATCGGAGCAACCACGCCGTCGCCGGTGTTCTCTGCAACAGTCTCGACAGCTGCCTTGGCGACTTCCTCCTCATCGAGCTCGTTAGTATCTCGTCCCACGATCATGGACACCGCATGTCTCGCCTTGTCGAGGTCCCCCTCTTCCAAGGCCTTTCGGACCTTGTTGCTCTCATCGTGGAGAGCCTTTGTGGCAAGAAGCTGGTAGCACATGATGGATTCCACGATTAGAACCAGCCATACCGAAACCAAAGAGCAAAGCCAGAGAATCACCACGGCGAGAGCCGTAACGACGCTAACAGCAATGACAGAAAGGGTGAAACCTGCCCAAAATTCCCCACGAGCAGTTGCTGGGAAAACATGCCTCAGGGGATCCTCGAGCCCGCTGATCATCTTGCCGATGGCTCTGATCGGATGAGGCAGCCATTCAGGGTCGCCAAAAATAAGATCCAGCAGAAAACCAAATATGAGCGCCAGGAGATGTACTGGCATTGGCCCTTTCCTTAGACAGCCTTCTCGTCGAGGATGATCTCGGAAATCGGCTTCCAAGACTGGTCGCGAATCTGGGCAATGGTCACAGCGCCGAGACAATTTTCCAGTTGGGTCTGAAGATCATGATAATATGCGTGAATCTGACAGGTTTCAGTTGCGTCACGAGGGCAATAGGAATCCTCGTACAGGCAACGGTTGATTTTCACGCTGCCCTCCATGACCTCAATAATGTCGAGAAGGGTGATATCCTCGGGTTCTTTCGAAAGAGACCATCCTCCGTTGACTCCCCTGGAGGCAGAGGCAAGGCCGGCTTTCTTCAACTTGCCCATAACGGCATACAGGTAATTGCTGGGAATACTCATTTCCCTTGAGATCTCAGAAGAACTTGCCTGCCTCCCACAGGTCGCGAGGTAGAGCAAGGATCTAATGGCATAGTCTGTCGACACGTTGAGTTGCATTTCGAAATACCCCCGTATTCCGTAAGTTACAAAGCGGAGCAGCATCAAACGAAAAATCATTCCCCGGTGATTTTCAAATTAGAATTGCCAGCTCCAATATGCAAACGATTTTCATTTGCATACAATTTTCATTTATTGTATAAATCTTTTCTTAAGCTTGCAAGTATTGATTATTATCTTAATGAATTTTAACAGGGAAAACACCTCAAATTCCAACGCGAACGGCAGAATCTCGCTCGATTGAGACTCGGGATCTGAACGGAAACTTAAACATGCTTCAGATTCAGAATCAATAATCAGTTCAAAGCCAGAACTCACCAAAACGCCTTCGAAATTTGTGGTTATGGAGTCTTCAATTTGATTTCATCAGCACAAGTGTATGAAATTACAACAACCTTCATCAATTTTTAAACAAAATGAAACTTTTGACCTATTGTTATTGCTAAGATGTATCGGGTTCAAGATTTAAATCGATTTTCCAATTTGATTTCGAGTGACGTCGAGAAAGGTTGTGACCTCATGGCTCCCCAGAAACTTTTGGTGGCATATGATGGTTCGATTCCATCGCGCAAGGCAGTTGAAATTGCAAAGGAAATCGCAAGCAATCAGCCCGAGGTGTCCGTTACCTTCGTCCATGCAGTTGGGACTCCATCCTCAAGCGACAACATCGACCTTCACGATGCCCTCGAACGCGAGGCCAACAAGATCGTAGAAGAGCTCAAACAGCTCACAGACGATATGTCCAACGAGCATGAGATCAAGCTTCTGAGAGGAACGGCCCCTGCGAAGATGATCGTAGATTGCGCTTTGGAGAAGGGCACAGACCTCATCATCATGGGAAGTCGTGGCAGAGGTGGCTTCAAGGGATATCTCGGGTCCGTGTGCCACTCAGTGGTGCAGACATCCCCAATAAATGTCCTTATTGCAAAACAATATGATTCCGAGTAGCCCATTCAGGAGTTTATTTTTCCAAAAAGTAATTTACCTGAGCTTCGGCAATTGACTAACTTGACAATGGGGATTTAGAATTTATCGCGACCTGACACGAAGAGCATGTGCCACGCGCATTTGATATCTGGGTGAAAGGCAACGAAGATTTTATTTGAGGCTATGCCCTTATCGGCATACCCGGATTCGATGCCGCGCCCTAATGAACGCGGCATTTTTCATGCTCGGCCGCATGCGAAGACGAATTCGGAGGTGCCAGATGCATTCGCAAGAGCCTACGAGAGTGGCTGTTCTCGGGATAATCGTTGAGAACACTGATTCCGTGAGCCAGTTGAACTCGCTTCTCCATGATTTTGGGAATTACATCATCGGCAGGATGGGAATCCCCTACAAGGAGAAGAACATCCACATCATCAGCATCGCCATCGATGCGCCTCAGGACACAATCTCCGAACTTTCTGGGAAAATCGGCAGCTTGGACGGAGTGAGCGTCAAGGCCGCGTACTCCAACGTAATTGGATAGGGCCGGCATTCCAATGGATTCCCGAACCGAAGCGCTGGGATACGAGCTCCTGGAGAACCATTCGCTAGCAGTTGAGGACTACGAGCATCTCTTGAGAAACAGGGATATGGAATCGGCACGCTTTCTAGCAGATTTGGCCTTATCCGAGCGCAAGAGGGTCTATGGGGCAGGCATCTTCATCAGAGGTTTGATCGAGTTCACGAACTGCTGCAAGAACGATTGCTATTACTGCGGGCTGAGGGCGTCGAACAAATCCTG
The DNA here is from genome assembly GCA_050946255.1 of Coriobacteriales bacterium. Taxonomy (GTDB): domain Bacteria; phylum Actinomycetota; class Coriobacteriia; order Coriobacteriales; family CADBOM01; genus JBMNUL01. Next base: position 123 of record JBMNUL010000207.1, on the reverse strand, counting down.
CGATAGGTACAGGCTCACCAAGGAGCAGATTCTCGATTGCTGCGATTCGGGATATAAGTTGGGGTTCAGGACGTTCGTGCTGCAGGGAGGAGAGGACCCGATGATCTCTGACGACTTCATGTG
>JBMNUL010000206.1:0-4047 GCA_050946255.1 Coriobacteriales bacterium | reverse complement strand
ATCGGATCGGCCTCGTTGAGCTTGTCTTCCAGCGACTTCGGAACCGCCTTGGTGCCTCCGACAATGCATCCAGTATCGGGTTTGGTGCTTGAATTCTTGATCAAGGTGTCGATGTTGGTCTGCGTGCTCTTCGATCCGTCGACTATCAGAAGCGGTGAACGTGCGGCTCCACATACAGAACCTGCAGCCAATGAATCTGGGAAATTCTTCCCGGTTGCAACGATCATGTTGCTCTTGTAAAGATATTTGCCCGGTTGGAAGCTGGCTTCAGAGTTTCCACCCGTCTCCCATTCGAAAATTGCCCCAGAGGTATCGTATCTATTGGCTCCTGACAGTCTCATGGTGTTGCTTTCTCCGAAGATGTTCTGGAGTTCGCCGTAAGTGGAATCGCTTACAGATGCTTTTCCTCCAATTACAACGACCTTTTTGATCCCGCTGCTCTTTATCACATCGAGTTGTTCAGAGGTGAGATTCCCGTTGTGCGCTGCGAAGATGGGATATTTGTTCGCATAGGCGCATGGACTGATTGAAAGCGAGTCCGCAAAATTGTCGGCGGTGGCAACGAAGCAGGTGTTACCCCAACTTCCCTTTCCGTTTTCGTAGATCTTCATGCTGGTATCGACCCTGTCCGTGCCACTTATCCTCTTTACCGTTGAAACTCCCCAGAGCTTGGAGATCTGGGTCTCCACATTCTTTGACACGGCTCCTTCGCCGCCGATGATGTAGACGGTGGCCTTTCCTGATGACAGGCGTTGAATCTGCTTTGCCGTCAAGTCGCTGAGGCTGTTCGGGTCGGTTAGGAGAACATATCCATTCTTTACTCCCGCAAGGGAGGAGGCGGTTAGGGCATCTGGGAAATTTGCCCCGCTCGCGACGATGATGTTGTCGGATTCACTGGGGTAAGAGCACGCGCCGATGAAGCTTGATGCGGTTGTATACCTGTCCTTTCCGCTGAATCTAAACCATCTCTGAAGGAAACACGAAGCAGAGGTTCCGGTTCTCTTGGCCCAGTAATCGTAGGTGCTCTGGTCAGCCGTGTATATGTTGGTGTGGACTTTCCCGCTGTGCTGGAATGGCTTGTCGCCGGAAGTGCATGTTACCGGGTAGAACATGAGCACCGTTGAGAGCATGTTGCAGTTCTTGAAGGCTGATTTGCCAATGGTGTATTTCCCACTGAAAGTTATGTTTTGGAGCCTGGTGCATCCGGCGAAGGCCTCGGTTCCAATGATATTGGGGCTGCCATCGCCGGAGTTGTATCCGAAGTACATGCTCAGGAGGCTGCTGCAGTTGTAGAAGGCGCGATCCCCGATTTTCACAACGTTATAGAGGTAGGGGTTGTTCGTCAAGCTCGTGCAGCCGCTGAATGCCTCGTCGCCGATTTCGGTAACCGTGTCCCCGTTGAGAACAGCTATGAGGTTCTTGTCACCCTTGAAAGCCGATTTGCCTATCTTGTCGAGTTTTCTAGGCAACGCAACCGACCTGAGAGATGTCTTTCCGCTGAAAACGCCGTCGGCGATTTTCGTGACGGAATAATTTCCATTGTTATGGGTTATCGTGCTGACCAGCGTCAGATCCGTATCCGACCCCGTGTATTTGGTGATTGTGGCGGTGTTGTCCGAATAGAGCGTGTATTCAACGTTTTTTGAGGTCTTCTTTGTAACGACCGTGGGGGTTTGGGATGGCTGCTTGGACTCGGTTGTCACCTCGTTTTGCGTTGCGGTAGCTGTTGAGGTTGCAGACTCCATGGAGGTGGGTGCCGAGGTTGCAGACTCCGTTGTGGCAGATGTCGAGGTTGCAGACTCCGTTGTGGCAGATGTCGAGGTTGCAGATTCCGTGGCGGCAGCTGTTGATGTTGCAGACTCCGTGGCGCTGGGCTCATTTGCCAGCGCTGCAGTCGGCGACAATCCCAGAACCAAGACAATCGACATTATCGTGGAAAATATCTTGTGATTTCGCATGAATCCCCCAATCTTCATGGCACACACTCGAATGCTGAAAATTCCCTACTTGTCTTTTCAACAGGTAAGTAGAGGGTAGCTGAGGATTGTCATGTAACTGTAAAGGGAAGTTAAACCGTGTGTCAGTGAATGCGGGTGATGGAGAACTGCCGTCTTCGGGGCGTGCGTGCCGAAGGTGACGGGGAGCCTCCGACCGCGGGAACGAGCATTTTTCACCTTGAGGGATGCATATGGGTGATGATGGCTCGACATCCAGGGCGTTCTCCTGCGGCAATGAAAATTTTCTACATAATTTTTAGTTTGCAGCTTCTAATTTCCCAATCGGCCTCCGCCGAACCTGGAAAACTGCGAGAATCCGTATGGGAAATAATGAAAATCCATTACGATTGTCTGAGTTATTGGTTAACTTGATTCGAATGAAGCACTGTGGCTCAGAGTTTGGAGAGGAAATATGCCCAAGACTGGTTTCGGTGCAGACAAGAGCACTTTCGACAACATCGACTGGGATGGATTTGGGATAGGGAGCAACGTCGTCACTCTCGACATCAAGGACGGCAAGATCTTGCGCACACGCCCGCTGGATTACTCGGAGACCTACGATCTGGAAGACCTCAACAGGTTCGAGCTCGAGGTCGACGGCAAGGTCTTCAGAGAGCCCTCTAAGTCTCCGATTCCCCCGTTCTCGTTCGCCTACAAGAGGCATGCGTTCTCGCGGAACCGCATTCCATATCCGTTGATTCGCGAGAGCTTCGACCCCAACGGAGACCGCCATACCGAGCTGCGAGGCGTCGACAAGTACAAGAGAATCTCCTGGGATGAGGCCACCGAGATAATCGCCAGGGAAGTCCATCGTCAGTTCGAGGTATATGGACCTGGCTCTATTCTCGTGCAACAGGATGGTCATGGCGAGACAAAGATCGTCCATCCCTGCCATGGTTGCATGACCAAGCTCATCGACATGCTCGGCGGGGCCGTCGTCCAGGCTCGTCAGCCAGACTCCTGGGAAGGATGGTATTGGGGTGCCAAGCACACTTGGGGCATGGAGCCCCTCGGACAGGGCAAGACCCAGAACCTCTTCTACGACATCACGATGAACACGAAGATGATTCTCTACTGGGGCTGCGACAACGAGACCACTACCTGGGGCTGGTGCGGCCAGATCCCGAGCATGCTCTCGTTTTGGTGGAGCTCGCTGGGAATCGAGTCGGTCTTCATCTGCCCGGACGTCAACTACTCCGCCGCAGTGCACGCGGACAAGTGGATTCCGGTCTATCCCAACACCGACCTCGCGCTTCAGATGGCGATCGCCTACGTTTGGATGACCGAGGGAATCTACGACCGCGAGTACATCGACACCCACACCATTGGATTCGACTGGCTCGAATACGAGGTTCTGCAGGGTGGGGACGAGGGCGTTCCCAAGACCCCGGAATGGGCAGCGGAGCGCTGTGGGGTTCCATCCCGCACGATCAAGGCGCTTGCACGCAGGTGGGCAGAGGTCCCGACTACCACCGCTCATTGCAACGGGGGATCTTTCATCCGCTCATGCTACTCGCATGAACCCGGACGCATGGAGGTCTGTCTCCTCGCGATGCAGGGTCTCGGCAAGCCCGGCCGCAACTTCATGAAGTTCATAGAGTGGAACATCTACGAAGTGCCGGACTTCAACCCGATGCCCCGCGATGAGGAATGGCTCACCGGGTTCGCAGGCTACAACGCCTCGATGCTCGAGGCAGAGGCCTCGCGCTTCATTCCCAAGACCCTGATCCCAGAGGGCATTCTCGCCACCAAGGACAAGCCGATCGACTGGTATGGCCACGTCATCTGCATGATGCCAGCCGACGACCAGACGAAGCATTTCCAGTTCCCGGAGCCTGGCGACCCCACGCTCCACATGATATGGTCGGATGCCCCATGCTGGGCCACCTGCTGGAACTGCGGAAACAAGTACCTCGAGGCCCTGCGCTCTCCAAACCTGGAGTTCGTGCTGGTGCAGCATCCCTGGTTCGAGAACGACACGCACTTCGCCGACATAGTGCTTCCAGTGTCGACCCGCTACGAGGTCAACGACATCGGATACGATAACTAC
>JBMNUL010000205.1:0-4085 GCA_050946255.1 Coriobacteriales bacterium | reverse complement strand
GACCTCGGCGCGCCTTCTCTCCTCTGCTTCCCTTTCCGCGGCTTGCTCCGGAGTCTCGTATTTCCAAGGCGTGCGCTTGATGTAGTAGTAGGGGGAGATGTCGAAGGTGTCTGCCACCCATTCACCCAGAGGTCTTCCAATCGAGCTCACGATCGCCAGATAAACCCTTCGCAGCCCGTATTCGGTGCCGAACCTGTCCCAAATCCGCTTGGCGGATGGGAAGTCATAGAACTCGTCGCCTGCCTCGAAGAACATCTCCTGCAACTGCCAAGGGGACATCTTCTTGGGCTGGAACGTCACGTTCGTCATGTCGAACTGCTCCCAGTTGTCCGTGATCATCCTGTCTTCGGACACGAATTGCTCGTAGACCGGAGTTCCCGGGAACGGGGTGAGTATCGCCGGCTGGATCTGGTACGCGCCGATGGATTTCGCGAATCTGTAGGCACGTCGGATATCCTCGGGTCCGTCGGTGTCGATTCCCAAGACGAGGCTTGCGATCACGCGGATCCCGTGGTCCCAGCAACCCTGGCAAGCCTCTCTGATCTTGACAACATCCGCTTTCTTGTCGATGTTGTCGAGAGCTTCCTGGTTCAACGACTCTATTCCGATGAGGACTCGGGTGAGATGTGCCTCTGCGAGGAGGTCGAGGAGCTCGGGATCGTCGGCCATGTCGGTTCTCCCGAAGAAGAAGGTCTCCTTGAACTGCAGGTTCTCGTCTATGATGCGACGGCAGATCTCCTTTGCGCGCTCCTTGTCGGCCGTGAAGTTGTCGTCCTCGAAGTTCATGTACTCGAAGCCCAGCTCGTGGCACATCTTGATCTCATCTATGACGTTGTCCACGCTGCGCTTGCGGTATGGGGCGAACATGCGGCTCGTGGTGCAGAACGTGCAGCGGAAGGGACAGCCTCTGGATGTCATGATGTTCGCGCATTTGAGCGGAGTCTTGAGAATCGAGTAGTCGGGGAAGGGCACTGTGTCCAGATCGCAGATTGGATCTGTCCTCACAATTGGGTCGGTGATTCGACCTTCGACCACGTCGAGGATCACGTTCTCACCCTCGCCGACGATTACCTGGTCGGCATGTTCAAGAGCCTCCTCGGGAAGCGCCGAGGCATGCATACCGCCGATGATCACGCGGGCATGGCCTTTCTCGTGGAACATGTCACCCAGCTGATATGCCCTCCTGGCAAGTGCGGTCATGGTGTAGATGCACACCACGTCGGTGGTCTTGAGTAGCTTTCTGTAATTGACAGGCCCGTGAAGCTCCTGGTATGCCTCGACATTATGTCCGGCACGCTTCAAGATTCCACCTAGGATCAGCGGACCCGTGATTGGATTGGATGCACCGTAGAGCCTGCCTCCTAGACGGTAAATTGGGTTTCTCTTGATGTCCACAGTCGGGACGATCATCGTGATGTTCATTTTCCACCCCAAAACCGAAAAAGAGATCTATGGGCGACACATGTCAAATTGGCGCAGAATATCCTCCCCGTGACATGCGCGCGAAACTGCAAAGCGATTTTAGTTCAATGACAGAAAGAATTGGGCAGTTAGGAAAACACAACATTTATTATTCACAAAAAATTGGGCATTAGCTGGGGATTTGCTGAAATATTTGACATTGGACATTAGTTTACGCAGATAAATTTTCCCAAGGAATTATCCAAGTTTAAGAACTAGTGTTAAGTAAATAGCAGGCTGTTCGGTTTCAGAGTAGGACTCAAGGTCGACCAGCTATTGCCGGGATGCAACAAGACTGAAGGACTTGGCGCAGGGCCGAGTTCAAGTTTGCTCAGCTTCTTCTGGGATGCAACAAGGTCGACGAATTTGGAACAGAACTTGGAACAGATTCCAAACCAGAACAAAACCACAAGCTCGGCCTAACGCAAAAGAGGAGAGGCCACGCAGTAGCGCAGCCCCTCCCTCGTTTCGAGATTCTCCAGAACCTCATCAATGTACTTGCCCTCAGGGAAGCTCTGACCTCGAGTTACTCCCTTGTGGCATAGGTCACATTCTTGCGGGTGCACTCGAAAGCGGGCATCTCGAAAATGTGGTAGTGCTTGTCCTTCACGCGTTGCAGCGCCTGGCTGTAACCGCTCTCCGGGTCCTCATCGTCTCCGAATGCGATTGCCTTTGTCGGGCAGTCCATGACGCAGAACTGCGGCTGGCCATCGAGCATTCTCTTTGCGCAGAGGTCGCACGATGTGCTGTAGACCGGCTGCCAGCTCATGCGGAGATTGGGGTATACTCCCTGCGGCCTGTCGATTCCGGCTCCGCTTCCATGCGTGCGCACGACGATTCTAAAGTCATCATCATCGAGATGGTTCCCGACCTTGCAGGCCATCGAGCATGTCCAGCATCCCACGCAGCGCTCTAGGTCGACGATAATCTTGTTGGCCATTGACTCACGCCTCCTTCGGCTCGTACTTGCGGATGTTGCACACGGAATCCCAGTAGCAGTCCGTGGACCCGACCTCGGTTGCCATCGGCTCGACCCATGAGCTTGGGAAGTGTCCGGCCTCGATCCAGTCGTTCCACCATTTGTCCTCTACTGCGGTCGTGGAGTCCAGGTTGGGGCACTGGTGCACCATCTCGGCGTATGTGCCTTCCTCGAACTGGCGGCGTCTCCAGCCGAACCACACGTGGACCGAACCAGAGGGGACGCACTCGTCGATTTCGAGCCTCGTCACAACGTGGCCACGGCTGTTGTAGACCTCTACCTTGTCGCCATCCTTGAGCCCGAGCTCACGGGCGTCCTTCGGGTTGAGGCGAGTCGACGGGCTTCCGCCTGATAGCTCGACCGTAACCGGGTCGTCGGTGAAGCTCGACTGCATGAAAAAGCGCTGCCTTCCAGTGAAGAGATGGAATGGATATTCCTCGAACTTGCCCACGTAGTTGGGCTCCAACGGTTTGGTGATCTGGAGGTCGAAGTCGAGCAACCTCTCCGCGTAGATCTCCATGCGCCCGGTCTCGTTGTTCATGACCTCGTTGGGATCGCGCCAAGGATCCCACGGGAACTCGGGAGCCATGATGCGGATCATCTTCTCCTTCTTCAGGCGCTCATAGGTAACCGGAGGTTGAATACCTGCGATGAGCGGATAAGGAGTCTTGAGCCTGATGTCGTTCCATTCGGGCCCGGTCTTGTCGAAGTACTCTCCAAGTCCAACGCGCTTTGCCAGCTCGGACCACACCCAGACCGGTTCGCGGGGATCGCAGCCCTCGGGTGGGTCGATTGCGGCCTCCTGTAACACGAGGTGGTTGTAGCAGGCTCCGGTCACGAGGTCCTCGCGCTCGAAAGGCATGCAGTCGGGCAGCACATAGTCGGCGAGCTCTCCGGTATCGGTCATCCAGATGTCGTAGTCCACGACCAGCTCCATCTGGTCGATGATGTCGAGCCAACGCTGTCGGTCTGGCTGCTGGTGAACTGGGTTGCCTCCCGGGGTGAGGAGCGCCTTGTACGGGCTGTTGGGGGCCTCCGCCTCGGCGAACCAGTGGGCCATCCTCACGCACTTGGATTTTACGGAGCTGACAGTGCCATCCGGGAACATCACGGCGGCATCGTTGGTCACCACGGGGTAGCCCTGCAGTTGCAGGCCCTCGATGAGGCCGCTGCCCGGCATTCCGAGCCTCCCGGTGAGCACACCCAAGAGGTTGAGCATGCGGTAAGTCTCGTTGGTGTTGTGGTAACGGAGACCATAACCGCTGATGATGAAGGCCTTCTCGGCGCGTGCGAAGTCGTCCGCGAGCTTGTCGATCGCGGCCGCGGGCAGGCCGACCTTCTCGGCAACTTTCTCGCTCGGATACTGTGCTGCCCTGTCCTTGATGAGCTGCAGCACCGGGGTCACGGCCACTCCGTTCCAGTCGTAATGGCCGAACAGCGCGAGGTTCTCGCTCGTGTAGTCACCGTGCTTGGGGGCAACTGTGGTGAGCTTGCCGGCATCGTTGTCGAACACGATGAAGTCGCCCTCTGCATCACGCGCTAGCTTCCCGTCATCATCGCGGACCATGTAGGCTGCGATCGAGCGCTTGATCAGGTACGCGTCGTTCTGCAGGTTGTTCTTGAGCACGTAGTCGATCATCGCCAT
>JBMNUL010000204.1:0-4106 GCA_050946255.1 Coriobacteriales bacterium | reverse complement strand
GCCACAGTGCTTCTACAACGTTCGGGCTGGCGTGAAGGGCACGAAGATGGTGACCGCAAGAGGTTGGGAGGACCTCTCGAGGATCATGCGCGCCTACGAGATGCTCGGGCGGGAAGTCAACGTCGAGCTCGTCTCGCAGTACATCCAGGACGACACGATTGCCGAGGACTTCTCCATCTACTACTCCCTCTATTCCAAGTACAGCGACGATTACAAGGTCGATGAGATTCTTGCCGGGTCTGCTCCTGAGCAGATCAGGGAGCGTGCGACCATGGCGACGGCGGACGAGCGCGTGGCCCTGGCAGGCCTTCTCGCTGATTCGATAGAATCCAAGGTCCACCAGGTCATGGCCCAAGAGGAGGCGCTGCGTTTGGTTCGCGGCGATATTTCGGAAAACAAGCTGAACATCGTCTTGAGCAGCTCCCCGGTCGAAGACTTCGCGATGATCGTGGACGAGGTCATAGACAAGGCTGCACCTCCCGAATGGTCTCCTGACATGGGGGACTCCCGGACCGTCCTCGAGCAGAGGGGACATCTCCTGAAGGAGATAAGGTCGTGCCTGAACTCGAGCGCCGCCACTGGTGATGTTGCCTGTTCCGGCAAAGAGGCATTCGATGTCATACGTGGGTGCTTCAACTCTCTCTGCGGGGATCTCGAGCCTAGATGCGAGGCCGCTGGCACTGCAATAGACAACGGCATTTCCTTCTTGGACGATCTGTTCGGGCAAGACCGGGAGACAATGGTCCTCATGTCGAGGCTCTCGAACGACCCGGTGGTGGTCAAGTTCGTGGGAGAGCACGGGAGCGAGGAGTTCATCGAGCACAACAGGTCGCTTCTCCTAGACGAGCGCGGCCTCGACCTTCTCGAGCGTGCCAAGGCCCTTGGCTATCACGGTGTCGAGGAGATTCCCGAGTAGTCATGGGTGGAGCTGCCATGGGTATGGACAAGGCCGGGAAGGTCGGAGTGGAAGAGACGGGCGCACGCCGCGAAGAGGAGCTTCTGTCGCTCGATGTTCTGAAGCTGGCGGAGGACACGGTCCTCATCCACGTTCCATATATTGCCGTGGCGATAGGGCATCTGGAACCGCAGCCTGCGAAGATGAAGCACCAGCTGGGAACCGACATGCGCAATCTCTACTACGACCCGGAGATCCTTCTTTCCAGTTTCGCCACGGTCAGGCGAGCTCCCTCGCATGCTCTCCTGCACACGTTGATGCACTGCCTGTTCCTGCACCCCCTCGCATCGTCAAGGTTGAATGCCGGGAAGTGGAACATTGCAACGGACATCGCAGTGGAGCATCAGATAGAGGAGATGTGCCGCGGTATCAGGGGTTTTGTCGACAGCGAAGAGCTGGAAGTGCTGGAACGAATCAGGGAGATTGTGGGAAAGCCGCTCACTGCCGAGAGAATCTACCATGCCCTGAACACCGATGTGCTCTTGAGCCTCCTCTATCGCGACAATGAATCGACTTGGCAACGCCTCTTCTGCTTAGACGATCACTCGCACTGGTATGTGGACTTCGAGGGCGAGGACGAACCGGGGGAGACCTATATTGCCATCGACGAAGACGAAGATGGGTCAGATGACGGGGAGGAGTCGTCTGGGAAGATCTCCGATAGGATTGACAGGGCGATTCTCAGGGCCAAAGTGGCTGGGGAGTGGCATGGAATAGCCGAGCGCGTGGATTCCGAGGCCTCTGCCATGGGGCGGGGCCGTTTCGGAGGATTTGGGGGATCGTCTCAGGACGATGCTTCCCAGAAGGTCGATTACAGGGAGTTCCTACGTCAATTTGCAGTTCTCGGTGAGACCATGCATGTTTCAGAGGACGAGTTCGACAACGTCTTCTACACCTACGGTCTCAGGCTCTATGGGAATCTGCCCCTTATCGAGCCCTTGGAATTTCGGGAGGAGAGAAGGGTCCGCGAGTTCGCAGTTGTCATAGATACCTCGGGCTCTGTTTACGGCGAAGTGGTCGAGAAGTTCGTCGAGACCACGTTCGATGTGCTCAGCTCGTCGAAATGCTTTTTCGGGAACGTCAACATCCACATAATCCAATGCGACGACAAGATCCAAAGCGATGTCAGGATCTCTGACAGGCGCGACCTCGCCGATTGGGAGCGGGAGATGAACCTCAAGGGATTCGGGGGAACAGATTTCAGGCCGGCATTCCGCTACGTGGACGAGCTCGTGGAGGAAGGGCAGTTCGAGAATCTCGTCGGTCTCATATACTTCACCGATGGCCAGGGAATCTACCCCGAATGGGTGCCCAAGTACAAGACGGCCTTCGTCTTCTATGGCGACACGAATCCCAGAGCAGATGTTCCTCCCTGGGCTGTTCAGGCGGAGGTGGAAGATGTCGAGTAGCAGCTGCTCCGACGCGAAGAGCGAAGCTCCCCTGTCTGGACGCCAGCAGGAATCCAATGTCGCCGGAATGCCCGCCGATAACCGTTCCAATGCTGGAAACGGTGGCTCGGAGAACCCGAGTAATCTTGCCGTTGAATCGCATTCCGGTTCCGGCTTCAGATACAGGGCAATTGGAAGCTGGGAAGAGTCGGAGACGCTTGTTCCGGTGATAGCGGAGCAAATCCGCAATGGAGACGAGTCCAATATCGGCGTAGCCCTCTCGCACGCGGGAGACCTGACTCCCGACGAGGCGGTGCGCCTTCTCGATGCGGCAGCCGAAGGCGGGGCAAAGAGCACCCTCGAAAAGCTTTACGGAACTTTCTCGGAGTTCGAGTTCGAGGCCTCTGCGCTTTGCCATGCGATAACCGCTGGAAATTCCGAAACTGCCATATGGCTAGCTGCGCGGGGAATCAGGCTCTGTGACGGCATGAAGCACGTGGATGTCGACGGTGATACCTCCGCGCTCATCGCCAAGAGAAGGAAGATCTATTTCGAGGGAAACCTCTCGGGAGGGTCCTACAGGCAGATGTCGGGAGCGGTGTTCGAGAGCAATGCCTCCAACACCAGGGGAATCGTCTACATCCTCTGCATGACCGCAAGGTCACAGGAGACGATCGAGGAACTGATCGAACGCTCCCTTGTCTCCGCCAATGACGCTCTCGGTCTTTGCCTCGCGGCGGGCTCGATGGGGAAAATCGATCTGGCGGAAGAGTTGGCTGGGGTTCCGGGCTTCGATGGTGCATCTTCCTGCGTTGAAGTCGAGCGTGTTGATGGCATGCACCAGCTGGAGTGCATCGCCGATCTTCTCCATCCAGGTTGCAGCGAGAGCTGTGCGAAGTTCGTTTGCACATACGATCCCGAACGGGTTTCAAGAAGATGGAGCTCCGCGTTTCTAAAGTCGTCAGACGGAGTGCTGTCGCAAATAGTTCCCCTGTTGAGGCCAGAGGACGTCAGAAACCAGAAGGCCCTTGCCGAGGAGCTCACCAAACGCGGGATGCGCGACCTTCTGGAGATGGTCATTGGCTGGGGGAGCAAGGTAGACCTTCACCCTGCCCTCGATGCTGCCACGGCGAACGGGGACGTGGAGCTATCCTCCTGGATTCTGGACCAGATATCGAAAAGAGGATCCGACTGGAAGCTCGACCTCACGTTGTGAGGCTGTTACCTGTTTGCGTCTTTGCTTCAGCTCGGACCCTGTGAGTTCAGACCTTGTAGAGGTATCTACTTCGTGAGGTCGTAGACGTAGGGGATGATGTCCTCGTAGGTTCCATCGTCCATGCGGAATCCCCCTGGAATCGTCCCGAGCGGCACGAACCCTATCTTCTCGTAAAGATGCCTTGCGGCCTCGTTGCTTGCCACAACGGCGTTGAACTGCAGGATCCTGAATCCGAGATCGCGTGCGGTAACCAATGAATCTCTCACGAGCATCTCGCCGATCCTGCGGCCACGGTCCTCAGCTGAAACGGCGTAGCTGGCATTGGCAATGTGGGAGCACCTTCCGACGTTGTTGGGGTGCAGGATGTAGAGACCGGCGATTCTGCTCTCGCAGACGATCTCGGCTACTCCCACCGCGCTCTGCGATTTGAAGAAGGCGCCTGCAATTTGAGGAACTAGCTTCTCGTCCTGGGGAAATGCGTTTCCCTCTTCGACGACCTCGTTCCAGATGTTCATGCAATCTTCTGCGTCGTCCTCCATATAGGCCC
>JBMNUL010000203.1:0-4136 GCA_050946255.1 Coriobacteriales bacterium | reverse complement strand
TCTGATAGCGTTTTGTTGCCCTGGCGGAACACGTTCCAAGCGGTCACGACGATTCCGGCCGAGACGACCAGCGTGATGATCGAGTCTGCTATCTCGAATCCCATCTGAGCGAGAACGAGTCCGAGAATAACCGAGCAGCTCACGATGACGTCCGTTAGAGTGTGCTTCGCATCGGCACCGAGGATCTCGCTACCATACCGCTTGCTCATCTTGTTCTCGTATATCGTCACGAGAAGGTTTGCGGTGATTGTCGCCGCCATCACGATATAAGAGAGGGGTGTGACCGTTACCGCAGCAGTTCCATTTATCAGATTTGCAATTGCCTCTGAGGCTATTCTGTAAGCTCCGATGAACAGGATCACACCTATGGCAAGAGAGGCATAGGTCTCGAATTTCGCGTGGCCATAGGGGTGGTCCTGATCTGGCGGCCTGCTGGCGAGCACCATCCCCACGATTCCTATGAGGCTTCCCATTCCATCGAACAGAGAGTCGATGCCATCTGCTTGCATCGCCATGGAAGAGGTGATGCTGCCATAGATGATCTTCGCCGCTGCAACCGCCACGTTGAAGACGACCATGAGATAGAGCACGTGCTTGATGGCACGCACTCTCTCTGCTCCACGATATGTTTTCGTTACCTGTTCCATGCTCTTATCCCGAAATTCTGTCACACGGGATTTTCAAATGACAGGATTCGGGGGCAAGTGGGGTTTTCGCGGCGTGAGGACATGGAAATGCGCTTTGGCGTCTGGATTCGCCCCGCAAGTCTAGAGCTTTGTCGCATGCCGGATACGGCCGTGTGTAAAAAGACCTTTGGGCTACAATACTTTGGTATTTCAAATAGAAGGGAATCATTTATGCAGCATGTTGGACAAGTCGACGACGACCTTTTGGCCGACGAGTTCAGGAGAACACTTCCAATAGATCCTACGACAGGGGAGAGGCCTCTTTTCGTCCCGAGTTCGACTCCAGGTTACAAGCCCGCCTATTACGGCCACGACGCGATAGATGCCAACCTGGTGCTCGAAGGTGGCTCCATGAGGGTCCAGTTCACATGCGGCGTTCTTGATTTCTTCTCAGATGTCGGGCTGTTCCCCAAACATGTAATAGGAGTGTCTGCCGGGGCGCTCTCGGGATTCAACTACATTGTCGGGGCGCGTGGCAGGACTTGCGCTTTGAACATCGGGTTCAGCGACGACAAGCGCTACATGAGCCTTTGGTCGTTCTTCCACACTGGAAACGCTTTCAACGTCGATATGAGCTTCAGGAAGATTCCCTACGAGTGGATTCCCTACAAGCTCGAGGAGTTCACGGAATCGCCCTGCAAGCTCACTGTTGTCGCCTCGAATATCGAGACGAACAAAGCCGAGTATTTCGATATCGACAACCCGATTGACGGAATGAAGTACATGCAGGCTTCTTCTGCGATGCCATTTGTGTCTCAGATCGTGGAGATAGATGGCAAGAAGTACCTCGACGGTGGCGTTACCGATACGATTCCCGTTGATTATTCGATTGCGACTGGAGTCGAGAAGCAGATCGTTGTCCTCACGAACGACCGTTCCTTCGTGCAACAGCGTAAGTGGACCAACGACTACGCCCTTCTCCAGTACAGGGAATATCCCGAGTTCGCAAAGGCGGTCACGACGCGCTATCAGCTCGTAAACGACGCCAGGAGACACTGCATGGAGCTTGCAGATGAGGGCAAGATCTTCCTGATCATGCCGCCAGAGAAGATTCAGATAAACATCTTGGAAAGCAATTTGGAAGATCTCTACAGGGTCTACGAGCTCGGATACCGCCAGGCTTGGGACCAATGGGATGACCTGCAGATGTATCTTGGCATTTAGCTGCAAATAAGCCGACAGCCGCATAATCGGATTCCGATTATCAGTGTTTCTAAGGCCTTGCGGCGATGTGAAATAATCCACGCAGACACCCTGCCATCGATGATAGAAAGTCCCCGCCAGCTACCCTGACGGGGACTTGTCTGCAAATGCTTTTATGGCACCTATGCGCTAGAAGAGCTTTGTTCTAGAAGCGGAAATCTCTCTGGCCAGTGGTCTCGATTGCCATGATGTGCTCTTCGGCGAGCTTCCTCGTCTTCGGGTTTTTGATCTTCTTCAGCTCCTCATCCAGAAGCTTGTAGCCGATCTTCCTGGTGTCCTCGCTGGCGTAGTCCTCGAGGTACTCCGCAAGGGTCATGAGCGCATTGGGATGGCAGTAGTTCAAGATCTCCCCGTTCTTGCAGAAGCTCATGAACCTGTCGCCAGTGCGTCCAGCGCGGTAGCATGCGGTGCAGAATGATGGGATATGACCCTGGCGGATAAGCCAGTTGATGACCTCGTCGAGGGTTCGCTGGTCGGAAACATCGAACTGCTCGGTATCGTGCGGACGCTGGGCCTCGGTGTAGCCTCCTACAGAGGTCCTCGAGCCGCCGCTTATCTGGGACACTCCGTATTGGAGGGCCTTGGCGCGCACCGGCTCGCTCTCGCGCGTGGAGATGATCATCCCGGTATAGGGGACCGAGACCCTTATGAGCGCGATGATCTTCTCGAAGATCTCATCCGAGATACCGTTGTCGAAGACGTCTGGGTCGATGTCGACTGCAGGCTTGACCCTTGGCACGCTGATCGTGTGCGGTCCCACTCCGTGCACGGCCTCGAGGTGCTCGGCGTGCATGATCAGCCCAGCGAACTCGTAGCGGTATTTCTCCAGCCCGAACAGGACGCCTAGCCCAACGTCGTCGATTCCGCCTTCCATTGCGCGGTCCATTGCCTCGGTGTGCCAGTTGTAGTCGTGCTTCGGCCCAGTTGGATGGAGCTCTAGATAGCCCTTCTTTTCATAGGTCTCCTGGAACAGCACGTAGGTGCCAATTCCTGCCTCCTTGAGCATCCTGTACTCGTCCACGGTCGTGGCGGCAATGTTGACGTTGACCCTTCGAATGGACCCGTTCTTGTGCTTGATCGAGTAGATGGTGTGCATGCATTCGAGGATGTACTCGATCGGGTTGTTGACTGGGTCCTCTCCAGCTTCGATGGCGAGGCGCTTGTGGCCCATATCCTGGAGCGCGATCACCTCTGCGCGGACCTCGTCCTGGGTGAGTTTCTTGCGCGGAATCTCCTTGTTCTTCATGTGATAGGGGCAATAGAGGCATCCGTTGACGCAGTAATTGGAGAGGTATAGCGGGGCGAACAGCACGATTCGGTTGCCGTAATAGGCTAGCTTGATCTCGCGGGCCAGCTTGTAGATCTCCTCGTTGATCTGGGGGTCATCGCATGCCAGGAGAACAGATGCCTCCCTGTGCGAGATGGCACAGCCGTGTTCCACCGAGGGGTGGAGGTTCGACCTTGCCTTGTCGAGAATCTGATGGCACAGGTCGATGTCGTCCTTGTGCTCGTCGGCGTATGCGAGAGTGTCCCTGATCTCCTGATCGTTGATGAACTCATCGGCGCACATCGATTTGGGGTCGTATTTGTACATTTCCATCGTCTCTCTCTTGTCCTGTTTATCGTCCTTCCGGCATTTGTTCTTGCCGGCTTTTTGCCGATTCAAACCATTTTCGAAATCACGCTCGATGAGGGGAAATCTATTAGGGCCCGGCCATTGCAAGGTCTCTTGTTTCCCCTGAACCTCCTGGATCGAGCTTTATATCTCCACGGTCAACGACTATCTGGAATCCTATTCGGCGCAGGCTCCGGTCCAGTTTATCCAGATTCTCCGAAGCCTCCTCGCCGGAGCTCAGCTTGTTGTCATAGATCTCATATTTCCCGCGCACCTCGGCAGGGGAGAGGTTTGGCATAACGACGTTTGCACCGGAGAGCATGCCCTTCTCACGCCCCTTCCGGTCTATTGTCCCAAGTGCCGTGGTTGCGGGTATGAGCATTCTCGGATAGATGAGGCGCATGATCGATATCAGGTAACAGGTCTCCTCGACCGTTCCGCCCTCATACCCGGAAAACGGAGTCGCATGATGGGGGACAAAGGGGCCGATTCCGCACATGTCGGGTTTAATGTTCTCTATGAACTTGAGGTCTGCGGCAACGTCTGCGTCGGTCTGATAGGGGGCTCCAACCATGAACCCAGCACCTATCTGATAGCCCAGGTCTCGAAGTTCCATCAGGCAATTGATCCTG
>JBMNUL010000202.1:0-4194 GCA_050946255.1 Coriobacteriales bacterium | reverse complement strand
TCAGCACGGCGATCACGGGGTAGCCCGGATATCCTTGCCAGTAGGTGGCGTTGTCGGTCGATGCGTATCTATCTGCATCCCAAACCACCGTGTAGGTCTTCGAGCCATTCGAGGATTCAACCGTCGCCTTGCCGCTCGTGCCGGCTTCGGTTGCCCCTCCTTCCAAGGTCACCCTTCCGTCTGCGAGCGCGGTCCAGGCCTCGTAGACCTTCTCAATCGGAGGCATCTTCTTCATTCCCATTCACCTTCCCAATTCGCTCTGGACGCCCAACATTCCCCGGACACCCATTTGACGCCAGGGATGCCCATTTCGCTCCGGCCACTCACATTGCCAAGGTATCCGACATGCTCCGGCATCGATAACGCCCCAGGCATCACCGCTGCCATCTGGGGAACTTCCACTGGTCTAATCTTCGTCTCCCATGTCATAGGCACCGTTGTTGTACTCTCCGCCGCGCATCAGCGAGAAGTGGAAGATGGGGCGTCCTACTCTTTTAATACGAATCTGACCATGGGGCAGGCCGCCGGGAAGGAAGATGATCGTGCTCTTCGTGATGAGGTGCTCCTCGCCGTCGATCGTGAAGGTGAGTTCTGCGTCTAGGTCGTTGGGATTGTCGGGGTCGCTGCTGAAGAAGCCCACGAGCTCATCGTCATCATGGACGTGCTCCTCGAATACCGGGTCCCTCTCGGGAACAGCGTAAAACCAGGCGGTGTTCATCTGCATGGAACCGGGGACGAGCTTGTCGTCTATCCACAGGATTCGGTGCGAGAACTTCTTGTACATCTCCTGGAATTCCGGTGTGCCGGGATTCGGATCGTGAAGCTCTTGCATGATGTACTTGCCGTATTTCCCGCCAGCTCCCTCGATGACTGCCATATTTTCCTCACTCCCTCGTATGCTGCTTTCGCGTGCGGTTCATCTGCGGATAGGTACGTTGCTACCTCTCGTCTTTCTGGGGTTTCGAGGTAAGGTGCCACTTTCCGCAGTAGGGGCATTTGTAGCATCGCAGGTTCCTCACCCCGTGCTCCTCGCAGGCTGCAATCGCCGCCTGTGCCTCGCCACGGGAATCATAGGCGTTCTTGGACTCGCAGGCCTTGTTTCTGCGGGCGTTCTCGCGGCGCATCTCATCCTGAGTCCTGCGGTTGTCTTCTCTTTCGAATATGTCGTCCATGCCCCCGAGCTGCGACTTGAAGTTAGCAATCTGCTTGGCCCGGCTCGATGGTTTCTTGCTCGCCATAGTGCTCCCGTTCGTTCGATCTGGGATTCGGATTCACTCCGGTTCCCAGTGTTTGAATCAAAGTATATCCAAGCTGGGCCGACTTGGCTTCTTTTCGACGACAGCTTTCGAGCCGGGTTGGCTCCCTGTTGATGGCAGCTTGGGACCAGCCTGGCTCTTTGCCGCGAGCAGATTGCGAGCTTGGTTAGCTCTTCGCTGATGCCTGCATGGGACTGACTTGGCTTATTGCCGCGAGCAAATTGCTGATGGTACGCGGGCCGAATGTGCCGCGAGTCTCAAGCGGACCCGTTGGCGGGAGCTGTTATTCGATGGGCTTACTTGACCACCAGAACCGGCTTGCTGCAGCGTTCGACAACGCTTCGCGATACGCTGCCCAGAGCCAAGCTCCGAAGGCCGCTCAGACCTCGCGAGCCCATGACCACGAGGTCGGTTTCATCCTCGTTTGCAGAAGCCACGATCTGCTCTGCCGCAGGACCACGGCGAATCTCCGTCTTGCAGCTTATTCCAGCATTTTCCAGCACATCGGCGGTTTGCGATGCGTGCTGGTTCGCGAGGTCGAGGGCTTCCCGCGTGTCGGATTCGACGGCGCATACCACCCTGACCTCCGCATTTGCAAGATTCAGGGAATCGAGGGCGAAGCGCACCGCATCGACCGATGCCTTGGACCCATCCGTTGCCACCATGATGTTGATGCTGCGATTTTGGGCAGAAGTTTCGCCATTGCTCTCGGCGTCTTGCACGTTGACAATCTCGTTGGCATTCTCGACTTTCTGCAAGCGCTGGCGGTCGAGTTTGGTGTTGCGGAAATAGACAGCCCAGTTGAAGCCTATGAACACGATGTTGAGGTAGTAGACGATGAGCACCCAGTTGATCTGCCCGGCAACATACTTTGCGGCGATTCCGGCCACATATCCTAGGGTGATCAGCAAAATGAACTGCCAGCTGCTCCCCGCTGCTGTTCTGGCCTTGTATCCCTTGTATGCGTTCATCGGCCAAGAAAGACCGAAGCAGATCAGCATTGCGGCTTCCAGAGCTTGTCCGACCATGGTTCCCCTCATTTCCATTTGATAATCACTGCAATCCCTTTTGTGTGTACTCTTCTGGAAGATAGTCATGCCTTACAATTTGGCATTGCTCGTTGTATGGTCGAAAATTGCACGATTGTGCTTCGATGTCTATTAGTTGCCACTGATATATACTTCTCGGGTAAATTCGGAGCGCGTTATCTTGTGTCAGGGGGTCGGGACATGTATCTGGTTGAGAGCGGTGGGCGCTTGGTAAAGACTGTCGATCCTCCTTACGACTTGCAGATTTCAAAGGTAGGGGAGTGGCTCGATACCGCGGATGCCCTGCTCATCGGCGCTGGATCGGGCCTATCAACCGCTGCAGGGCTCACCTATTCCGGAGAGCGATTCGACAAGTACTTCTTCGACTTCGCAGAGAAGTACGGCATCAAGGACATGTATTCCGGGGGATTCTATCCGTTTCCAGATCAGGAGACCTTCTGGGCATGGTGGAGCCGCCACATCTATTGCAACCGCTATATGGATGCCCCGAAAGATGTGTACAAAAAACTGCTCCGGCTCGTCGATGGCAAGGACTACTTCGTGCTCACCACGAACGTCGACCATCAGTTCCAGCGTGCGGGTTTCGACAAGCAGAGGCTCTTCTACACGCAGGGCGACTACGGTCTGTTCCAGAGTAAGAACCCGAAAATCCAAAAGACCTACGACAACGAGAGCATTGTCATGAAAATGATGGAGGCGCAGGGGTTCGTCCGAGATGACAAAGGCGTCTTCCAAGTTCCAGATAATCGCGAGTTGAAGATGCGAATCCCCACGGAGCTGATACCCAAATGCCCAGACGACGGCAGCGATATGACGACCAACCTGCGAGTCGACGACTTTTTCGTGCAAGATGAAGGGTGGTATGCCGCCTCGGAAAGGTACAGCGAGTTCGTCCAAGCACACGATGGCATGCGAGTCCTCTACATGGAGCTCGGAGTTGGGATGAACACCCCTGGCATCATCAAGTTGCCGTTCTGGAAAGCTGTTGAGGAGAACGCCTCAGCGTGCTACGTCTGCATCAATCTCGGTGAGGCAATCTGCCCAAGGGATATTGTCGACAGGTCGGTTTGCATCGACGGCGATATCGGAGAAGTGCTGGACAGGTTGTAACACATAAAGTGTTGTGTGGCATCATAATCGCACTTACATCGCACTACTATTTTGCGTAATTTCACTACATTTTCCATGTTTTGTGCGGTATTTGTACACTTTTTCGATAACTGTAGTTTTTAACCGTGAGCGGTGCATATCGGGCGTTCATTGCAATTTGGAGTTTTTCAGCTCTGTTACAATGTTCAAGTCTGGCAGCCTGAGGTTTTCTACTCAATATTTCCAGCATGTGAAAAATTGATATCGGGCTTTACTTTTGTCAGATAGTGAAATAAAACGTTGTGTAAATCGTTCACTGCCAAATGATTCCCGCCAGTTCGGCTTGTTGATATTCGACCTGGCGTGTCCGCAGGGAGCGAGGAGATTTGCAAGGGGCTTTGAGTGGGTGGTCTTCGTGATAGTGGCAATCATCGCGGGGGCTGCAACCGGGGTTGTCGGCGCGGTTCCGTTCTTCTTCACCGAGAAGATGGAGAAGGGGATGCGAAAGAAGGGCAAGGAGCTCACGATTGGCTTGCTCCTTCTCATTTGCGTAGCGTCGTTGGCGTTCATGTCGGCCATGGTGCTGGTGTTCAACGCAGTGCTCGGCAGCTTGGTGCTCCAGTTCGCGATTGCCACCATCGTGGCGTTTCTCGCGAGCGTTGCGGTTTATGGTTGTACTAGAATTGTCCGGTACACCAAATGAGGGTTGCCTTGATTTTGTGCAGCGCTCGATGATTTACCGGGTTGTTTGTCCCGGATGGAAGGAAATTGCGATATGGATACGATGGCGCAGTTCAAGG
>JBMNUL010000201.1:0-4204 GCA_050946255.1 Coriobacteriales bacterium | reverse complement strand
TGGCATCTTCGCCGATGAGTTCTTCGAGGATTCATTCGAAGCCGAGCGCGAGGGATACAACTACTTCAAGTCCTCGGTTCCGTCGTTGGTAAGCAATGACGCACTGGTCGTCACGACTCCCGATGAGAGCACTCAGGTCACGATTTCATCTGTGCTCTCCAGCGAGAAATACGGCAAGTGGGCCCCGAAGCATCCGGAAAACGCCAAGCTGCAGAAGCTCTACAAACAGCCGGTGGAGGTCACGGTCACGGTTCTAGGGAAGGGTGTGGAACCCAAGCCAGATCCTGCTGCCCAGTGGGAGAGAGTCTCCGGCAAAGATAGATATGACACGATGAAAGCCATTGCGGACGAGTTCGGTGCTGACGGCTGCGAGACCGTGATCGTTGCGTCGGGAAAGAACTTCCCAGATGCAATGGTCGCAAATGGACTTGCCGGCTTCTACAATTCTCCGGTCATTCTCGTTGGCGATTCCTACGACGGGACGCAAGCTCAGTCGACGATCAAGTCCCTCAATGCCAAGAACGTGATCATCATCGGCGGTGAGGCGGCCGTTGACAAGACGGTGGCCGACCAGATGAAGGCAGAAGGGCTGAACGTGGACCGCATTTCCGGCGCCACCAGGGTCGAGACCTCGATAGCCGTCTACAATTATGCCGTAAAGGCTGGAAAGACCTGGGGCGACACCGCGATAGTCGCAGGCGGAAAGACGTTTGCCGATTCGCTATCCATCAGCCCCTATTCCTATGCGGCTCATGCACCGATCCTGCTGACCAACAACAATGGCGAGCTGGATTCCAATGCCCTCGCAACCGTCAGGAACTTCGACAAGGTTCTCATCGTCGGCGGGTCCGCCTCGGTTTCAACGAAGGTGGAGCAGAAGCTCAACGGAAAGAGCGTCTACAGGATTGCCGGCAAGACCAGGTATGAGACCAGCTCGATGGTCGCACACTGGGAGACTGGTCTCTATTCAGGCGTGAACGTCACTCCTTCTGTGAAGCTGAGCTACCAGAGTACTGCGGTGACCTCTGGTGCGAACTTCCCGGATGCTTTGGCAGGTGGAGCGCTCATGGGAAAGGAAAAGGGCGTCCTGTTGTTGGTAGAGGAGAGCAAGACCGGACGCGTTTCGATGGAAGAGAACATCGAGGCAAATGCGGGAGACATAGTTAATGCTAGGGTCTTTGGCGGTACCGCTGCAGTGAGCGATAACATGAAGAAGGACTTGGACGGTCTGCTTGAGAAGTAGAGATATCGTTTGAGACAGAACGGGTTGTCTTCTAAAGAAGTTCGTGTATTTGGTGCTGCAAATCCCAGTTTGGGGTTTGCAGCACCTTTATTAGCTGATTAGGATGCACCGTTACCTATCCCAGCAGGTTCTGATAGATCTTCAAATCGCTTTCCTTGAACACGTTGAATACCACGTCTTGCAGAGATCCCCTTGGATTCTCATCTAGAAACTCCTCCACGGTCTGCACCGCGATTTCCGCTGCCCTGTCCTGTGGGAAGCCGAACACTCCGGTCGAGATGCAGCAGAATGCAATGCTTCCAAGGCCGTTTTCCGCCGCGATCTTCAAGCACGACCTGTAGGAAGAAGCGAGCTTGGCGATGTCTGCCTTCGTCAATTTGCCATTGACGATTGGCCCCACAGTGTGGATCACATATTTGCTGGGCAAGTTGAATGCCGGCGTTATCTTTGCCATCCCTGTGGGCTCGGGGTAGCCCTGCTTCTCCATGATCTGGTTGCACGCCAGCCTCAGCTCGATGCCGGCGTAAGTGTGGATGGCATTGTCGATGCAGCTGTGGTTGGGGGAGAAGCATCCGAGGAGCGCGCTGTTGGCGGCGTTGACAATCGCGTCGGTTGCCAGGCGGGTGATGTCGCCTCTCCATAAGTAGATGCCTTTGCGAACGGGTCGCAGATCTTCGATGGAAACGATTCCCTTTCTAAAGTTCACGGTTTTCAGATAAGAATCCTGGACTTTTAGAAAATCATCCGAGATGGGTTTTGGGTCTCGGATGTTCATGAGGGCCCTGAGCAACTTGCGCTTCCCGAATTCGTCTTCCGGAATCTTGGTGCCGGAGAGCCTTGGGTCCTCCGACATCAGGTACTCGATCATGTAGTCGCGCATGCGATCGAGTTCGGAGTCGCTGACCAAGTGGCCAGTGTTTTCTCTGGGCTCATTGCCCCCGACGTGCTCGTTAGGTTCCATTCCCGACCTTCCTTCTCTTGATGCGGCCCTTGTCCCAACTTCAAATCATATATCCGGGCACTGCGATAATTCCACTCCCGCCAATCTATCCCCATTTGCAAGAGGGAGGGGCGATGTTCCGCATTTAGGGGATATCTTGAACATATTCAAGAGAATACTTGGGATAGGAGAGTGGGATGGCACAATCGCAAATCGTCCTGTTGGAGACGAAGCAGCAGGTCAGGGAGTTCACTGCCAAGGTGCGAAGCGAGGGCAAGACAATCGGGCTCGTTCCAACGATGGGGGCAATCCATGAGGGGCATCAGTCTCTGGTGCGCCGTGCGCTGCGGGATGCAGACGTCGCAATAGCCTCGGTTTTCGTCAACCCCACGCAGTTCTCGCCAACAGAGGACTTCGATGCCTACCCGCGGACTCTCGAGGCTGACATGAAAAAGCTAGAGGAAGCCGGAGCATCTGCGGTGTTCGCGCCCTCGGTTTCGGCCATGTACGGCGAGGAGATGGCGGAGCACATCAAGAGAGAGGGACTTGTGGACTTTGGCTTCATGAGTCATGCGGTTCCCGGAAGCGCTGCCAAGCTCTGGGAAGGTCACGACCGTCCGCATCACTTTGCCGGGGTCACGACCGTCGTGTCGAAGCTCTTCAACATCGTCCGTCCCGACGTGGCATGCTTCGGGGAGAAGGACTATCAGCAGCTCGCCGTGATCCGCCAGATGGTTTCCGACATGGATTTCAACATCAAGATCATCGGATGCCCGATAGTACGCGAGGAGAGCGGGCTTGCAGTTTCCAGCCGGAACCGCTATATGGATGATTCCCAGAGGGAGAGGGCGCTTTCCCTTTCCAGGTCCCTCAAAGATGCGAGGGATGACTTTGCCTCTGGAGTGCGGGATGTCTCGAAGATTCTGGACAGGGCGAAGGCGACTATCGAGGGCGCGGGCTTGAAGATCGACTACGTTGCCATAGTGGATGCCACCACGTTGAATCCCCTCGACGACCTCACCGGAATAGATGGCCGCGATGCGAGGATGATCATTGCCGCAAAAGTAGACGATGTGAGGCTGATCGATAACGCCTCAATAGGGTAGTCCTTCGCTTCTACGAGCCGATGCACGGGCTTCGTCTGCCGGTAAAACCAAAAATAGAGTTGAATAAAGGACGATAGGGGAATAGTTTACTTTCGTAATATTATTAACTGTTGTCATTTTCTCTTAGGCGTTTGCATTGCGAATGTTGGGGCAAACATGTTTGAGTATATTTCCCGATGCCTCTGCAAGCGCGGCACTTTGTAGAATTGAATTTGGGCCCAAAAGGCGTTTCAGGCGCACTGATATTGCCTTTGCGTATTATTGGAAGGTCTGTTTATGGCTGAGGAAATGTCTATGGGGGAGGACATCCAGCTCACGCCTGAGTCAGGGGGAGAGGGAAAGTCCAAAAAGCCCAAAAAGGGCACAGACGAGCAATTCAACAGGCTTGGGAAGGGGAAAATAGGCCCGATACTTCTCGAGTTCTCGATTCCCGCGATTGCAAGTCTCATCATCAGCGGCCTCTACAACATCCTCGCCGCAATATTCCTCGGGCAGGGCGTTGGGGAGATCGGGCTCGCAGTCTCAACTGTTGCCAACCCGATGATGGTCATGTTCATGGCCTTGGGAATGCTGATCGGGAACGGCGGTAATGCTCTTGCCGCGATCAGACTTGGCGAGGGCAAGAAGGCGGAGGCAGAAAGGGTCCTCGGTAACACCGTCACCCTCGGAATCATCGTCTATGCGGTCACGGTTCTCGTGGCTATCATTTTCATCGATCCCATCCTCTCGATTTCCGGGGCAACCGAGGAGACATGGGAACTGTCCAAGCAGTTCATCCAGATTCTCACTTTCGGATCGATCTTCCAAGTCATCGGGATGGGGGTTAACAACTTCATCAGGACGGCAGGAGATCCCAACAGGGCGCTCTGGTCCATGCTCGCGGGAACCATCGTCTGCGTCATAGCCAGCTTTCTT
>JBMNUL010000200.1:0-4220 GCA_050946255.1 Coriobacteriales bacterium | reverse complement strand
CTTCAAGGGCGAAGATTCTCCGGAGAAGTTCGCAGACAGACTCGCCAACACCCTCTACCAATTCTCCAACATCTCCGAATAGCTCCAGATTGTTTCAAGGGACCAGCTAGAATGATTCGGCGGTCCAGCTAGAAAACTAGCTTTTCACCCGCAACTGGCATTGCACGGCTCTAAGTCGCCCTTAATTTATTTTAAGAATTTAATTAATTTATTTTTATAATTGATTTTCTAAATTATTTAATTTAAAATCTTAAATGATTTATTAAACTATTTGATTTTCATTTATAAATATAATTTCTTAATTTTGGCAAGAGGGGACGACAATGTCTAACAAGCTGGGCAAGCGGGATGTTCACTTCCATCCAAACTGGGGTTACGTTGTTCTTTCTGTTGCGGTGATCGTCGGCGCGGTATATCTGTTCTACTGGGGAATCTGGCTGATGCCGCTTTCCGGTGCGCTTCATGTCATTCTGGCGATAGTCACTACTCTGATTGCCATCTTCCTCTGTTTCTCGGCAGGCATGCAGCTTATTTTCGAGCTCTACTGCAAGGGCGTTTGGGCAACTCCTGAGGAGCAGAAGATGCACCTTCCCGGCGAGGACCTGGTAAAGGACCCATATGGAAGAAAAGTTATCAGGTTGCGTCAGGCCCGCGACCTCGATGCACCTCTGGAAGAAGTGTGGAAGCACGTTTACCAGCTCGACCCAACCAAGGGTGGAATGTACGCATGGTCTAATTGCGAACGTCTATTTGGGATGAACGTCGACAATGCATATGTGCTGGAGGATATGTGGCAAGGGGAGGATGCGTGCAGGCCGGGAGATTTCTGGGCATGGAGCTATGGTGGTTTCGGGGCTGAGGTGGCTGACGTTGTGGAGAACAAGTACATCGTGTGGTATTGCGATACCAGGGATCCGATCAAGACGCCAGGTGCATCATATATGCAGACTCCCGGGAAGAAATACGTGAACTGGTATTGGACCATCGCTCTGTTCCCACTCGATGGCGGGAAACGCTGCAGGATAATCAACGGATGGGATACGGCGTACGGACCGCACAGCTTCTTCAACTGGTATTCCGAGCACTTCATCATCGGGTGCGGCGGCACGATGATGGGGAGGAGGATGTTCCGCAATTTGGAGCTGGCTGCGCTTCACAAGCGCCGCAAGTCCATTCCACTTCGAATTCAGGCTGCAATCATGGGGCGTTGCTGGCAATACGACGAGCGCTTGCATGACATCGTCGCATATCCAGACTTGCGCTGGGGGCGTGACTGTCCGCGCGTGGAGAAACACCGTGCGCCATTCACAGAGGACCCCAATTGGCCGCCCAAGCCAGGGGAGGACTATGTGCCTCCAATCGAGGAGAACAATGCCAAGCACGGCTGGACACCTGCCAGAGCAGAAGAGATAGACAGGATAGCCGAAGAGAAGGAGCGCGCCTTCCTCGACGAGCTTGGGCTAGAGGGCTACCAGCCACGGTCCAGCTAGAGAACACGAGTTGCAAATGGCGTGGGTGACGCTGGGAAGTGCCGTTCCAGTTTAGCCCGCGTCTTTTGCCTTGGTTGCCTTTCTCAACATTTCTTTTGTTTGTCGGCCACTCCCTTTATTTTCGATTGAATGGAGAGCTGTGCCTTGCATCGATCTTGGGAATCGCTTCGAGGAAAAGGGTGCGGCTTGCTCGTTGGTCACACACTCTGCTTGATCAAACATGAGTGCCATATTCCAAGGTTTCCTCTTAAATTTCAATGATTAGAGCCGTCTAACTTTAATTTTCCACACGTCGGGAAATTTTCCAAGACTCGTTGTTGACATCAATAGTTAAACACGGCAAACTACGGTCTGCAAAGAGTTAGAGCCATCTAACAAAGGAGGCACGGACATGCCATTGTCGATGGTCGATGCCAACGAGACGGTGACCATTACGAGAATCTCTGGAACGGACTCAACGAGGCTGCACCTTGCCGAGCTGGGTTTCGTGGTGGGATCCAAGATCGGTGTTGTTCAAACGATAGGGGGCAACATCATCGTCAAGGTCAAGGAGTCACGGGTCGCCCTCGGCAAGGATCTTGCCATGCACGTTTTCGTCGAGGAGGGATAGTGTGAAGACATTGAGGGAAATGAAGACCGGTGCCACTTGCAAGGTGGTGGCTCTCCATGGAAGCGGAGCGGTGAAACGCCACATC
The DNA here is from genome assembly GCA_050946255.1 of Coriobacteriales bacterium. Taxonomy (GTDB): domain Bacteria; phylum Actinomycetota; class Coriobacteriia; order Coriobacteriales; family CADBOM01; genus JBMNUL01. The sequence continues at coordinate 2,035 of JBMNUL010000200.1, read as the reverse complement.
ATGGATATGGGGATCACCAAGGGCACCGAGATCTACGTTCGCAAGGTCGCGCCCCTTGGGGACCCGATGGAACTCAACGTCAGGGGGTACGAGCTTTCAGTTAGAAAAGCAGATGCAGAGATGATAGAGGTCAGCTAGGCGATGAAGGGGGTTGTCGCACCGGAAGCACGGATGTTTGATGGCCTTGGTGGACGGGAGTCCTCAGCTGATAGCGCCTGCAGCTGATATTCGAACTACCGCAGGAAAGCGGCTTTTATTTTTCCTAATAAGTTAGTCTAGTCTAATTCAATTTTCTACTCAGCTTTACTAAGCTCACGCTGCAAAACAACGAAGGAAGGAAAACGTTAATGAAGAAAGTGGGAGAGCTGAACATAGCCCTTGCAGGCAACCCGAATTGCGGCAAGACGAGGCTGTTCAACGTTCTTACCGGGAACAATCAGTACGTTGGCAACTGGCCAGGCGTGACTGTCGAGAAGAAGGGCGGAATACTAAAGGGCCACAAGGACGTGGTGTTGCAGGACCTGCCCGGCATCTACTCTCTTTCGCCATACAGCCTAGAGGAGGTCATCGCGCGGGACTACCTCATCAAGCACAGGCCAGACGCGATTCTCAACATCGTCGACGGGACCAACATCGAGCGCAACCTCTATCTCACCACTCAGCTCATAGAGTTGGGAATTCCAGTTGTCGTCGCGATCAACATGATGGACCTGGTCCGCAAGAAGGGTGACGAGTTCGACATCGGCAAGCTTTCCCGCGAGCTTGGCTGCGAGGTCGTGGAGATGAGCGCTCTGAAAGACGAGGGCTGCACCGAGGCCGCAGAGCTTGTGGTCAAGGTCGCACAGGAAGGCAAAGAGGCAGAGCTTCCACATGTCTTCACCGGGAGCGTCGAGCATGCTCTCGCGCACATAGAGGAGTCGATCGAGGACAAGGTCGACAGGAGAATGCTCCGCTGGTACTCGGTCAAGCTTTTCGAGCGGGATTCTGCGGTGATCAAGGAACTTGGTCTCTCCGACGAGCTGATGAGGCATATCGAGGACCACATCTCCGACTGCGAGAAAGAGATGGATGACGATGCCGAGAGCATCATCACCAACCAACGTTACTCCTACATCGACAAGCTGGTTGATGGGACTGTCAAGAAGGTCAAGGTGAAGGAGAACCTCACGACCTCGGACAAGATAGACCGCATCGTCACCAACAGGGTGCTGGCAATCCCGATTTTCGCCGGAGTCATCTTCCTCGTGTACTTCATCTCGATTTCAACAGTGGGCACGTTCCTCACCGACTGGGTGAACGATGTGCTGTTCGGGGAGATTGTCCCTCCTGCCGTGACAGATTGGATGACCTCCGTGGGTGCGGCCGATTGGCTGATCGGTCTGGTGGTCGACGGGATAATCGCCGGAGTCGGGGCGGTTCTCGGATTCCTGCCGCAGATGCTCGTCCTGTTCTTGATGCTCGCGATACTCGAAGACGTTGGATACATGGCCAGGATCGCCTTCATCATGGACAGGATCTTCCGCCGTTTCGGACTCTCGGGCAAGAGCTTCATCCCGATGCTCGTGTCCTCGGGTTGCGGCGTTCCGGGAATCATGTCCACTAGGACGATAGAGAACGAACGCGACCGTCGCATGACCGTAATGACGACGACGTTCATACCCTGCAGTGCAAAGTTACCCATCATCGGCCTGATTGCAGGAGCGCTCTTCGGGAACAGCGGTTTGATTGCAACTTCTGCCTACTTCATCGGTGTGGCCTCGATCGTGGTTTCAGGTATCATGCTCAAGAAAACCAAGCCCTTTGCAGGAGAGGTGGCTCCCTTCGTGATGGAACTTCCGCGCTACCATGCTCCCTCGATGGGCAATGTGCTCCGTGCTACCTGGGAGCGTGGCTGGAGCTTCATCAAGCGCGCAGGCACTATCATTCTCGCATCGGCCATCATCCTCTGGTTCCTGCAGGCATTTGGTGTTGTCGACGGGCAGCTCGTGATGGTCGAGGACAACAACACCTCGCTTCTGGCGGCAATAGGAGGAGC
>JBMNUL010000199.1:0-4233 GCA_050946255.1 Coriobacteriales bacterium | reverse complement strand
CTCTTTTAATCTTTGGGGGCCGCCGGTAAAACCGGGGCGCCCCAATCTTCCCAAGTAGCATCTAATCCGGATCCCCTCCCCTCAAAGGAGCTCCGGATATGAAATGTTCTAGTCGTAGAAGTTGTTGCAGTAATCAATTGCGAAGTCGTTGACGGCCTTGTTCTTGCGCTGCACGTCGGGATCGTCGGCTGGTCCCACGAATCCGCCCATGAAGGCATATCCGCCATCGGGTGCGTAGGTGTCGATCATTTCCTTTGCAAACGCCACGACTTCCTCGTTGGTTGCGTCGTTGCTCACCAGTGGAGTTCCAGTTGGGTCGAAGCATCCGAGGATCGAGATATCGTTCTGGTGCTTCTTCTTGAAGGCGACCATGTCGTTGGTGTTCTGGCATGGATCCCAACCCCAGATGTTCGCCTCCTCGTGGCAAATCTCGATGAAGTTCGCAGCCTTGCCGCAGTTGTGGAACTGAATCGGCATGCCGAGTTGGTTGGGCAGCTCGCACTCGCGGATGTAGCAGGGGACGAAGAACTCGCGGAACATCTCCTCGGAGATGAAGGGCTTTGCATATGCGCAGGTATCGTCGGCCATGATGATCACATCGGGCTTCAGGGCCTCGTAATACTTGTGCTGGACCTCGCAGTAGAAGTCGAGGATGTAGTCGAGAAGCGCGTGCGCCTCTTCCGGCTCCTCGGAAAGGGCGATCATGCCCTCGGTGAATCCCATGAAGGCCATGAGGTACTGGAACGGGCCGATGAAGGTATCCTGGCCAATTGCAGTCTTCTCGCGGTCCACGCCGCTGCGCTTGAGATCGTCCTTCGCCATCTGCTCCCAGTCGATGTCGGAGAGGTCCGGTGCCTTGATCACATCGCGCCACCTGGTGATGTCGTCGAGGATGAAGTTGTTCGGTTCGGGTAGACGACCGCCACCAGCCGAGTCGCTCCCAACCCATTTGACTCCCCAGACGTCCAGGCCATTGCCGGTAGGAGCTGCCTGTCCTGCGATGATGCTGGGCACGATCATCGTCATCGGGATATCCTCACCGTCTGGGAGGGGCATCCCCATCGTGTAAATCGGCACCCACTCCTGCTGCTCGTGCCTGTACATTCTGAGCATGTTCTCTTTGGGCGTGAGCTTTCTATCTTCGACTTTTGGCATGTTTTCTACCCCCTATATGAGAAAGGTTGTCCCTCCTACAGGACAAGTTGACGATTTCTAATTTTAAAGATATTCAAGAGCCGATGCAATTGCTGGCGAAATAATTGTTTGAGACCCTGGAAAGTAAAAGTTGGGTGGTCTTTTCATGCTGATGTCGTTCCGAGATATCTCCACTGTTTCATGACAGATGAGCTCGATTTTCCAATACAGTTGTCGAAAGTCCTAGGTAAAGGGCGCGGCGACACTTTGCATGCGTATATTTTCCGCGGTTTCACCACATCTCTCACCACGAAATCGACAAACATTATTTATATGCGTAAATATGGAAATGCAGGGCTTGAGGGTTTATCCTGTTGGGTGGGTAAATAATGTAACAAAATCGCAGCAGTCACCTGGTTCTTTCGCATCGTCACGAATTAACGTGGATTGCAAATCAACCGGTTGGAATTGGAGAATTACGCAGTGAACCCTGTCATCATCATACCTTCTTACATTTGCGGCCCCAATCGAAACGAAGATTCTGGGGTTTTAGATACTTATGACCACATGACTCCGCTAGACAGGCCCGGAGAGCTTCCCAGATGCCTGTCCTCTTTGCGCGACAAGAACATCGACACGCCAATCGCGATACTGGTGATCTCCGAAAAGGGAATTGAGGAGGATGCCGAGGCGAAGGTCAGAGATCTTGCCGCCAGGTATCCAGAGCTCAACATCTCCGTGGTCGGGGTGACCGATGAGGCTGCGCTCCATGCCAGGATGGAGCAGGTCGGCGTGGGAGATTATGTGAAAGGAATCTCGCTCACAGGCTATGGGTCTTCGAAGAACCTGGGTCTCATCTTTGCGGCTTCCATGGGATACACAGAGGTCATTTTCATCGACGACGACGAGATCGTGGAAGACCCGGAGTTCATGGACAAGGCCTGTTATGGGCTGGGTATGCTGACGCAACGCGGCGTGCCGATTCTCACAAAGTCCGGGTATTTCCGTGACAAGCGAGGCAGCTACAAGGCCCGCAAAAAGAATAAATGGTACAACAGGTTCTGGAACCAGCATAAGGGATTCAACGAGTGGATCGATTCGGCTATGCAGGGTCCACGCCTCTCTTCTTCAAACACTGCCTGTGGAGGTTTATTGGCAATCCATAGAGAGGCTTACCGCAGAGTCTCTTTCGATCCCTGGATTTCGCGTGGAGAGGACCTCGACTTCCTGCTCAACGTCAGAATGTACGGGTCCGAGGTGTGGTTCGACAACCTCTGGGAGATAAAGCACATTCCCCCGAAGGTGTCGAAGACCGAGTCCCGCAGGTTCACGCAGGATATATACAGGTGGATCTACGAGACCCGCAAGCTCGAGTTCTCCAAGACGCAGATCGACCTTCTTCAGGTGCAGTCCCAATCGCTCGAGCCGTATCCTGGCCCGTTTCTGGAGTCCAACATCGGGTTCCATGTGTTCATGACCGCTCTGCTCAGGACTGTTGGCAGGAAAGGCCAGCGAAAAGGATACTTCCATGCTGCGATGGTGGCACGAAAGCAGGCCGTGGAGTATGCAAAGGAGAACTGCTCGAAGTATTTCGCATTTCAAAGGCAATGGCCGGAAGTCGTGGCTATACTCGAGGAGGATATCGCATTGCAGGGGATTTTCGAGAACTCCGCAGTGGTGCCGATGACCAAAGAGGAGATCGAGAGGTCCGAGGCGGAAGTAGATGACTCCTACGGGAGCGTTCGAGATGCAGTGGACGCATTCTCCGAACCTGTCGAGCCTGTCGAATCTGACGATCCTGTCGAACCGGAGAGCGACGGAGTAGATGAGGCCTGAGAGAAAACGCCGTAGGACAAGCGATATCGGGTCCTATTACAGAATATTGACGATAATCATGGCTTTCCTGATGCTGGGGTTTCTGGTTGCCACGGTGTTCGGGTTCGTGTTGGAGATGTTCCCGCTCCAAGTTGCGGGAATCGTGGGATTGTGCATCAGCGCGATATTCTTCGGTCGATATTCCAAGAGCCCCGACAAGCTCACCGCGGACCAGACCAACAGCATGCTCGGGCTGGCCGAACAGACCCTCAATCTCATGCAGGGGGGATTGAACAAAGATTCCGCAACCGAGGTCTGCAACATCCTGATAGACGCTACCGATGCCAAGTCTGTGGCGATTTACGATGGCAATGAAGATGTCGTGGGTCATGCTGGCTGCGATTCTATTTGGGATGAGATGGGAGATCCCATTCCCATTCCCTGGGCCTTGAACCGTTTCGAATATGGCGCAAAGTTCGTGATCAGGTCCGAGCACACCGACGACGAGAAGATGCCCACGGAGCTAAAAGCCTGCATCGGGGTGCCGATGAAGATCCAGGACGAGATCGTCGGAAGCCTCAAGATGTACTACTCGAAGCACGATAGAATCGATGAGACTCAACAGGCCACGGCAACGGGATTTGCAATGCTGCTCTCCACCCAGCTCGCGCTGTCAGAGCTCGACGCAAAGACCGAGCTTGCCACAAAGATGGAACTGCGGGCGCTGCAGGCCCAGATAAACCCGCACTTCCTTTTCAACACAATTAACACCATAGCATCTCTGATCAGGACAGATCCGAGACAGGCGCGAATCCTGCTAAGGGAGTTTGCAATCTTTTATCGCAGGACTCTCGAAAGCTCTCAGGATTTGATAACGATTGAGTTAGAATTAGAGCAGACTCTTAGATATCTCGGCTTCGAGCGTGCAAGGTTCGGGGCTGAGAAGATTCTGTTAACAAGCGATGTGGAACCTGGACTGGACCAGTTGCAGGTTCCAGCTTTCATCGTGCAGCCGATTGTGGAGAATGCAGTGGGGCACGCGATGAGGCCAACGGGCGAGCCTTTGCACATTGCCATAGAGGTCAAGCGTGCTGGCGACGACGTTGTGATATCGGTAGCCGATGATGGGGTGGGCATGGAGTCCACGCAACGAGACAAGGCCGTGGAGAAGGGGAACTCCAAGGGTGCTGGAATTGCCTTGAAGAACGTGGACGACAGGCTCAAGAGTTGTTTCGGCAAGGGATCCGGAATCCATATTGAGTCGGTTCTCGACGAGGGAACAAC
>JBMNUL010000198.1:0-4258 GCA_050946255.1 Coriobacteriales bacterium | reverse complement strand
CCTATGCGTCACGCAGGGGGCTTTTCTATCCCTTCTGATTTGGAAGATGCCTGCTCAATTCTTGCAATACCGCATTCAAAAACCCGACATCTTCCACCCATCCAAAATGGAGCTCCATGATATCGAGGGCAGCACGCTTGGCACGGAGCGCCCTCGAATGCCCATCCTCCGAAAGCGTAACCACCTTTTCGCGCTTCGTTGCCCCGTAAGCCTCCTCCACAAGACCACTTGATACAAGATGAGAAATTGCCTTTGACACTGCGTAGGGATTCCGCGACAGCACCTTCCCAATTTCTTTTGGCTGCATACCCCGCGGATGTCGTTCAAGAAGCATAAGCATCTGCGCTTGCGAAACCGTAACGGGAATGTCCTTACAAGCCTTTTGAAATTTCATCATGAACTGAGCGCACATTATTACGAACGCACTATCACCGCGAATGAGCGTCCCTGTGTCCCGCGATTTGTCTTGCTGCCTGCATGCGTTGTAAAACACCATCAGCGCTCGCTTTGTATCCACCTCGGAAAAACCTGTCCACGCATGCGCGATAAATTCCCAGACAGCGTAATCACATTCTTCGAGCACAGTACAGCCTTGCTTTGTCAGGCATACAGGACGAACGCGACCGTCGTCGAGGCTTCGTGATTTCTCGATAAGGAGCATGTGCTCAAGTGCGGCAATGCTTTCATTGACCGTCGTGTAATTCAGTTCGAGTGTCTTCTGCAGCTCCTTAATAGAGCCGCCCTCACCGTGGCTGAGAATGAGAAGAATCCAATACTGCAACAATGTAATGCCATGACGTACATACAAAAAAGATGAAGTGGCCTTGTGCCATTCGCCAAACGCGCACACGGCAGCAAACGAATCAAAACGATCGACCCCATCAAAACGCTGCATTGCCCCTCCTTAAACTAATTCATTGTATCAGGCGCCACATCAAACCACCAAACTGTTCCATTGGGACAATAATTGAGAGAACTCCCGTTCCCCCATATTTTTTAGATGCTCAATTTCAGAGCAAAAAGTCAAATTGGGGCAAAGGAGGGGGATTCTCATGGAAACCTTCGGCACGGTCAAAGAGCAGCCTGGCATGAACCGCCGCTCATTTTTGAAGTTGGGCGGACTGGCTGCCGGCATAGCGGCTCTCTCGGGAGTTGCCGCAGCATCGGGCTGCTCACCCACCAATGCATCGGAACAGGGGAGCTCGGAAAGCGTAGAGCAGGGGGGCATTCCGTATTCCGTCTACGATACCGATATTCTTTTGATTGGCGGCGGATTTGGCGCTTCCCACGCAATGCATGCTGCTTCTCAGGCAGGCAAATCTATCCTGCTTGTTGAAAAGGCTCCGTATGGATTCGGCGGAGGATGCGGCATGAATTTCAACATCATGCAGACATGGACGCCCGATGCCTACTACGAAACCGAGGCGGACGTTCCTGATGACATGGAATTTGTACGAGACTGGAACCTCCAGAAAAAAACGAAGGTTCAAAACGAAATCGAACGCAATCCTGAAGTGGTTACAGCAAATTTCGGTGAAACGCTCCAGGACCGCAACAGCGACGGCACGCTGTACTACAACTACGACTTCCCTACTGTTCGCGGCTTTGAGTACTCAATGACCCGCAACTGGACCGACTTTCATCGTGCTAAAGACTTCGTGACCATCCACGATCGCACATTAATAACCGACCTCATCATAGAAGAAGGTCGCTGTCTTGGAGCGGTAGGCCTGCACCTTCCCACGGGCGAATATCGCGTCTATCGCGCAAAAGCGGTTGTCTCATCCACAGGAGGATCCACCCAGTTCTTTGGATGGCTGACAACTGCGTGCCGCTCGAACAATACGCTCGACAACACCTTTGACGTAGAAGCGTCCATCCTTCGTCACGGTGGGCAAATTGCCGACAACGAGTACTGCACGTACGACCTCATGAGCACCTGGCCCACATCTCCTGCCATGTCAAACGGTGGCGCGATGGGCGCCGATAGCGTTCATTCGGGATTTCTGTACGACACCGAAGGCACCCGCCTTCAAGACTACCCCGAAGATGTGATTCCGCCTGAATTATTCAGCACGCAGGAAGGTGTTATCAGGGCTGCCCAGATTGTTTGCGACCTAGGAAAAGGCACCGAAAACGGAGGCGTTCTGCTTCGTTGCGACGAAGAAGGAATGCAGTCTATGCGCTACATGTACACGCGCAACTTCGACTTGTTCAAGGCGAAGTGGGGACTTGATATGGTCGGCAGAGATATCGAGGTTATTCCCGAGATGTATGAGCACGGCGGACAGCCGCTTGTTGACGAAAACGCCATGTGCCGTGACTTCGAAGGTCTGTTTGTCGTGCGATCAAATTCCGGAAGCCAAGGCGGAAACGTCAACAATACGAACAGGCGCATGGGGCGCTACGCCATGATGAAAGCCATCGAGTACGTTGATTCGTATGAGCCCCTCGAAAATGCCACGCTTTCATCCGCAGTCGACGAGATTGCTCGGCTTGAGGACCTTCGCACTCGCTCCCATGACGATGCGATTCGCCCCATAACCATTCGCCGCGCCATCCAGAATGCATGCGCCATGGCAGCACGACCCATTCGTGTGACCGAAGAGCTTGAAAAGGCAAAGACAGAACTCGATCGCATCCTGAGCGAAGATGTTCCTCGCATGGCTTGTTCGGACAATAGTCGCGTGTACAACCAAGATTGGAAAGACGCCATTGAAACGCTGAATGTCCTGGAAGAGGCGCGTATGTTTGTCTACGGATCATTGGAACGCGAAGAAAGCCGCGCCTCGATGATTCGTCCCGATTTCCCCGAAACCGACGACGCCAACTGGATGTGCTCACTCGCCTACCGTCGCTCTGAAGACGGCACGCTCACCAGCGAGAAAATCACCTACTAGCCACAAGGAGCTCTGACAATATGAACATTACAATAAAACGCTACGACCCTTCGAAGAACGCAGAGCCATATGAGGCAACCTACGACGTGCCCCACAGTGGCGACGAATACATGACGCTGCTTGAGGCGCTCGTATACATCCACGAAAACATTGAGCCCATTGCGTTTGACTATGCATGCCGTGCACGCATGTGCGGTCGATGCTCCATGATGCTTGACGGCACTCCGGTCTTGGCGTGCATGAGTGTTATTGACGACTCAAGCCATTACGTGGAGCCACTTGCGGGTGTTCCTGTCGTTAAAGACCTTATTGTGGACAAAAGTAAAATCAATGAAGAGATATCGAAATCGTATCGCCGTGTAAGGTATAAGCCGCTCAATCTAGAAGACCTGCAGACATACAACATGGAAGATGCCGACGACATTGCCGCAATCCAGTATTGCGCTCGATGCCAAGTATGCACTGCCGGCTGCCCTGCGCGAGAAGTCAATTCGGAGTACATTGGCCCCTCCCACATGCTCGCCATTGCCTTCCGTCATTTTGACCCTTATGACCAGGCAGATCGAATTGTGGAAGCCGTGCAAGGCGGCCTGTGGAGCTGCACCATGTGTGGCACCTGCACCGAACTGTGCAACCAACTTGAGATAGACCATGTGTCTATCTGGCAGAAGCTGCGCGACGAGGCCACCGAGCGAGGCCTTGTTGTTGAAGATGCGGACTAACGGAGAATAGTCCTCCATCAATGCCTTACCGATCGCATTACAACGCCAACCCCTCCATTGCGGCGACTCAATAATCGCAAAACAGAATCGTCGCACATAGGAAAAGTTCCCCATAGGGAGCTTTTCCTATTTTGGGCGCAAGATGCCGTGCCCCTCGCGCATCAAGTATGTTGGGCGTGCGAAACCTACAGGGCACACCCTGAGCACCCACATCCCAAAAGAAGCATGCCCGCTCTCACACCAAGTGGGCATGCAGCAAAACGCGTAGGTGAACAAACGTCCACGAAGACGCAGCAGAAACGCAACGACAAAACCCTGCGGCTCGAAATGCAGCAGCGAGCAGGCACCCCAAACTGATTGTCACGCAGATAGCCACCAAGCCAGCGAGGACAAAGCCGGAGCCAGCAAGCAAACCCTCGAGACACAAAGCACAGCAACGAGCGGACTTCTGTCATGCAGGTAGAAACCCAGTCAGCGAGGCTGTGCCGAAAACCTCCGAGACTTCAAATACAGCAGCGAGCGGGCGTCCGGTGCCCCAGGTGGCCCCGCCGCAGCGCCAAGCGCACTTCGCTGCGCGCCGAGCGCTGCACAAGGGGCCAGATGGGGCGCCCGACGCCCGCGCAGCGTCGCAGCGCC
>JBMNUL010000197.1:0-4264 GCA_050946255.1 Coriobacteriales bacterium | reverse complement strand
GTGCGCTTGACGTTACGATCCAAGCCCAGATCATGAGTCTGCTCTACGGTCTCTGCGAACAGCTTTCGATGTCCTGCGTTTTCATCACCCATGACCTGGCTCTCATTCAGGGGTTCTGCGAAAGACTCTATGTTCTCGACTCCGGAAGTGTTGTGGAGGAGGGCAATACGGAGGACATCTTCTCCAATCCCAAATCACAGTCAACCAGGAATCTGCTCGCATCCGTTCTCACAATTTGATTTGTTGAGGAAGCAACTTCTCAGCTATTGCTTTCGACCTGAACATGATCAAGGCTTGTGCTCGCAGCTGATTGAAACCTTGGCTGTGTTCAAAGCTTGAATGAAGCTTCTGCCTGACCTCACAGCTCGTAGATTATGGTTCCGCAACCTTTGGGGTCGTAACCGACGTTCCCCGCGATATCCTCTGCGAACCCCCTGCTGGAACAGATCCTTCTAATCTCATGCAGCACATCATTTAAGTGCACCGATTTTCTGACAACGAGGTCTATCGATTCCGTTGCAAGTGGAAGAAAGTCCAGCCCCTCCACCTGATGGTATGTCCTCTCGTTGCCAATCGAAACTGTGGCGTCCCCCTGCGCTACGGCCAAAGCCGCGTTCATTGGGGAAGCATAAACCCGCTGATATCCCTCGGGCCTCACAAGCCCTGCATCTAACGCCACCATCATCTCGTCGAGCAGAATCCTCTCACCAGAACCCGGTTGCTGGTTTGCTATTACAACACCTTCTCTGAGAAGATCCCTCCATCTTCTAAGGCCCTGAGGGTTCCCCTTTCGCACGAGAAGGCCGCACCGTCTCTTCGCGATGTGAATCGTGCATACCGGGATACCGGGAACAAGCCTCTGAATGTAGGGGATATTGAACCGCTGGGTCCTCTGGTCGTAGATGTGGACCAGCGCGGCGTTGGATGTTCCCCTATATAGCGATATGAGCGCCTGATAGCTGTGCTCGTAATCACGCTCTACCGTGATCCCCGCTTGCGAGAGCCAGTTTGCGAGAATGTCAGCCGAGATGTCCGTACCGACAAGCCTGAGTGTTGCTCCGTCATCAGGACGAGTGACCGTGTCAGAACGGGGCTGCTTCTTGCCCCCACGGGAACGCTCGATGTAATCGTTGAGGTCATCCAAGGTGAAACGCATCTTTCGCCCAACGGTGTAGGAAGACAGCTCTCCAGAACGCACTAGGTTGTACACCGTGTTGCGGCTGACCTGCAGAGCATCGGCGACATCTTGTGCAGTCAGCGCGTTTTCATTTTGCGGCACGATGCGCTCCTCCCATGATCAGTGGCTGGACAAAGGTAAATATCCACAGTAGAAGAATCTCTGTTCATTCTTATCTAGCCTTTGAGTGGTGTGAAGTTCTCATAATTTAATGTATTTGTGCCAAACAAATCTAAATTGTACGAAACATTACTAAATTTGGCAATTTCGGGAATTCTCGCAAATAAGTTGGCCTTAGATGGCAAACTAGCAGCTGTCAGAAAGAACGGGGCGTTGAGAAGCGACAAAAAAGGAAAGCGCTGAGACGCCAGGACAGAAAGAAGGAAATCATGAAAATCTCCGCACGCAACCAACTCAAGGGCATCATCTCCGCAGTTACCGAGGGAGCCGTCAACGGCGTCGTCACCATCGAGGTCGGCGATCAGACGATCAAGGCTGACATCACGATGGAGTCAATCGACCAGCTCGGACTCAAGGAGGGCAAGACCGCTTACGCCATCATCAAGGCCACGAACGTCATGTTCGCAACCGGAAACGAGCGCATCAAGACGATCTCCGCACGCAACCAGCTCCCCGGCACGATCACTGCTGTGAAGAAGGGCGCGGTCAACGGTCATGTTTCTCTGAAGCTCGCAGATGGAAACGTGGTATCGGGCTCCATCACCAATGCGGCCATCGAGGACCTCGACCTCAAGGTCGGAGACCCTGCACTTGCCGTGATCAAGGCAACCGACGTCATCGTTGGAGTTGATGACTAGAACAGATTCCCGTCCGCCGGACATTCCGGTGACATGAGAACGCGGGATTATGGACTGGGGACATCCTTCGGGGTGTCCCCAATCTCATGTTCGGGGACCTTATGAATGATCTCGAGTTTGAATATGCCCTTATTGCTCTTTTGTCAGCGTTCCGTCGTCGCGCTGCCTGAGAGTTGCGTCGTCGCGGTTCTTGAGGGTGGCGTCGTCCCTTTGCTTGAGCGTTGCATCGTCTCTCTGTTTCAAAGTGCCGTCGTCACGTTGCTTCAGGGTGGCGTCGTCCCTCTGCTTGATAGTGCCGTCGTCCCTTTGCTTGATAGTGCCGTCGTCCTTTTTCCTGAGCGTTGCGTCATCGCGGTTTCTCAGCGTCGCATCATCCCGCTGCCTGAGAGTTGCGTCGTCCCTCTGCTTCAAAGTGGAATCGTCGTGCTTCCTTAATGTGCCATCGTCACGGTGTTTGAGGCCACTGCCCTCAGATGAATTCTCAGATTGCCTTGATTCTCCCGTCATGGCTCCCCCTAACCTTGGTTATGCCAGCATACGCCGACGGAATCTTTCTCTCTGACAGAATCTTTTCTCTCTTTATCTTAGGGCAACAGGGGAAAAAGCGTTGTTCAACTGGTGCCTTCAATTGGAAAATCCTGCTTCGGGTGCAACTGGAAAGGGAATGTCTTGGAGAGGACTGCCCCTGTGGAGACAAGCCTAAATATTGGCAAACTGCGTGGCATAGACAGCGAATATTGCTAGCAAAACCACCGCAGCAATTATCCAACAATATGCGAGGAGCTTAATTCTTGGAATGGCAGCGAGCTTTGGGAAGAACTTCTTGTACGGCCTCCCATATGTCAGCGGTAGGAGAAACAACCCGCCGCACACCGTGATCACCCCAATGCTCTCTAGGAGCTTGAACCAAAGAGGCTGGTTCTGGAAGGCTTCAGTAGGGGATAAGGATGAGACGATTCCCATTACGGTCGCAGAAATCCAAGCGCACAGCATCAATGCGTTCCATAGGGTCCCCAGAACGGGCACGACCATGCTCTTCTTGCCAGCAGGCTCTTCACGTAACCCGTTTTTCACGATGTCGCGCCTTCGAGTAGAGCCTCTTCCCGAAGGCTCATGTCCGGCTTGTCCTGCTCTGGTGCCGCGAGCAGAATCTCGTTGTTCGTATTTCCGTCTGTCTCTGTCCTCTTCGGCCATCGTCATGCTCTTCCGAGGGGTTCCGGCTTCTCGTTTGCGACGTCCATGCTCTATCGCAGGATGAATTTAACGGGCCCATCAATGTCGTAGTCGATGTACTGATATTTTGCTCCGAGTGGGTCGACCTGGGTCTGGGAGGATATGAACTCATCGAAAGTCGTGCCACCCAGGTTGTAGTGGGTGCCCGAGACGGACGACATATGGAGCAGGTAGTAGTTTCTCTCCACGACACCTAGCGCAGAGATGAATGCGAAGAACAGTAGCGCGATCATGTAGTAGCGGTCGCTCTTCCAGCTGCAGATAATGTTCTTGATCATGAGGATGTTAATGAGGAGAAGCGCCGGCATGCTTGCGCGCATGCAAAGGTCGTTGTTCAGCCCGAACTGGAAGAACGGCAGCAACAGCAGCACGATGGACGCCACCCACATGAGAGGGTTTCTCCTCTCTTTCCTGAGGAGCAGCACCACCCACATTATCCAAGAGAGCTCAACCAAGATGAGAGCCAGGATTTTCGAACCGCTATCGTAATTGATCAGGATGAACGACATCCCGGCGCCTTCCGGCTTTGTCTGCAGCACGTTGCATGCCAAGTAGGCGGCGAAGATCACGGCCACTAGAATCGCCGCAAGGCTCTCGAGCCTGATCAGCTGCCTGAAGTATTGACGCACCTTCTTCGTCGACACGAGGTCGTAGATGAATATGAGGATCATCACAATCGCCATCCCGACGAAGGCGAAGGTGGAGTACATGAGGAGGGGCGTCGCGACCATTATCCACTTGTCGTAGGAATCCCTCCTGAAGTTGAGCAGCAGTGCCACGCAGATAGCCGTTGGGATGAACTGGGAGAACACGTAATCAAGCAAGTAGATGTTGGATTGGTAGGCTATTGGCGTCACATCGGAAATGAAGTCGAGGCTGTGGGCGTACTCTGGGCACCAAATTCTGTAAATTCCCTCTACCTGTTGAGTGAAGGGCCCGAACAACGCGAACGCAATGACGACCATGGGAATGGCAATCAGGGGGCGCATCTCGACTTTCTTTTCCCCGATGAGGAAGTAGATGAGCATTACGAACA
>JBMNUL010000196.1:0-4287 GCA_050946255.1 Coriobacteriales bacterium | reverse complement strand
AAGTTGGTGTGACATCCCGCATCAACGGGTTATGCCGGGTAAATATGCACACAAGCAGGTTGTTTGGCTCTGCCTTAGGTGCCAGGGGAGGGACGAACGATGAACATCGAGGTCTTGGAAGAGTATGTAGCCCTGGCGAACACGAAAAAGTACTCAGCTGTCGCAAAGAAGCTCCACACTTCACAGCCAAGCATCAGCCGTCATATCGCTGCGCTCGAAGAGGAGATGGGTACGAAGCTTGTTCTTCGACAAAACCCTCTTGTGCTCACTGATGCAGGGCAGACCGTGCTCGAGATGGCGGAAGACGTACTGTGGACGGTCAGCCGCACCAAGAGCAAGATTCAGCGCTCGGAATGCTCTCCGGATACGCGCCGCATCAGACTGCAGAACATGTTCTGGTGCCACCTGTTCGCTAATATGCTAAGGGAATATTCGTCGCTTGCCAGCAAAGGGGCTCTTCCGGAAGTCGAAAATCTGCAGATTTCTCCGGAAAAGTCCGTCTGTGACGCCCTGCTGGATAAGGACATCGATATCGGCTTTGTTAACACGTTCGGAGATCCCAGCGACAATCTCGCTCCGCAGCTTCCTGCAGGTCTTGTCTCCTCTCATATCACCCAGGCCATTTCGCCGTTCTGCCTGCTCGTACGAAACGATTCTATGTATGCAACAAAGCAGGATGTCTCCCTCGGCGATCTCGTTCACCTCCGTTTGCTTACCTCGACCGACATGTACTTGGAGGAGGAGCGAAACGAAATTAGCCGCATGTATCAAAAGCATGCAGGGTTTCTCCCGCTTTTCGACAGGAGGCAGGTCTCGGGAATGCAGGAGTTCTACACCCTCGATCCAGAGGGTTCTGCTTTCGTCACCACAGAAAACTGTATCCATCTTCCCGGACAATTCTCGTCGTGGGTCATAGACAACACGGTTCCCCTTTATCCATGCGGGAAGAGATTCATTCGGAAGATCCACGCCGTCTATAGAGATGACTCGGACGAGCAGATTATTTCGACTGTTCAGGCCATTAAGAGCCTATGGAAGATCAATAAGGTCCATGAGTAGGAAAGATCCGCTGCTCTACCAAACTATATATGTACCGGCGCTTTCGGTTTTTCCGAAGATACCGAAAGCGCCGCATACAATTTTTTAGTCCGATACGCTCGCAAAGGAGAAAGGCTCAAGGTACGTTCTCGGTTACTCCCAGTTATCCAGCGTTGCCGCATCCTGAGCCGCAAGGCGACCCATCGTCATTGAATGGGAGATATTGCATCCACAGTGAGGATAGTTCTCGCCAACGTACCCTGCAGACGCGATTCCGCCTATATAAAGCCTAGGAATGATGTTTCCAAAAGCGTCAACTGCCCGTGAAGAGGTGTCGACCTTCAGTCCTCCGCCAAGATATGACAGGGCGCACTTATTGTCATAACTGGGGTTCTTGGGTCCCTTGTACGGGAACTCGAGGGCTCCGCCCAATGCAAGCACTGTGTTGACGCCAACGCCGTCATTGTCATCTTCGATATCTTCGGCATTGCCACCGTTAATGCTTGCCTCGAAGTCCCAGCCGGTGTAGTTGCGCCACATTTCATGGTTGCTGGCGAAGTTGCCCGTGCAAACCATTACTGCCTTCCGCGCTTTGATGTAAATCTCCTCTCCGCCTTGCTGGGCAACGATACCGATAACCTCGTTGCTGTCATCAGCAGTCACCAGTCTGACAAGCGACGTCTCGGTCATGACCTGGATGTTCTCGCGGTCTTGGATTGCGAGATCCATGACGTGCCACAGACCGGTTCCACCAGCCTTTGGAAACAGATGCTTGCTCTCATCACCTATGAAGGGGTCATCCTCGTACGCGTTGAACCAATGACAGCGGGCCACAGGCTCAAATCCACGATCGATGTAGTTTGAAGGCTCGGTACCAATACTCAGGCCAGGACCAAAGGAATAGTTCTCAGCACCCATATCACCGGCCGCGGAATCGAATTCCCACTCGTCAACAGGTTGAGCACCAAGAGTATCAATCAGCCAATTGAAGGTATCCGTAGCGTTGTAAACCCACGTCTTAACCAAATCGGGGTCTACCGATCCATCTGCGCAAGCGATAACGTAGTCATAGAATTGGTCCACGCTGTCCTTCACGCCAAGCTTCTCCTGAACGGGGGTGCCTGCTGCCGCAAAGCCGCCTCCGCTGCGGCGCAGCTGTCCACCGCACCAGTCGCGCTTTTCAACGATGATGACGTCGCAGCCCTGATCCGCAGCCTCAACAGCAGTCGCTGAACCACCTGCGCCGCTTCCGCAAACGACAATGTCGGTCTCGTAATCCCACGACTCGATCTCAGAAGCGACACTCTTCGAAGAATCCGCCATGGCTACATTTAAGATTGAAGATGATGCACAGGCAGCAACCGCCCCTGCGGCCCCAGCAATCGTCACGAACATCCTTCGAGAAAGCTTCTGTTCCGTCCTGGCGCTGCTTCTGTCAAAATCAAGCATGCAATCTTTCATTTCTTCTTCTTTCAACTAATTCCGGCAGCCAATTCCCGAAGCTGGCAAGCCCACACATAGAAAAATTTTTCGATATAAGACAGCCACCCCTCAGAAGGACGGCTAGAAGAAAATCAGCAGAGGTTCAGTATTCTCTGGGTTCATTTTTCCCTTGCCTTCTCCTTGGATTCGAGCTTTCTTATGGCCGGCCTTATTTGCGCGACATTGATTTAACCTGCTGAACAACCAGCTGTCCAATACCGAGATTGGTTCGATGCATACAGGATAAAAAACTGATTATTCATAAAATGAATAACATAATATAAATGATTAATAGTTAAATATCTATTTATATATCTGATTGTGTTTATAAATATTCTATTCATATATACAAATAAAGATATCTGGGAGGCACTCACTCATCAGAATTGCTCCCTCCGAAATGAACCGGGGGCTTCTCTGATTATTCACGATTTGCATATTGTGAACCGCGGCCAAAATTAGCGGCGGCGATCGCCGGCCGTCGAACCCATGTTGTCGGGGCGCATCGAGACACGAGCACTTCCGTTCCTGAGGGCCAGATGATCTCGTAGCCCTTCATTAAACCCATTAAGAAGGCGGCGCGCCTGCCTATGTCGCTGCCGATGCCGCAAAGCACAAACGCAACTTCGTCTGTGAGAGAAGAGTCGCGCTATTTCTTTGGGGGCGGAGACTGTTGTGCTCTACACGGAACGGCCATCACCAAAGCTGCCCTAACCTGCCCTAATGGGGAAACTGCGAAAGGCGAGATCCCAGGTTACCGATGACCCTCAGGTATGAAGAGGAGCTCAGCGCGGTCGACAAGGGTATTTTCGACGCGCACATCAGTCAACCAGACAAGAGAGGACATGTGCTGCCTGCGGCATCCGCCCTTACCGAATATCGAAAGTCGAAGCGCTTCGAGTCTGCCAAGAGCGTATCCGGAACTGACTGTAGAATGCCCGCGCATACTCGGCTTCGGGCTAGACGAGCCTCTCGGTCCCTACAAAGGCACATAACATGGGTTCTGCCCGAAATAGAAGCTTCTTCCGAAAGCTTAGCCATCGATTAACTCCCCAGCAGAGCAAGGCACTTCTCCGACCAGCATGTGTTCAATACATAGAAGCATCGCCTTGAGACGGAAAACATCTCGGAAGCGACTTGAACGTCTCGCATAAGTTGCGAATATCATCTGCGCTTACCTCGAAAGACCTACCTACAGGTACTCATCGAATTCGAAGCGGTCAAACTCGATTTTTTCCTTTTCAGAGGGGATAATCATGCCCGCGATGTTTTCTGCATATCGAGACGAACAAGTTTGTCTCGATGTAATCGAACCAGCTATCTACGACCAGACTCTTGATGTATTCTCGCAATTTGAAAACGTCTGTCACATGTTTTACGAATAAGCATGCATTTGCCAGCACTTTCTGCAAAATTTGCCATATCGCTGGCGCTATTCACTTCAAAATGAGCCAATTTTGATTAAGAAAAAACGCCCCAAAATCCGTTGATATTACCCAAGTGCAAGAAAGCTCGTCCCGGACAAGAAAGCGCCACACATTATTTTATACGCAGAGTGACGCCTTCCTGCCCTTGGAAGTCCACGACGAAAGACCGTGCTCAATTTGGAATGCTACGGCCCAAAGAATCAAGAGCAGATATGTGCACAACCGCGCCCGCCTGTCACCCGAAGCTCCACCTCAGGGCACCGTACATGCGTCCACACGCTACAAATGGTCCAGACGGGAATCGCCATGTCCCTCATCTGCTAAAATCAGCGCATAATAG
>JBMNUL010000195.1:0-4320 GCA_050946255.1 Coriobacteriales bacterium | reverse complement strand
TGGCAGCGTGTGGTTATTCTCGACGTCGCGGAGATGGACAATTCCCAAAATCTTCCAAATTTTGCATTCGATTAATAGTCCCGAAACGTATGGCTGCGATAATGGTTGAACCTTGAGGTGCATGAGCAAATGGGGCACGAATTCGAATCGAGTGACCTTTAATGGATTTCGAAACGCTTATCGGAAAAAACGAGAATCAGCCCGTTGAGGTGATATTCGGAAGAGGATCGATGTCCTCTTTGCCAGAACAGCTTGACAAGATCGGCGCAAGAAGAGCGCTGCTGGTAACGTCAAAGGGCTTCGTCAAGAGAGGCGTGGCAGATAAACTGGCAGAGATCTGCAAGGGCAAGATCGTGGCACTTTACTCTTGCGTATCCCCGAACCCAACTGCCGAGCAGTGCGACTCTTGCATTGAGATGATCCACGAGAACTCTTGCGATTCAGTGATTGCACTTGGAGGCGGTTCAGTGATGGACTGTGCCAAGGCTGCCGCATGCATCTGCTCGGGTGACTCCCCCGTCGAATCCTACCTTCGTGGTGCCGACCTCCCAAATGAGACTCTTCCAGTGATCGCAATGCCCACGACATCGGGAACCGGAAGCGAGCTCACGAGGGTTTCCGTGATATCTGAGAAGCCACACGGCACCAAGTTCCCCATCAGAAACGACATCTTGTATCCGAAGCTCGCAGTGGTTGACCCTGCGCTCACAGACACGATGCCGAGGCATTCAACTGCAAGCACTGGGATGGATGCGATGTGCCATGCACTTGAAGGTTACTGGAGCAAGAACCATCTTCCAAAGACCGCAGACTATTCAATTCCAGCTCTGGAGCTGATATTCGACAATCTGGAGGAAGCATACTGCAGGCCGACTAACCAAAGCGCCCGAGACAACATGGCGAAGGCCTCAGTGTTAGCCGGAATCGCTTTCTCCAAGCCTGGGACAACAGCTCCCCATGCGTGTTCCTATCCCATCACGACCCTCTTGGGAATAGACCACGGGGAGGCATGCGGCCTCACCATTGTCCAGTTCATGATGATCAACGCCGAGCATGACGAAGAAGGCCGAATCGACTCCCTTGCATCAGCACTTGGGTATGGGGATGCCGAGCGTCTGGGAATGCATATAAACGCAATGAAGAAGAACCTGCGCCTTTGCTCCGATCTGGAAAGCATGGAGCTTCGCAAGGAAGACGTGGACGAACTCGTGAGGGGAAGCCATAACTCCACTATTCTCAACAATCCAGTGGATGTGGACGATGCAATGCTCTACAAGATCTACATGGAGTTGGCGTGTCCGAGTGAGGAGAAGCAGAGGAAGCACAAGGTCTACGCCTGATCAGATTCCAACCTTCAATCGAAATGGGAGGAGCCTTCCGAAGAAGTCCCCTCCCATTTCATTCGCTGTGCTGGAAAACTTTTTTTACACAGCTTGTCAGGCAACACTTTCCTGCTGCCTGCCTCAATTACCGCGTCATCTGTTCCGGGCGCAGTGATAACTAGATCTATTTTCTCTTCAGGTAATCGAATCCGGTGAACGTGGGGATTCCGGTGTAGTCGAGCGGTTCCTCCTCGCCGCGGAGAACCCTGAGCCCTCCAGCTGCGAGCGCCTCCAACTCGAACTCCCCTGGCATTACCGTTACCGGGGCGATCCAGCCAACCTGACGCTCGATGGAAGATGTGATGTACTCCCTGTGGGCAATCCCTCCGGTCAGGATAATCCCGTCGACCTTGCCCTCGAGCACCACGGCGTTCTGGCCGATGAACTTCGAGATTTGATATGCAAGCGCATCGAAGATCAGCTTGGCGTACTCGTCGCCGTCGTTCATCATCTTCTCGACCTCTTTGGCATCATCCGTGCCCAGATGGTCGATGAAGCCACCGCGCTTGGTGAGGCGCTCTATGAGCTCATCTTTAGTGTACTTGCCGGAAAACGCCATGTTCACGATCTTCACTGCCTGCATCGTGCCCGCACGGGTTGGGGTCATCGGGCCCTCGCCGGTGAGGATGTCGGTGCTGTCCACCATCTTTCCCTTGCGATGTGCAGTGATGGATATCCCGCCGCCGAGGTGGGCTATCACGAGATTCGACTCCTCATAGACCATGCTGCGGGCCTTGCAGTAGCGCAGTGCGACTTCCTTCTGGTTCAGAGCATGGCTGCGTGACTCGCGGAAAACATCTTTCAGCCCAGTGACCCTTGCCAGGTCTTGATACTCATCCGTATCCGGGCCTGAGGTGGTGAAGGCATCTCCGCCATGCTCTTGTCTGAACTGGAAGCATATCTGAGCTGCCAGCTGCGCCGGATGATGCACACCGCAAGCAGCCACCTCGCAATCGTGCACCTGTTTCTCGTTGATCCTGTAAGTTCCAGAAGGACTTGGGACCATTCCACCGCCACGTCCGCAGAAGGCATCTATCTGGTCGAGATCAATCCCATGTTCCCTGCATGAACTCTCGATCATCTTCTTGCGGTATCCGAGTTGGTCTTGAATCGTCTCGAACTGCGAGAGCTCCTCGACGCTGTGCGAGATGCTCTCCCTGAAAATCTCCCTATCATTCTCGTAATAGGCATACTTCGTTGAGGTGGAGCCCGGATTCACCACCAGAATCTTGAAAACCTTGTCCATCATTCCCTTTCCCCAACTGGGTAATATGAAACGGCGGCGTTTGCCGGAATGGCATTCGCCGCCGTCTTTGATCATCAAGCTGTCGCTTTAAGCCGACAACGACTTAGAGTGCGTAGTACAGACCGTCTGCAAGGGCCATACGACGCTTGCGCACGAAGGTCCAAGGACCAGTGGGGCCCTCGCCGGTAGGCGTGGCGATCGTGGGAGCGTCGGTACCTGCTCCGCCATTGCCGAATGCAGCGTTCATCGGGCCGTTCTGCACGAACACGGTGGTGTTCATCTTCTTGGCCATTGCAGTTGCATGGTAGGCGTTGTTGGTCCAGATGCCCGAGGAGTGCTTGTTCTGATGCTCTGCGTTGTAGGCGCGCTCCAGAGCCTCCTCGAAGGTCTTGCACTTGACGATGGGCATGATCGGCATCATCTGCTCGGTCTGAACCAGCGGGTCGTCGTTGTCGGTGACCCAGATGGCGAGACGAGGATCGTCGCAGGTGACCTCGACGCCAGCATCCTGCAGGATGATCGCAGCGTCCTTGCCGACATACTTCTTGTTGGGTGAGTATCCGCTCACGCTGCCCGGGGTCTCCAGAAGGATGAGGTCCTTGACCTTTGCGGCCTCCTCATCGGTGAGCTGCTGGCAGCCGAGCTTCTTGAACTCCTCGACGAGCTGATCTGCAACGCTCTCGAGAACGAAGATCTCCTTCTCTGCGATGCAGAGGATGTTGTTGTTGAACGAAGCGATGGCGAGGATTCCAGCTGCGGCCTTCGCGATATCCACTCCCTCGTCGACGATCGACGGTGGGTTGCCAGGACCGGCCACGATGGCCTTCTTGCCGGACTTCATAAGGGTGGCGACCATGCCAGGTCCGCCGGTTCCAATCATCAGCGACACCTTGGGGGAATCGGTGATCTCCTTGAGGGTGTCCATCGTCGGGATCTTGACCATGGTGAGGATGTTGTTGGGGCCACCGGCCTCGACGACAGCCTTGTTGAAGAGCTGCAGTGCGACGGCAGTCGAAACCTTTCCAGAGGGATGTGCGTTGAACACCATGGCATTACCTGCTGCCATGTTGGCAAGACCGTTTCCAAGAATCGTGCAAGCAGGGTTGGTAACCGGGGTGAGGGCTCCGATGATGCCAAACGGTGCATAGTACTCGATGGTCAGGCCATCGTCGTTGCAGAACATTCCAGACGGCAGATAGTCAACACCAGGAGCGGAATGTGCGGTGCCGTTGATCTGCGGGATCTTATCGGCCACACGGCCATATCCGGTCTCGTCGTACTCGAGCTGAGCAAGGTTGACATGCTCATCGATGAATGCCTTGCGCACGGCTTCTTCGAAGACCTTGCGATCCTTGAGAGTGAACTTCTCGACAAGCTCCTGCTGAGCCTTCTCAGCAGCATCGATGCACTCGGGGATGGTCTCGAACACACCATACTCGCACTTGACCTCAGGTACAGCGTCTTTGTTAGGTGCCTTGTTCAAAATTTCCTCCTTAACGAAATTGCCTACAGTGCCATTAGACAAACGTATCTTGGAACCTACCTCGACGCCGGGCAATGACCCCTCCTCACATGAGGACAACTGGACGACGGCCGGGATGTCAGCTCCACCCTTGTCCAACTCTATATATTGAGCATAAATTCCACCGATTCGAGACTTGAATTTGCAAAGCTATTGAAACTCTTGGTATG
>JBMNUL010000194.1:0-4342 GCA_050946255.1 Coriobacteriales bacterium | reverse complement strand
ACTATGCCTGCGGATATCCCGCCTTTGGAACCTTCGCTGATCTTGGGAATGACCCCAATTGCAGTTCCCATGGCGTTGGCCACCAACGACGCAAGCAGCAACCCGATCAAGCAGTAGCCCTCGCGCCCGGAGAAGTTCACGCCGATTACGAAAATCAGGAACATGAACACGATCAGCAGGAAAATGAACGAGAGCACCCAAGATGCCAGGAATGTAGAGAGAATCATGCGGCTCTTCGGCTCGGGGCTCATGTTGCGGCGTGATCCGACTATCGAGGTCCCGGATAAGCACTTCGGTATCGTTGCCAGAGCGACGTTGCATGTCATTATCGCCGCGAATCCCAGGAGCGCGTAGTAGTACCTCACTGTCTCCGATGCCTCGTTCGGAGTAACGGTCACGGATTGCGTGAACTGCTCATCGGAGCTTCCGAGCAAATTCTCAAGCACGTTGGTGTCTCTGAGAATCTCGGGATTCTCCTCGATGATCTTCTCAAAAGTGTCTTTATAGCGAATGTACGTGTCGGCAATGTTCTTGCAGATCATGCAGTCGACCTGTGTGGTCGTCATAGAGCTCACGGCATCTGTCTCGTTTAGATAGAGGCTTGGATCCCCATCCTCGTCAACGGTGTAGTAACCATATCCAGCACCACTTGCCAGGGTCCTCTTCGCGGTATCGACATCGGGGACCAGAGTCAGGTCGAGAATCTGGTCGTCGCCCTCCTCCGACAGCGTCTCGACCACGTCCTTGAAACTGCTGTTCTTATAGTTGGAATCGTTGACCACGACAACCCCCACAGGGTCGAATTTGTTGAGATTGTCGAGGCCGGAAAATGCCATGTAGAAGAGAACGGTGAGCAAAAGTGGGAAGATGATTGCCCAGATGAGGACGCTCTTGTCCCGCAATGCGGTCTTGAGCGTGATAACAAATGTGGTTCCCATGGCTACATCGCCTCATCTCGGAGCTCTTTGCCGGTGATCTCGAGGAAGACGTCGTTGAGTGTTGGCGGATTGGAGTAGACCTTTCCGAAGTCAACGCCCTCGGACTGCAGAATTCCGAGCACGTCCGAGAGGTTGTGACCTCCAACGGTGCAGGCGACGTCGACGGTGCGTCCATCATAGGAAGCAGAGTGGACAGTAGGAAGGGCGCGCAGCTTGTCGATGACGTCATTTGGAACCTCGAGGGCCTCGATCTGAATGCGCTCTCCGGTTCCGACCATTGCCTTGAGCTCGTTGTTGGTCCCGCATGCCAGGACCTGTCCGTGGTCCATGATCATGATGCGGGTGCAGATCTCCTCGACTTCCTCCATATAGTGGCTGGTGTAGACGATTGTGGAACCCTGATCCCGAAGTTTCACTATTCCCTCGAGGATGGCGTTCCTGCTCTGCGGGTCAACTGCCACCGTGGGCTCATCGAAGAAGATCAACTCTGGCTTGTGGGCTATCCCACATGCGATGTTGAGACGGCGGCGCAATCCTCCCGAGAGTTTGCGAGGACGAAACTTCGCGAAATCCTGCAGCCCCACGAACTCGATGGCCTCGTCCACCAATTCTCGGCGCTTGGCCTTCTCCTTCACGTAAAGCGAGCAGAAGTAATCGATGTTCTCACGCACGTTGAGCTCATCGAAAACCGATACTTCCTGGGGCACGATGCCAATACGCCTCTTGATGTCGTATCGAGTGGGAGTCATCTTCGTGTCGAAAACCTCGATCTCTCCCTTGTCGTAGCTCAAGAGCTGCATTATGCAGTTGATAGCAGTTGTCTTTCCGCTCCCGTTTGGACCGAGGAGACCGAATATCTCCCCCTTCTCGATTTGGAGGTTGAAGTGGTCCAGCGCGAGAAGGTCTCCATAGCGCTTGACCAGATTCACCACTTTCACGACGGTCATTTTCTCTCCTGCCTCCATCCGCATTCTTGCTTGTCTGGTTCTTGCTTGCCCGTTGGGAACCCGAGATTGTCGGGAACTCGAGGCCACGTCTTTTCGAGCTCTGGCTACCAGACGTTCAAGCCCACCGCTTGGCTCGTCTGGTGGGCGGCATGTGCATGCTCCCAATGCAGCATTTGCAGATTACCGACCCCCGACACAATCGATACTAGGTTTTTCAAGACCTCCTTATAAGTGACCTGGCTCACCAACACCCATGACAAAAGTCACTTTTTGAGATGTTGCGGTCATCCCTGACACCGCAGAGATAGCCGAACATGTAGAATCTGAAACATGAAGCAAACCGTGGACAAATTGATAGTCTTCGCGATGTGCGTGCCGTGCATGTTGCTTTCCACGTTCACAACCGAAGTGGTCATAGGGCTCCTTCTGGCTCTGGCGTGCACACTGCTGTTCGAGACGACGAGAATGCGCTGGAAATGGGCGTTTCCGGTCGTGTATTGCGTAGTGGCGGTGGCAATTCCCCATATGCTGGTATTCCTCCCCCTCGTCGTCTACGACCTCGTTCGATGCAAGCCCGAGTTCCTTAAATACGTTTGGATAATTCCAATGCTGACGGGTCTCCGTTCGGAAGACCCCATCTTCCTGCTCTGCTATCTGATTCTCTGCCTCGCCGCTTTCGCGCTCTCATGGAGAACCCAGTCATCAGTGGCCGAGGAGGAGTCGCTCCGCAAGATGCGCGACACCAGACAGGAGAACCTTATCTCCCTGGCTGCCAGAAACAAGGACCTGCAGGACCGTCAAGATTACGAGTTGAAAGTGGCAACCCTCGAGGAGAGGGCTCGCATAGCACGTGAGATACACGACAATGTCGGGCACCTGATCACCAGGGGAATCATGCAGACCGAGGCCATGAAGGTCGTCTACGCAGACAACCCCGAGGTGGCCAAGAGCTTCGATGACATCAGCACCACCCTGCACACGGCGATGGACACGGTGAGGGAGAGCGTGCACAACCTGCACGACGATTCGCTGGACCTGCAAGGACAGCTGCAGGGCGTGCTCGACGAATGCGGGATTGAGAACACCAAGCTCGAATTCAGGGCCTACGACGTGGAGCCGAAGACGGGATACTGCTTCCTCGCGGTGGTGCGCGAGGCGGTATCCAACACGATAAGGCACAGCGACGCTGATTCTATTGAGATTGAGGTTCTGGAACTCCCCGGGATATATCAGCTTGTCGTAAAGGACAACGGCTCCAAGGAACCCAAGAACGAAGAGGCCGGAATGGGTCTTCAGACAATGGAGGAGAGGGTGCGCGCCCTCAATGGTACGATAAGGATGAGCTGGGATGGAGGATTCAAGATTTTCGCCTCGATTCCAAAGCAAGGCGCGGGGAAATCCTCTCCCGACTCCAACAGGACAACGAGTGTGACTAACGCGTAGGGAGTTCAAATGGCAATTCGCGTGATAATCGTGGACGACGATGAGTTCGTGAGCACATCTCTCAAGACGATACTCTCCGCGCAGGACGACATCGAGGTTCTTGGAACCGCGTCTAACGGGCCAGAAGCCGTGGAGCTTTTCCAGAAGGAGAAGCCGGATATCCTGTTGAGCGACATTCAGATGCCGGGAGGGGACGGGCTGGAGGCTGCCGAGCAGATTCTTGCAACAGACCCAGAAGCGAGAATAGTTTTCCTCACTTCTTTCGCGGACGACGAGTACATCCTCCGCGCGTTGAAGCTTGGTGCCAAGGGCTATCTGATCAAGCAGGAGGTCGGGACGATTGCGCCGGCACTCCGCACGGTCATGGCAGGTCAGAGGGTGCTCGGCGACGAGACCCTCCAGAAGATCGACCAGCTAATGCAATCGGCCAAGGACTCCAAACTCCCCAATCGTGGACCTATTGCCGGGCTGACCGAACGTGAGATGCAGATTGTGGAACTCATTGCACAGGGGCTGGACAACTCTCAGATTGCAAGCAGCATCTTCATTAGCGAGGGCACCGTTCGAAACCACATATCCACGATTCTCAGCAAGCTAGGGTGCAAGAACCGCACGCAGATAGCGGTCTACTACTATCAGCATCAGGGATAGGGAGATTGGACGCCCCTTACAAAGCCGTCTTAGTTGCCGTCGGGAAACAGGCGTTGCCAAGGCACCTGCGTTGTTCTACCCCTCTAGGAATTTGCCTTTGGGAAATACGGACATTTGACCCCTAGACATTCCTTGTTGCGGTCGTGGAAGGTACAGACCACTTTCTCTGGCATCTCCATCTCGATGCCCTTCATCTCCTTGGCGTACTTCACGCTCTCGTCGATGGCGGTAAAGCTGGTGCGCTTGCAGCAGCGCACTCCGCCCATGTCTGCCAGCCTGCCGGAAATCCTCGATGTCAAGCGTTGCGGTTCAGCCCAAAGGCCTGGGGTCATGGGAGTCGAGCCGGATACTATCGACCAGAAC
>JBMNUL010000193.1:0-4383 GCA_050946255.1 Coriobacteriales bacterium | reverse complement strand
CATCCACTATTACGTCGAGGTAACGCGCAAGCACAGAGGATATTTCTGGCTCGCAATGCTCTCGACCATTGGATTTGTTTTCCTGCTCACATATGCCAACGCCTGGATTCTCGCCGAGATCGTGGATATCATCTCCACCCAAACGGTTGCCGCCGACGAGGTGTTCATCGTCTTCGGACCATATATTGCAATGCTCATCATCGCAAACGCCGGCGGTCAGGCATGCAGTAAATTGCAGGACTACGCAGCCTGGAAGCTCGAGATCGCGGCGGCCTACGACCTCGCCACAATGTGTTTCGACACCCTATCCAACCAGTCGATGACATTCCACTCCAACAAGTTCGGCGGGTCGCTCGTGAGCCAAACCCAGAAGTTCATGAGCGCCTACAGCATCCTCATCGAAAACGTCACATACTCACTCGTGCCAATTGTCTCCTCGGCAATATTCACGATCGTGATGCTAGTGGGAGCGGTCCCAATCTATGTGGCGATCCTAATCGTGTTCCTGGTTGTATACGTCATCGTGGCATACCGCCTCTTCATAACCATCCTCCCACTTAACAAGGACGCGGCCAGTGCCCAGAACGCGCTTTCTGGAGAGCTGTCAGACTCGATCACCAACATCATGTCGGTCAAGACATTCGGGCGCGAGGAATATGAGAGGTCGATATTCGACAAGGCCAACCGCAGGGTCGTGGAGGCAGACTCCAAGAGGATGCGCTCGTCCACATGGCGAGGCGCCCTCTCAAGCGGGATCATCGTGGCGATCATGGTGGTGCTCTCGATATTCATCGTGGGTGGAAACCCCTGGTTTGGGATCAGCGCCGGAACACTTGTGATGATGTTCACCTACACCTATTCGGTGACGATGCAGTTCAACCGGATCAACTTGCTGCTCAGACAGATCAACCACTCCCTCGGCGACGCGCACGACATGACGGAGATCTTGGACGAGCCGAGGCTGGTCGACGACGTTCCTGACGCAAAGCCTCTGACAGTCACCGATGGAACCATAGATATCGAGAACCTCAACTTCTGGTACTCAGAGTCCACCGAGTCCAACAAGGTCTTCGAGGACTTCTCCCTGCACATCCCAGGAGGCCAGAGAGTGGGGCTCGTGGGCAGGTCGGGATCTGGCAAGACGACGCTGACCAAGCTGATCCTCAGGCTCTCTGACGTGCAGGAAGGCAGGATTCTAATCGATGGGCAGGACATTTCGCAGGTCACCCAGACCAGCTTGAGACAGCAAATCGGATATGTGCCGCAGGAGCCGTTGCTGTTCCACCGCACGATCCGCGAGAACATCGCATATGGAAAACCCGACGCAACCGATGAGGAAGTCCGCCAAGCGGCCATCGATGCCAACGCGATGGAGTTCATTGAGAAGCTTCCCCAGAAATTCGAGACGATGACCGGTGAGCGCGGGGTAAAGCTCTCCGGCGGGCAAAGGCAGCGCATCGCGATTGCAAGGGCGATACTCGCAGACACCCCGATCCTCATTCTCGACGAGGCTACCTCCGCACTGGATTCCGAAAGCGAGCGCCTGGTGCAGGAAGCGCTCGGGCGTTTGATGAACGGACGCACCTCGATAGTCGTGGCGCACAGGCTCTCGACAGTGGCGAGCCTCGACAGAATCGTTGTCTTGAGCGAGGGCAAGGTAGTGGAAGATGGAACCCACCAGCAACTTCTCGACGAAGGCGGCGAGTATTCGCAGCTCTGGTCGAGGCAGACAGGCGCGTTCCTCGACATGGACGCCTAGGGAGCGGAATTCTGGTCGAGGCGGACTGGCGTTCCTAAACATGGACGCCTAGATAGCGGAACCGGTCTAGACAGACATGCTCGCTCCCCTACATGGACGCCTATTCAACGAAACCGGAATAGGCGGACTGGCCCTCCCCGGAATGGACGCCTAGCAGGCGGAGCTCTGGTCTAGGCAGACATGCACGCTCCCCGAAAAAACAACTAGCAGGCGGAACCGTTCGCCCGATTCTCCTTTTTCCTATTGACATGATAGGAATTAACTGCTTTACTCACATTAACCTACTAAGTTGATAGGTTTAATAGGAAGAAGAAAACGCAAGCAGAAAACGGGGCTCCAAGACACCCGAAGGGAGAATGAGAGAAATGAGCGACTACAAATTCGAGACGAAGGCACTTCACGTGGGCCAGGAACAGGCCGACCCCGCAACCGATTCGAGGGCCGTGCCGATCTACCAGACAACTTCCTATGTTTTCCACAACTCGCAGCATGCGGCAGACCGTTTTGGACTCCGCGACCCCGGAAACATCTACGGACGCCTCACCAATACCACCCAAGCTGTATTCGAGGACAGGATTGCGGCTCTCGAAGGTGGAACCGCTGGGCTGGCAGTCGCATCTGGAGCAGCGGCAATTACCTACACGATCCAAGCTCTTGCCGGTGCGGGTGACCATGTAGTGGCGCAAAAGAGCATCTACGGCGGAACCGTCAACCTGCTCGAGCACACCCTCTCCAAGTTCGGCATCGAGACCACGTTCGTCAACGTTCACGACCTGGACGAGGTAGCCGGCGCAATCCGCGACAACACCAAGGTCGTGTTCATCGAGACGTTGGGCAACCCCAACTCCGACATCCCCGACATCGAGGCAATCGCCAAGATCGCGCATGCAAAGAAGATCCCGGTCGTCATCGACAACACGTTCGGCACCCCCTATCTCATCCGTCCTCTGGAGCACGGGGCAGACATCGTCGTGCACTCCGCCACCAAGTTCATTGGCGGACATGGCACGACCCTAGGAGGCGTGATTGTCGACGGTGGTTTCGATTGGGAGGCCACGGACGGCAAGTTCCCTCAGTTCACCGAGCCGAACCCGAGCTACCACGGAGTGTCATTCGTGCAGGCAGCGGGCAAGGCGGCGTTCGCAACCTACGTGCGCGCAATCATCCTCCGCGATGAGGGTGCCACGATCTCGCCGTTCAACGCCTTCCTGCTGCTTCAGGGCACGGAAACCCTCGCCGTCCGTCTCGACCGCCACATCGAGAACACGAAGAAGGTAGTGGAGTATCTATCCAAGCACCCGCTTGTGGAGAAGCTCAACCACCCGAGCTTGCCCGACCACCCAGATCACGAGCTTTACGAGCGTTACTTCCCCAATGGAGGCGCTTCGATCTTCACCTTCGAGATCAAGGGCGGCAAGGAGGCTGCTTACAAGTTCATCGACAACCTCAAGATTTTCTCACTGCTGGCAAACGTGGCAGACGTCAAGTCGCTGGTCATTCATCCCTATGACACAACTCATGCAGAGATGAGCCCAGAGGAGCTTGCGTCAGCTGGAATCACCCAGAGCACGATCAGGCTCTCGATTGGAATCGAGAACATCGACGACATCATCGCCGATCTGGATCAGGCATTCGAGGCGGTTGGAAAGTAG
Organism: Coriobacteriales bacterium; assembly: GCA_050946255.1. Taxonomy (GTDB): domain Bacteria; phylum Actinomycetota; class Coriobacteriia; order Coriobacteriales; family CADBOM01; genus JBMNUL01. Next base: position 972 of record JBMNUL010000193.1, on the reverse strand, counting down.
AAATCAGCACAACCACGAGAAGGAAAAGCTGCCGGAATTTGATAGCAATATGCCCAAACATGATTGTAATTCTTGCTAGCCTTTCTCTTATCCTCAGCAATTCCGGTAGCCGCCATCCTCTAATCGAAGATCCCCGACCACATGGCCGGGGACCTTCTTCATCTTCTGGACTTTCCCGTCTTTGACAAATCTTGTGCGGTAAAGTTCCCAAATCAACAGCCCCACGTCTCTTATCTTGGAAATTCGAGCCTCCCCCAATCCCTGTAATAAGAAATACGAAGGCAGCTTTTTTCAAAAGCCGTGGCATTGTTTGAAAATGCTGTGACATTGTCGGCAACTTTCGAAAAGACGCTCCGCTGGGTAATACAATTGTCTTTGTTTCAGCTTCACCACAGCATCGTGGCATCGCATGTGGACATGAAGAGACCTGTTGAAATCTCGATGCCGAAGGCGCTCCACCATAGCGCCGTGGCAGCACCTCATGCGAGCAGCCCGGGCAATCATGTTGCCTAACCGCAGCATACCGATTCAGGAGGAGGAACCACATATGCCGTTCAACCATTTCCCGCACGTTTACCAGCCCATCGACGTGGGCAGCATGCACATGAAGAACCGCATTCAGTTCTCGCCCATTGTATCCAACCATGCAGGATACCGAGACGGCAAGGTAAACGAGGAGCTCTTCGAGTTCCTGGTCGCCCAGGCCAAGACGGGTTGTGCTCTCGTTACCGTGGGATCAACTCCCGTGGATTTCGAGGAGGGACGTGATTTCTTCGGGTGCATGTCCGCCACCAACGATGACGACATTTCCGGGCTCGCCTACGTCGTGAGGGAAATCCACAGGCAAGACTGCAATTTCTCCGCAGAGCTCACACATGCGGGACAGTGGGCGCAGGACCTGTTGCCCGAGGGACAGAAGGCGTTCGTGCCCTCGGTGGTGGAGCCGTACCACGATCCCAAGAAGACCAAGGC
>JBMNUL010000192.1:0-4408 GCA_050946255.1 Coriobacteriales bacterium | reverse complement strand
GAAACCGGAGAAAATCCGAAACCAGAGGGTTCACCCGAGCCAACTGCCGAGCTCGGTGCCACCACACCCGGCTCTCCAGCCGAACATTGCCAGGCTCCAAGCGTAGCCAATTCCGGTGCTGCCTCTTCCAATGACCCCGCGCCCGGCTCCCCCACCCCCGATTCCTGTCCGCGAGGATGCGAGAGCTGCAAGTTCCACGAAGTTCGACCTTGCTGCGTGCTTCTGGAAGTAACCCAGAGATGCAACCTCGGGTGCCCTGTATGCTATGCGGGATCCAGTTTGGGCGCGAGCCCAGAAGAAGACCCGTCTCTCGAAACGATTTCCGGATGGCTGGACCGCATCATCGAGCGAACCGGACATGCGAACCTCCAGATGTCGGGAGGGGAACCGACCGTCAGAGACGACCTGCCCGCGATTCTGGAACTCGCCAGAGACAAGGGATTCGAGTACTTGCAGGTGAACACGAACGGAATCCGGATCGCTACGGAGACCGGGTATGCCAAAACCCTTAAAGACGCTGGGGCGAGCTGCATATTCCTCCAGTTCGACGGTGTGAGCGACGACGTCTACCGCACTCTGCGGGGCAGACCGCTGATGAGCTTGAAGCTTGCCGCAATCGATGCCTGCAAGGATGCCAAATTGCCGGTCGTGCTGGTTCCCACAATCGTGCGGGGAGTCAACGAACATCAGCTCGGCAAGATCGTGGAAGTTGGGATCGAGAACCATCCCACCGTCAGAGGCGTGCACATCCAGCCAATGGCCTGGTTCGGCAGATTTCCGAAGTCGCAGGACGGCTCAAATGCGGGGCGCGCTCTATCCGGGACAAATGGCAGAGTCGCGGTTTCCGAAGATCACTTGGAAAAAAGAGCTTCGGATTCCACCCTGGCAACCGTGGAAAATGGCAGGATCACGATTCCCGGAGTGCTGGCCGAGCTGGACTATCAGACCCGGGGGATGGTGGCGATCGACCACTTCACCGGTGGCTCTGCCGAAAGCCCATATTGCTCTTTCAGCGCCAGCTATCGCATCGATGGGAGCGGCAGGCTGAAGCACATCAGCTCAGCGAATCCCAGTTGCTGCGGGGCAGTGGCTCCCGATGCGGTCTCCCATGCCAGAAAGGCGAACAGCTTGCGTTGGGGAGTCGACCTCGACTCTCTGGATTCGCATCCAAAGCCGGGGAGCTTGGACGAGTTCCTGGTGGAGTCGCGCAGGACGATGTTCAGCATCACAGGAATGGCCTTCATGGACGCGGACACGCTCGACCTGAATCGCCTCAGGCGATGCTATATTTTCATCATGAGACCAGACGGAGACCTCATACCGTTCTGCGCATACAACCTGACGAGCAGGAACGGGACAAGCTTGTACAGGCCAACTTCGGCAGAACTGGAAACGGAAAAGACTGTTGAATCGAAGGTGAGCTCGAGATGAAATGCCTCAGATGCAACGAGGAGCTGGTGGAGTCTGAAACCGTGCTCGAATATCTCGGGCACCAGATGAAGTACGATTTCCCGCGTTGCCCGAAATGCGGTCAGGTATTCATCCCGGAGGACATCGTGCGTGGCAAGATGCGCGAGGTCGAGATGATGCTGGAAGACAAATAGCGTTGCTAATCCCTTCAGAAAGAGAAATTCGGCACGACCTGCCATTTTCAGACCAGAGCCCTTCCCGGCGGGAAATTGAGCAGAGACAGCTCGACATGCTCAACTCCACGTTGGAGAGAGCCTTCGCCAACAGCGCTTTCTACAGAGGCCATCTCCCAAAACACCACCTGGATTCTCTGGAAGAGCTCCAAGAGTTCCCCTTCATGAGCGAACAAGATCTGGCAGGAAGCGGCAAGTCCATGCTGGCAATCCCTGCTCACAAAGTGGCGAGGGTCGTCACCTTGGCAACATCTGGAACCCAGGGAAGCCCGAAGAGGATCGCCTTCACGCACGACGACCTCGATAGAACGGTGATGTTCTTCACGAGCGGGCTTCAATGCATCGCGCGCCCTGGGGAGACCACAGCCGTGCTGTTCCCCTGCGACACTCCCGATGGACTGGGAGACCTGATTTGCAGAGCACTGGAGAACATCAGAGCCATGGCACTCCCCTATGGAACTCCGAGCAGACTTGCCAGCGCAGCGAGAGCACTTGAAAAGGGCGGGGCAACCTCGATTGTCGGGAGCACCCAGGAGACGATGGCCCTCGCGAAGTGGTGCAACGTCAGGGATAGAAGTTCGGCAATCGGACAGCCGGGACGTTCGGAGCTTCCAGACCTGGGTCTCAGACGTTTGGGAATTAAACGCGTGCTCCTCTCATCTGACAATATCTGCTGCTCTGCCGTCGAGGCAATCGAGAACTCTTGGGGTTGCGAGGTCTTCGAGCATTACGGGATGACCGAGGTGGGATACGGATGCGCCGTCGACTGCCATGCCCACAACGGCATGCACATTCGCGAGGGGAACATCCTCGTGGAAATAGTGGATCCGGAAACGCTCCGACCTGTGCCGGATGGGGAACTTGGCGAGGTGGTCGTGACAACCCTTTCCAATGAGGCCATGCCGCTCATTCGATACAGGACCGGTGATATATCTAGAATCATCCCCGGAACATGCCGCTGTGGCGGGACGCTGAAACGTCTGGACCGGGTGCGGGGACATGCCCTTTCCGAAAATCCATGGGATTGGAAAACAGCATCGGAGTTGGACGAGCGGATGTTCCGCCTCCCGGGTGTCGTGGATTACCGAGCTACTCTGCTTGATGCGAAGACCGCCAAGATACATGTGGTAACGCTCTTGAGCTTGAAAGAGGAAAGCGTGCGTGTAGTTGCCGAAGAGGTTCTAGGGGTTGCAGTTGAGATCGATGCCGAGATTGTGGACGACATCGAATCGCCGCTCGTTGGGAAAAGACCCAGGCTGAGATAGACGGAAGGTTCTTTTCCCACAGGATGCCTCCCCAGGCTATATGCCAGCGAGACCGCAGGGATATTCTTTAGGGTAACGAACATTAGTTTCCGAACAATCCAAAGGGTCCGAAACTGATCTTGAGGGTAACGAGCGCCAATTTTCCGGACTAACCTGGAAAGTCTGCCGAACTGCTGCTTGGCACGGCCCACCGAGCCGGTTTCCCAGAACGTGCTTTTGCGAACCAGGAAAAAGGCCCGCTATTATTGGCAGGACCCACCGAGCCGGTTTCCCAGATCAGGCCTCATTCCGACGCTTCTTCTCCAGGTCCAGAAGCCGCTCGTATTGCTCGGGCGTGTCCGCATCATAGAGGCAGCCCTCGTCCTCCACATCGATGAAATCAATCGGCACACCAACCTTTTCCAAGGCGGCCTTCAGGCCTCCCGGCTCCAGGTTGTCCAGCAAATCGGGAATGATGGATGCATCGAGCATCAATGGATGGCCTCGCCTCCCATTGCAAGTCGGAACCGCGATCGAGGAGTCGCTGGCAAGAAGCTTCCTTGCGGTAGATGGGAGCCATAGCGGAACATCCACCGGGGAGAAGAGAACCCTCTCGCAATCATTGGGCAAGGCCTCCAACCCAATGCGAACTGATTGGCTCATGGGGGTCGTCTCGTAATGCGGATTGCGCACGCACTTCACTGGATAGTCGGCCACGTGCTCCTCGAGCTTCTCGGCATCACGTCCTGTGACGAGCACAATCGTCTCCGCTCCGGAATCGATACATGACTCTATGAGCACTCGGACGATCGTGCTCTTCCCCAAGGGGAGCATCGGCTTGAAGTCCCCCATTCGAGACGATCTTCCAGCAGCGACGATCACGGCTGCCACTCTGGAACCGCCCATTCGAAGCCCCTCTCATGCTTGCGGTTATAATCACGGACGAGGAGGTGCCCGCACAATGAGGATATCAGATGAACTGGCTGCGAGCTTGCGCGAGGACGGCATCACCCAAGAGGCCATTAACACGGCATTGGAGATCGGGCGCAAGTCCGGCGATGTCATACTTGATGAAGAAAACGGCTGCCTTATCACCCACGCCAAGATCGAGGAGATCACGCTTTGGGTGAAATTCCGCGAGGTTGGAGATGACGTGGAAGTGCTGGACGCCTACTACCACAGGATGAACTTCTCTTAGGAGCTGTGGAGAGCTGGTTGGCTACCCGTGCAGCTGAGAAAAGCTGGTCCGTTACCCGTGCAGCTGAGAAAAGCTGGTTCGCTCACCGTGAAGCTGTGGAGAACTTTGCTGCCCCGTGCAGCTGTGGAGAGCTGACCCGTGCCCCGAGCCATTACCCGTACAGCTGAGAAGAGCTGACCCGTGTCCCGAGCCATTTCCCATGCAGCCCAGTTCGAGCTCTCCCCTATCTAACTGGAGTCAGCTGGTCGAAGTTGATGATCGCGCAGCAGGCCCTCCAGAGCTTATACGACCTCGACCCGTCGCTGGCAGTCTCGATGAGGTCC
>JBMNUL010000191.1:0-4437 GCA_050946255.1 Coriobacteriales bacterium | reverse complement strand
GTGGCAAGGGTCTCGCCTGCCGCCAAATCGATGTCCTCCGGGAGCAGAACCGGAAGGTCCTCCTCCGGCACCGGCACGACTCCGCAATGCTCGCAATGGATTGCGGGAATCGGGTTGCCCCAGTACCTCTGACGGGAAATGAGCCAATCGCGAAGCCTGAACTGGACCTTGGCCTTGCCCTTCCCCGCCGCCTCGAGGTCGGCTATGATCGCGTCGACTGCTGGCGAATGCTTTCCGCCTACCAGTCCGGTGTACTTTCCTGACTGCACGAGGATTCCCTCGGTGCTGTAGGCCTCTTTCCAATCCACTGAGGTCACCTTGCGCTCCTGGACTCCATTGAGCTCCTGGAACATAGGGTCGTCCTCTCCGAGGATGATCGGGATGATTGGGAGGTCGTACTTGCGGGCGAACTCGAAGTCGCGCTGGTCACCGCAGGGAACGCCCATCACGGCGCCTGTGCCGTAGTCCGAGATCACGTAGTCGGCAACCCAGACCGGGACCTTCTCGTTGTTGACGGGGTTTATGACGTAACGTCCGGTGAAGGCACCGTGCTTCTCGTGGTCGCCCTGGGCGCGTTGAACGGCTGTGATCTTCTCGGCATCCTCTATGACCTTGACCACGTCGGCTTCGTACTCTGTTCCCGCCACCATCTCCCTGAGGCCCTTGTAGTCGGTTGCGAGCAGGAAGAAGCTGCAGCCGAAGAGAGTGTCGGCGCGAGTCGTGAAGACCGGGATCTCGGTGTCGGTGGGATTTCCATCTGCGTCGCAGAGCGTGAACAGGACCTCCGCACCTTCTGAACGGCCAATCCAGTTAGCCTGCATCTGCTTCACGCGCTCAGGCCATCCCTCGAGCTTGTCGAGGTCGTCGAGCAGTTCCTCAGCATAATCGGTGATCTTGAAGTACCACTGCGTGAGGTCGCGTTTCTCCACCTCGCTGTGGCATCTCCAGCAACGGCCCTCGATGACCTGCTCGTTTGCGAGCACGGTCTTGCATCCCGGGCACCAGTTGACCGGGGAGTCCTTGCGCTCCACCAGTCCCCTCTCCCAGAACTTCTCGAAGATCCACTGACCCCAGCGATAGTACTCGGGGTCGCATGCCACAACGGTCCGGTCCCAGTCGTAAGAGAAGCCCATGCGCTTGAAGGAGGCCTTCTGGGTCTCGATGTTCTCGTAGGTCCACTTTGCCGGATGACTCTTGTGCTTGATGGCAGCGTTCTCGGCGGGAAGGCCGAAGGCATCCCATCCCATCGGATGCAGCACGTCGAAGCCCTTCATCTTGGAATAGCGCGCCACGACGTCTCCGATCGTGTAGTTGCGCACGTGTCCCATGTGGATATCTCCTGAAGGATATGGGAACATCTCAAGAACGTATTTCTTGGGCTTGCTCGGGTCCTCGGTCATCTGGAAAGCATGCTGGTCTTCCCAGATCTTCTGCCACTTTGGCTCGATGTCGTGCGGCCTGTATTCCGAAATCAATGTTCCTCCAAATCGTAGACCGGGCCCACCCATTGGCGGGCCCTGGCACAGCTTCAGCGCCAACTTGCAATGGCGCCGCGGTCTCATGGACCTGAAAATTCAATTTGCCGGAACTCACAAGCGTGAATTCCAATATTACCTGCAAGGTCTCGCTGCAAACGATTACCTGTAGCTAGCAGTCGATGCGGCAGCGGAGTCCTTGAGCATGACGTCGTGGGACCCGCCCTCGACGATCGAAGTCGAGCTGATCAAGGTGATCTTCGCCTTCTCCTGAAGCTCTGGAATCGTCAGCGCACCGCAGCTGCACATCGTGGCGCGCATCTTGGTGAGCGTGGTCGCAACGTTTTCCTTAAGGGACCCAGCATATGGCACGTAGGAGTCCACGCCTTCCTCGAACTGCAGACCGGTTTGGCTCTCGCCAAGGTCGTAACGCTGCCAGTTGCGGGCACGCGCGGAACCCTCGCCCCAATACTCCTTCATGTAGCTACCATTGACGTTCACACGTGCAGTGGGGCTCTCGTCGAAGCGGGCGAAGTAACGGCCCAGCATAAGGAAGTCGGCTCCCATGGCAAGCGCCAGCGTCATGTGGTTGTCGTAGACCATTCCGCCGTCGGAGCAGATCGGCACGTAGATCCCGGTATCCTCGAAGTACTGGTTGCGGGCTCTGGAAACGTCTATGACGGCGCTTGCCTGCCCACGGCCGATGCCCTTCTGCTCGCGGGTGATGCAGATCGATCCACCGCCGATTCCGACCTTTACGAAGTCGGCGCTGCAATCTGCTAGGAACTTGAATCCCTCGCTGTCGACGACATTTCCAGCTCCGACCTTCACGGAATCGCCGTAGTTGTCGCGGATCCACTTGAGCGTGCGCTTCTGCCACTCGGTGAAGCCCTCGGAGGAGTCGATGCAGAGGATGTCTACACCGGCGTCGATAAGGGCCGGTACCCTCTCGGCGTAGTCGCGGGTGTTGATACCAGCACCCACCATGTAGCGCTTGTGGGCGTCCAGCAGCTCGTTGGGGTTTTCCTTGTGGGAGTCGTAGTCCTTGCGGAAGACCATGTAGAGCAGCCTGTCGTTCTCGTCGACGATGGGCAGCGCGTTCAGCCTGTGATCCCAGATGATGTCGTTGGCCTCGGAAAGAGTGGTTTCCTTGTCGGCGACGATGAGCTTCGAGCGCGGTGTCATGAAGTCGGCGACCTTTTCATCGAGCGACATCCTGGAGAGCCTGTAGTCGCGGCTGGTGACGATTCCGAGAATCTTGCCATGGGCGGTTCCGTCGTCAGTGACCGGCATCGTGGAGTGACCGGACTTCTTCTTGAGCTCCACCACTTGGGCGAGCGTCATGTCAGGAGAGATGTTGGAGTCGCTCACGACGAATCCCGCCTTGTAGTCCTTCACGCGGGACACCATCGCCGCCTGCTCCTCGATTGGCTGAGAGCAATAGATGAAAGACATGCCGCCTTCGGTTGCGAGTGCAACCGCCATCTTGTCATCGGAAACCGATTGCATGATCGCAGAGACCATGGGGATGGAAAGATGGAGATCCGCCTCCTCTCCCCTCTTGTATTTGACGAGGGGCGTTCTGAGGCTGACCTTTTCTGGTACGCACTCGGCGGAGGAATAACCTGGCACAAGAAGGTACTCGTTGAAGGTGTGTGCCGTTTCTGGATAGAAATAAGCCATTTAGCGCTCTCCTTTTCCTCTAACTTTCCTCTAACTCGACCTCTTGGCAGCATGTGGAATTCATTTGGAACTGCAAGGTATCGCTTGCCTAGATATCTTAGCAAATAGGCATTGCCATTTCGTGTTTCTGTCACGAATGGAGGGGATATCGATGTTGAAAAAGGAAACGGCCTCCGGAAATTCCAGAGGCCGTCGTAACGTGCATGTCTATTGCTTTGATGAGAACGGGATGACTAGTGGTAGAACTTGCCCATCTTGTGGTCTTTCGCCCAAAGGTCCTCGGCATGGGGTTTCCAGTTCTCAGCGTACTCCTTGCACCTGTTGCTGAGCATCTCGGCTGTCTCCTCGCCTTCGAGGTTGGAGGACTTGGCGCCGGTTTCCTTGACGAGCTTGGGGAGAATCTCAGGGTTCTCGAGCATCGGGCAGGGACGGAGCATGTTGCCGTTGAACGGCTGCCCATCATGATATGCCTTGAACAGGGGCCTTCCAAGCGCCTCTATCAGCGGCATGTCGTGGATGTTGGAGTCGCTGAAGTGGATGAACACGCATGGGTCCACGTCTCCAGCTGCGTTGATGTGCAGGTAACGACGCCCACCTGCAATGCAGCCCTGCACGTACTGGCCATCGTTCTGGAAGTCTATTGCGAAGAGTGGCTTTGTCATCCTGATCTCGCGAATACGGTGGTAAGCCTTCTCGCGTTGCTCGGGATTGACCATCAGCTGGATGTTGGCGTCGGATCCAACCGGCATGTAATGGAAGTACCAGATGAAGTAGGCTCCCCTGTCGACGATATCGTCGATGAATTCGTCGCTGATCACGCTGTCGATGTTCTCACTCGTGTAGCAGCAGGAGATGCCGAACGGAAGGCGGAACGCCTTCATGATCATCATCGCGCGCATGACGGCATCGTATGTTCCCTCTCCACGACGGGAATCCGTGACCTCGCGATTTCCCTCGAGGCTGATCGCTGGCACGAAATTCTTGACGCGCAGGAGATCGGCGCAGAAATCCTCGTCGATCAGGGTTCCATTGGTGAAGCAGAGGAAGACGCAATCGTTGTGCTTCTCGCAGAGCCTGATGATGTCCTTCTTGCGGATGAGTGGCTCGCCGCCAGTATAAATGTACATGTAGATGCCGAGCTGCTTGCCCTGGGTGACAATGCTGTCGATGTCCATATAGGAAAGGTTGAGCTTGTTTCCATAATCGGCCGCCCAGCATCCCGTGCAGTGCAGGTTGCATGCGCTCGTGGGGTCGAGAAGGACCGCCCAGGGAATGTTGA
>JBMNUL010000190.1:0-4474 GCA_050946255.1 Coriobacteriales bacterium | reverse complement strand
AGGATGCTTCGCGGAGCTGGAGTTTACCGGCTGGCGTGACGAGGGGATCGCAAAGCACGAGACTATTTCGATCTCCAATTACCTTTCGCCTGCACCTCCCGTCCTGCGAATCACTGGTCCAGATGCAATGAGGTTTTTCAACGACCATTTTGTCAATAGCTTCGCCAAATACCCGATTGGTCGCGCCAAGCAGGCCATCATGTGCGACGACGACGGAAACATGATCATGCAGGGCATCCTTTACCGTCTGGGCGAGGAGGAGTTCGAGGCGCAGTGCCTGATGACGCTCCCGTATATCGTCGCCCGCGATGGAGCCGGTTATGACATGAAGGTCGAGGACGTCACCCAGCAGCGCTTCATGATGCAGACTTCCGGTAAGAACACGCTTCCGATGTTCGAGGAGCTCTGCAAGACCGATCTCCATGACCTCAAGTACTGCTTCCTCACCAACACAGACGTGGATGGCCGCCCGGTGAGGCTCTACCGCTTCGGCATGACCGGATCGATCGGCTACGAGATATCGGGCAATGTGGAGGACGCGAACTATGTTTACAAGCGCATCCTCGAGGTCGGGCAGAAATACGGGATCCGCCGAATGGGGGCCCGAGCGTACGCGATGAACCACACTCCCGGTGGATTCCTGCAGTACGGGATGCATTACCTCAACGCAATCATGGACGATCCCGGCTTTCAGGAAGCTATGCGCCAGCAGAACGCCATCGCCGGCCTCGCTATCCCCATCGTGGGTTCCTATGATGGGCCTCATCAGGGGTTGTTCGCCAACCCCGTGGAGTATGGATGCGGTAACGTCGTGAAGTTCGACCACGAATTCCCCGGGAAGCCGGTGCTCGAGAAGCTCGCAGCCAACCCTAGCAAGAAGATGGTCACGCTGGAGTGGAACCCTGACGACCTGGCGGATATCTATAGGTCGCAGTTCTCTGACCGCGAGCCCTACATGCCAATGGACCTTCCATGCGACGGATTCGAAACCGGGACACAGTCCCTGCATGCTGACTGGGTACTCGACAAAGACGGTAATCACATCGGCATTTCGACGCATCGGACTCACGACGCCTTTTTCCGCACCACCCTCTCGCTCTGCGCTATCGACATCAACTACGCCGAGGAGGGCACTGAGGTGAGGATCATCTGGGGAGCTCCCGGTACCAGGCAGAAGAGAGTCCGTGCCAAAGTCGCCCGTTTCCCTTATAACAACCACCTCTCCAACCGTGATTTCGACATAGAGAGCATCCCCCGACCCAAGTTCGACTGAACAGGACCACCCACCACAGGCTGGTAATCCATTCGCTACAAGGAAACCGGCTGCAAGCAGGCAAGCCGGTCTTGATCAGGCAATCAACCAATAGGAAAAAAGCAAGGCAACAAGACATTCAAGAAAGGAGAGCAAGATGTACGAAGATTACAAGGACAAGAACCAGTTCACGCTCGATGGGATGGTGAAGAACCAGCCCTACCCAATGACGTTGCAGAGTTCAATTCCGTTCATGCCGGGTGGGAGGCTCTACATGCAGATGATGAACCCAGACCTGAAGCCAGTCGATTTCACCGACTTCAGAGACGAGACCCTCTCTTGGCATCTCACTTGCTCTGTCAGCGGCGGACTCAATCCAACTCCCATGGCGGTGGTCAAGGGACCCGATGCCAAGAAGTTCATGAAGGATGCGTTGGTAAACAAGGTCGACACTTGGCCGGTGGGGACAACCAAGCACGGCCTCATGCTCACAGACGATGCCAATATCGCAGCGCAAGGCGTGATCCTGCATACCGACGAGGACACATATGAGGCCCATTGGCTCTCGCCCTACTTCGACTATGTTTTCTTAAAAGGCAATTACGACGCAACTCTCGAGAACATCACCGGCCAGAGGGTCATCTTCCAGACACAGGGCCCCAACAGCCTGCAGATGGTCGAGAACGCTGCCAAGGAAGACCTGCACGACATCAAGTTCGGACATTTCCGCAACGCAACGATCGCAGGGCACAAGGTCCGCATCCTCAGATTCGGGATGTACGGATGCATCGGTTACGAAGTGCATTGCGCTGCAGGGGACTCTCACGATGTCTACGAGGCGCTCCTCCGCGCAGGCCAGCCGTTGGGAGTTAGGCGACTCGGTTTCCAAGCCTACATGATGGATCACACCCCAGGCGGGAGCCAGCAGCTGGGATTCCACTTCATGCCATCGATGGATATGGAGTTCGCCCAGGCCATGATGGCCCAGCAGAGCGGCGGGCAGAGCAAGATGGCCGACGAGGGCCTGTCTCTCCAGTGGTTCATGACCGGGAGCCTCGGCGAGGACATGACCAAGCGCCTGGCCAATCCTTACATGCTCGGCCTCGACTACGTCTGCGACTACAGCCGCGACTTCCGGGGCAGGGAGGCTCTTGAAGCTTACAAGCAGGATCCGCACCGCAGGAACATCTGCACGCTGGAGTGGAACTACGAGGATTTGGGCGACATCTACATGTCCCAGTACCGCGATGAGGAGCCTTACGCCCCGATGGATTGGCCAGGGAAACCGTGGTCTGCTGTCTACGGCGGCCAGGACGTGGAGATGGACAAGGTGCTCGACAAGGACGGGCGCGAGATCGGATGGAGTGCGGGAAGGACTACCGACTATTGGTACCGCGCGATGGTATCCGACGGCATTATCGAGGAGAGCTACATCAACGAGGGCGATGAGCTCACGATTGTATGGGGAAATCCTGGAACTCGCCAGAAGGAAGTCCGGGCCAAAGTTGCGCGCTTCCCATACAACATTCATCTTCGCAACAAGGATTTCGACGTGGAGCAAGTCCCTCATTACAAGGGGTAAACACTCGACATGGGGCCTTCCTCCCAAGGTCTTGCCAAAGGGCTTGCCTGATGGCCCTGCTCTCTCGGGATTCCTAGGGATCGCTCGGGGTTAATTGGAGGAAGGTCTCTCAGCCGATGATTGGCTGCAATGGCTCTCAGGTGCGAAGCGCATCGGGGCCGAAATATAAGATAGGAGAAAAGACAATGGATATGCCAACTCCACAATTCCACTATTCGCCATTGGTTCCCTATGTGGACTCAGAGTCCACGAACAAGCTCTACTGCGCCTACACTGCAGGTCCGCTGTGGGCTGGCGTGCAGCCGTTCGAGTACACTGGGTGGCGTGACGAGATGCTCTCCTGGCACAACAGCTGCTATCTGCACGCAAACCTCAACCCGGCGGCCCACATCAAGATTTCGGGCACGCAGTGCACGGAGCTGTTCAAGCACGCGCTGGTCAACAGCTTCGAGAAATTCCCGATTGGTAGTGGGAAGCATGCGATCTTCTGCGATGACAAGGGCTATATCATGAACGATGGCGTGCTGCTTAGGCTTGGCGAGAACGAGTACGAGGGTTTCTGCCTTTCTCCATTCATGGAGTTCTATGCAGCAACGGGTGGCTACGACGTGAAAATCGAGAACGGCAACGACTACGTTTTCCAGCTCGCTGGCCCGACCTCGCTGGCCATAGTACAGGCCGCAACAGGGGAGGACCTCACCGACATCAAGTTCTTCCACCACCGCAAGTCCACGATTGCGGGCAAGTCAGTGACGATCCTGCGAGTCGGGATGGCTGGGTCGCTTGCATACGAGGTTCATGGTGACAACTCCGAGGCAGTGCCGGTTTATGAGGCACTCCTAGAAGCCGGTAAGCCATACGGTCTCAAGCGCCTCGGAACTCCTGCATACGACATGACCCACTGGGAGGGCGGATACCCTCAGCTTTATCTAGACTGGCTCGGGACGAGCCACCAGTACGAGCCCATCCAGGAGTTTCCGCCCTACAAGATGCTGCAGAGCGGCCGCATGGGAGATGGCACAGGAAAATGGGGGTTCGGGAACATGCGCTTCGAGGGTAGTGCCTCGGACCATCCGGAGAAGTTATTCCGCACGCCTTACGACAACAACTGGGGCAAGACCGTGAAATTCGACCACGACTTCGTGGGTCGTGAGGCCCTCGAGGAGATCTCGAAGAACCCGCCCAGACAGATGGTCACGCTGGGCTGGAACGTCGACGACATCTTGGAGGTAATCCGGACGCAGTACACGGACGACCCATGCCTCGACATCTCGGAGCCAGACGATTTCTCGTTCGGACATCCGATTTACCACAGCGACTACGTCTACGTTGACGGCGAGGAAGTAGGGGTGACTTCCGGGCGCATGATGAGCCCCTACTACCACAAGATGATCTCGCTCTGCCCGATAAAGAAGGAATATGCTGTCGAGGGTACTAAGGTAGAGATTCTCTGGGGGATGCCGGGCAAGCGTCAGATGAAGATCCGTGCCGAAGTCGCGAGGTATCCATACAACAACGATTGCCCTAACAACGCCATCGACTCGAAAACGATGGTGAACGCCAAGGCCAAATAATTGCGCAGATTGCCATTTGCGATAGTTCCGAAGGTCAAACGGTGCTGAGCTGGGGACGTTGGTCTG
>JBMNUL010000189.1:0-4508 GCA_050946255.1 Coriobacteriales bacterium | reverse complement strand
CTGGGCGCCGCGTGCGTGGGGGCTGCCGTTGCGGTGTACTATCCGCTTAGGGACCTGGCCATCGCCCGCTGGGCCATCGGACTTGCCCTCGTCGCGCTGATGTTCGGCGGGATCATCCGGCGACGGACCATCTTCTGATGGTATGTGCGGTTGGCGAGATTGCAGAGCATAATCAGGGATTATACTTGAGAATAATTATCCATATTAGGAGAGCTTTTCAGGGCATTGCGTTAGGGAATGCGATAGCAATTATACTGGATATTTCGGTGGTTATGACCTATGGCTGAAATCTCGGTGGGGAATCGCGCACTGTTCTTCGCGGATACGCCTGTTCAGATTCTGAACTCCATGTATTTGGCCAGCATGTTTTCTGCCGAAGGTACAATCTCTGATCTCTATGTCATTGATCAGTTTTCTAATGCCCAAGCATACCTTCACTCTGCTCGTGACAGCGGCCTATTCTCTAGCGTCTTTGATCGCAAAGGCAAGGTCCTTGATTCTGATGTTGCCGTAAGGATGGATAATCTGAGAAGCTATTTCCGCGATCCTACTCCGGAGATCGCCCCTGCCTTGCTTGAGAAGGACTTGATGTACGACTCAATGTTCTTGTCGTGTCCCACTACGGCCAATTACGGTGTGCTTTCCTATCTTCGAAGGTATAACCCTAAACTGCGGACCTACTTCTATGAGGATGGAACTGGTACTTATACAGGGAATGTGTTTCGTGGGATAACGTTCCTCGACTTTTCACCTGAGGGTATCAAGGAGAGGCCGTTTCGAAAGCAGGCAAAAACTCTGGTTAGGAAAGTTGTCGGGAAGAGGGGGCTCTATTGCGTCGAGGCTCTTTACGTGAAACGCCCCAGCGCGATGACGTTCTGCCCTCCTATGCCTGTCCGCCAGCTCCGTCCTACCAGGCAAGTATTACAGCTAATAAAAGATAGTCGGCTGTGGTCAGGTGGGGAGTCGCTTGACAAGGCATCCGTCATCATCTTCGATTGTCTTCGCAGCATGCGCTCAAACGAAACTGATGCGGCGATTGTCGACGAGATTGTTGATCTCTTGGATATGCATCAGCTCCGTTACTATCTACGGCTACACCCTCGGACCGATGCAAACCTTGCACCTAATGGAAACTATTTTGGCGTAAACGGGATGTGGGAAGTAAAGTGTCAAGTTGAGAATATGGAAGATTTCCTGTTGGTTGGGATGTTCTCAAGCGCCCAGCTCTCGCCCTATCTCGAGACAGGTGCACAGCCACACCTATTATTTCTCAACAGGTTGCGTGAGCGGAATCCTGATGATCTTCAGACTGACGCAGCTGTTGAAGAGTTATTAGGCTGTATGGGATATCCGAGCGATAGGATTCTATTTCCTTCATCAATAGACGAGACAGTTAGCATCATCGAGAGCTTTGCGTATAACAAGCACCTTTCATCAACTGTCCAATAAATAGCTAATGTCAATGATGGCGTTTCAGCTATGACAGTACTCCTATCCGGAAAATGCTAATGGCTATGAAGGCGGCCGAGCTCATCTCGTGGATATGAAGCGGCATCTTTGTCGCATTGGATCTTGGACAACGGTCTGCGTGGTGGTGCAGAGCTACGGCGTGTTCCTGGTGAACTTCTTCAACATGCGCTACATCTTCACGAAGCAGGCTCGGCGCAACTTCGTGATCTCGGTCCTGGTCGCGGTGTCGACGACGGCGCTCTCCATCGTGCTGATCCTCCTCGTCCCGCCGTCGATCGAACCCTACTGGGGACGTGTATTCGGCTACATGCTTCCCTACGTGGCGATCGGCGTGTCGTTGTTCGTCACGTTCGCCCGTAGGCAGAGTGCCTCCGAGTTCTCCACTGCGTATTGGAGGTTCTGCCTGCCGCTCACCATCCCGCTCATCTTCCACGGGCTGTCGCTCCTGGTCCTCGCCCAGTCTGACCAGGTGATCATCAAGCAGTTCTACGACGCGTCGGCCGTGGGGATCTACAGCCTCGCCGTGACGATCTCGAACCTGCTGAACAGCATCTACCAGGCGCTCAACAACGCCTACGTGCCGTTCTTGTACGAGGACTTCGCGGGCAAGTCCGCCCCCGGGGTGAAGGAGCGCCACTTCGACAACTACATGCGGATCTTCACGACGGGGACCTGCGCCTTCCTGATGCTCGCCCCCGAGGTCCTCAAGGTCATGTCCGATCCCAGCTACTGGTCGGCAATCTCGGTGCTGCCGATGCTGATCGTGGGGCAGTACTGCGTGTTCCTCTACAGCTTCCCGGTGAACTACGAGTTCTACCGACGCCAGACGAGGACGGTCGCCTTCGGTACGGTCTGCGCCGCGGTCCTCAACATCGTGCTGAACTACGCGTTCATCCCGTCGATGAGTTACTACGGCGCGGCGCTGGCGACGATGGTCTCCTACGTCGGGCTCTTCGCGTTCCACTTCTGCACGGCGCGCTTCATGCTTGGCGACCGCAACTTCCCGCTCCGCAAGTACCTGCTGGGCGCCGCGTGCGTGGGGGCTGCCGTTGCGGTGTACTATCCGCTTAGGGACCTGGCCATCGCCCGCTGGGCCATCGGACTTGCCCTCGTCGCGCTGATGTTCGGCGGGATCATCCGGCGACGGATTAATGTAGCATTGAGGTTCACACGCAGCATTGATAATCTCAGTCAAGAGTGTGTTGTGTGTCTGTTAGATATAAAATTGGGATAACCTTGGTGGCTTGGCTAGATGGCCGGAATACGTGTTGAACCATAATGTTTCTGGAGACAATGTGGCAAGTGTGACAATTTCGAGAATTCGTAATGCTGCCTGCAGGATTATTTCCAGTATTCCTTTCCCCATTATTGTCATTGCGGGAGCCACTGTATATTGTCTTGGGATTGCTCTACACGGACTGATGTTTTTTTCTGTCCTGGGACTAACGGTCTTTGCTATTACTCTTATCTATTATTGTGCAATAGACCTTAGCTTTCTTTGTAGATATTTTCGATTATTCTTTGCATCGATTGCGAATCTTGCTGGAGTAGTCTGCTGTGAATTCTTCTCTATCAAACTGTCAGAGCTAGGTGGCATTCAAACTCATTTCGTTGGCTCGATACCTGCGCTTTCCTTTGCATGGTGGATAGTGTTTCTGATTTTTTGGTATGAATCCTGTCAATCTCATAAAAATTTCTCTCTGAAAGAGAAATCAAACACGCGTGAGGAATCAGAAATACAGTACATATGTACAAACAAGAAAATATCGCCTCAAGCCCATGATGAGGTAAGTTCTCCTCAGCAGAAAAACTGCGATTCAACTGTTATCACTTGGTATCGTCATCTTGACGCTATAGTAGGCTCAGTTCTTTTCCCCATAGCCTACCTGGTTGTCTTCTCAGCCGTTTTTCTTCAAGTTATTGATCATCCTGCATTCCTGTTGAACGTTGATCGCTTCACATATGCAAAAATGTATCCACTAGGTATCTTTTCTAAGCTAATGCTCTACGTCTATTACAGCTTGCCAGTGCTCGTCACCCAGATTTTCCAAAATAGGCATAGAATGCTATGCATATCAGCTATTGTTGTCTCAATTCTTACCTATTTATGGCTGGGTAACAAATTTTTGGTATTTTTGAATCTCCTCGTTTCTATATGTTTTGCAATTTGCATTTGGTGGGAAAAAAATAAGAACATCTCGATGATGAAGAGGTATGCTTCTCGGATCTTTATAGTCTTCCTATTATTGGTTGCTTGTGCTGTCTTTATCCAGATGGCCCTAGGGTCAAACAGTACTTCTGGTGAATACTTCTTCAAGCGGACCGCTGAGCAAGGGCAGATATGGTGGAAGGTTTATGGCTTGCAGGAAGACTCAATGCCACATTCGAATGAGTTTGGTCGTGAGCTAGATGTTTGGTTTTCTCCTACAGACGAGAGTGAGCAGGAAAAAGATTATGGTATTTATAAGATGATGTTGGTTACTACTCCGAAGGAGATTGTTTCTGCAAAACTTGCTGCTGGTTCTACCTACACAGAGGCTGGCTTCGCATGTTCTTATTATTATGGTGGCTATGTCGGGTTAATTATATTTTCAATATTGATGGGTTCGTTATTGGCGATCCTAACTAGGGTGCTAATCAGACGACTGAGCGATAATCGAGCTATTGAAGCATTTCTCATTTTCCGTTTATATACAATAGCTATTACCGCAATAGGAATGTTCACATCTTTTCATGAACTGTTCTCTCCGATTTCCCTTCTTTCGGCCGTATTTCTATTTGTACTCGATAAAATATTCAAACATGTGTATACCAAAGAAAAGTACGGACGTGTTGATTCTAGTAGATAGAGCATTAACAAATTATTTTCTTTGCACCTCCTTACCAATGGGAATTATTTCGCACTCATGAGATGCTTTCCTCCGATTATGTGGATGCCCTCGGTTACCTTTCATTTGGGGGTTGTAGCGTCTGTTTCTGATGTTTCTGATGCCACTTAGTGAGGTGGAAGCATGCCATGTATACTTAGTAAGATTATT
>JBMNUL010000188.1:0-4532 GCA_050946255.1 Coriobacteriales bacterium | reverse complement strand
CAGAGATCCCGAGGTTCAGCGTCTGGTGGGAGGAATCCCTCGCAACGCCCCTCGAGACGATGTCGGCGCTGGACCCGTCGCCGTTCAGGTCCACCTTGTACGAGCTGTAGGCGATCTGATCCTCGTGGGTCATCAAACGCTCTCTCACCATCAGCTTTGCTCCTGCTGCAAGGTCTGCCACGGTCTTGCGGTCGGTGTTGTTGACGCCCTTGATCTGCGTCATCTGCATTTCCATCACGCTGTTCTCGCCGAGATGTACCTCGGTCACAGGGTTCAGGATTCTCTTGCCCGTGCCAGTTCCGCTGCCATAGTGCTTCTCGATGTACTTTACCTTGGAGTTCTTTCCAACTTGGAAGCGGTGCACGCCGTCATGTTCGGAGTCCAGCCCGCCGCAGTTGTCGATTCCGCAGCCGGCGACGATTATGACGTCGCAGTCATCGCCTACGTAGAAATCGTTGTACACGGTCTCGGTCATTCCGCTCTTGCTGATGACCACGGGGATGTGCACGCTCTCGTTCTTGGTGCCCGGCTTGATGTCGATGTCGACCCCGTTTCCCTCTTCCTTGGGGGTGATCTCGATGTTGGCGGTGGAGTTTCTCACCTCGGCCTTGCCGTTCGCGCGGATGTTGACTGCTCCCTGGGGGAGTGCGTCTAGGTCTGCTACTTCTTTCAACAGCTCCAATTGAATCTTGTCAAGCATCGTCATTCCCCTTTCGACAGCTCAGAGCAAACGGTTACCGCGGAGTCGGTTCCAATCAGTTCTGGGAGGACTTTATCGCGTGGACCCTGCATCTTCACCTGGCCATCCGCCAGCACGATGATCTCATCTGCGATGTTCAGGATTCTCTCCTGGTGGGAGATGATGATTATCGTGCCGTTGTTCTTCTTCTGCATGCGCTCGAACACTTGGATCAGATTCTGGAAGCTCCACAGGTCGATTCCGGCTTCTGGTTCGTCGAACACGGACAGGCTGGTGTGACGCGCGAGGACCGTGGCGATTTCTATCCTCTTCAGCTCGCCGCCGGAGAGGCTGGTGTTGACCTCCCTGCTCAGGTAGTCCTTCGCGCAGAGGCCGACTTCGGAGAGGTACTCGCAGGCCTCGTCTATTGGAAGCGTTTTTCCAGCGGCGATTCGCAGGAGGTCGATCACCCTGATGCCCTTGAACTTCACCGGCTGCTGAAGTGCGTAGCTGATGCCCTTCTTTGCACGGTCAGTGACAGAGAGGTCCGTGATGTCCTCGCCGTTGAAGATGATCTTTCCCTTGTCGGGCTTCTCGATTCCGGAAATCAACCTTGCCAGCGTGGATTTCCCGCCGCCGTTGGGTCCCGTGATCACCGTGAACTTGTTGTCCTGGAATTTCAGGCTCACATCTCGAATTATGTCCCGCGCGCCCTTGTCTGTGTCTACGCCGAAGGAAATGTTCTCGAGTTCCAGCATATGCAAACCCCCTGACGTTTGGCGTTTGTCTGTTCAAAAAGTGTATTTGGCATATAAAGTATAAGCTACCTTGCAAACATGGTAGCTACAAAGGGGGTGGGTGACGACATCAGTCTAGGTAAAGGCTTTCCGATTTTCGTGAATTGACAGGGAATGCTTCTGAAGCTGGTGGGCCAGCGGCAGCCAGCGGCGATTTTTCGTGTGGATTGGACCCGCAGCGTGACAAGAGTGTGTTGGTGAACCCGCGAGTTCGCAGAAGTGCGAGGGAAACCCCACGCAAGGTCGCGGAAGCGCGCAAGAGCATATCCTGGCAAGCTGGTAGATGCCTGAAGGCGGCAGCATCGAGCTGCGGCGAATGTGACTGGTGCGTGGAGATGGGCGCTGAGTCCCCAAGTGCGACGGGAGAACCGTTCCCCTGTCGCACCTAATTCACCCGTTTCACCTCGGCTTGCCTTAGGAAGACGAAAAGGGCATACCAGATGATGAAAGTCTGTAGAACGTCGGTGAAGACGGTCTCGCCGGAGCGATCCGTGAGAAACACGCACATTAACGCGGCGGCCACGCAGAATCCGAGCATCCCCCATCTGATCAGCGGGGTCCACTGCGGATGCTTCTTTAGAGTGCGAATCAACACCCCCGCCACGAGGAGCACGACTCCCAGAGACATGACTCCCACGAACATCGCGACTTCGAATTTCGTGATCTTGACGCCGATGTTGATAGCGAAGAGGATAATCCCGGTTGCGAAGAACATGGCCCCGACTCCGATGAAGGCCCAGGAGAGAATGTTGACCTTTCGCTGAATGTCCGGGGAGCTGTAATCGTAGACGCGCTTTCCCTCGGATGCGGCCCTGCGTTGCTCTTCGTTAAAAGAGTTCCAATCGTCCTCGCTGAATCCGAAGAACCTTCCTGGGTCCGTCGAAACCTGAGACACGCTGTTGGCTGACATTCTGATTCGCCCCTCCGCAGATTATCCCACCTTGAATTGAAGGAATCCGTCCGCCCGAAACTCTGATGCTGCTTAGGTCGAGTCTAGGTCGAGCTTGGGTCGAGCATTCGGCGAATTCCCGCAAAATCAGGATATCATCCCCGGTAATCCCCGGAATCTCATCGAATGTGATTTTGCAAAGGTTTTACATGGGGGAGAGTGTTGGGAAAAGCCCCGTCCTGCGCATTGGGGATGTGATCCTAAGTCCCCAGGTCTTTAGGAATCTCCGAAGTCGAACCGATCCGTCGAAAAAAGCTGCTACATCTCGATGATGACCGGCGTGTGATTCGCGTGGGGGAGAAGCTTCTCGAGCACGTCATGCGTCTTCAGCTTCATGTAGCCGGTGGTGGTGCCGTCGCTGCACCCGTACCACTCCTCGGAGCAGACATCCTGGTCGAAGACGAAATGCACGTCTCGCGCTGTGTCCAGAAGGGAGCTGAACATCGTGGCGGCGCCAATCTTCGTTCCGAGCATCGACTCCATAAGCTCGGCGGGGGCGAAGGATACCCGTGAGATTCCCAATGCCTTGCTGAACTCCTTGGAATGGAACTGCTTCTCTCCCGTTGTGACGAAAAGGTAGAAGTCGGTTTGCTGGCGGTTGCACAGAAAAAGCGTCTTGACCATCTTCATGTCCAGCTTCTCGTCTATCAGCGTGCAATCCTCCATGGTTATCGCCTCGTCCGTGTCCACCCGCTCGAACGGGATTCCCAGGTCGGCAAGGGCTTGGTAAGCCTTCTCCTGAAGCGGAGTTTGGAAGGTCTCCGGTGCCGTCGTGAAGATGTCACTCACATAGAACATGCAATCACCTCATGCTGGTCGAAATGTACCGAAATATAGTTATCATAGTTTTTAAAATTACAAAAACGCATATTTCTCATATATAAAATTACAAAATAAGATAGATTTAAGTCGAGGGAACAGGAAAAACTCGCTATGGATATGAACATCTTCAAGTGCATCGCTTTTGTCCGCACGGTTGAATACGGCAGCTTCACAAAGGCAGCCGAAGTTCTCAACTACTCCCAATCAGGAATCAGCCGCATGATTGCCGACCTCGAGAAGGAGTGGAATGTCAAGTTGCTGGAACGAAGCCGAGCCGGGGTCCAGCTGACCTCGGAAGGGACGAGACTTCTGCCTTATGCCAAGAGCCTTTGCGAGGAGTTTGACAAGCTGCAAATGCAAGTGGATGAGCTCAACAACCTGCAATCTGGGCTGATCCGCATTGGCACCTTCTCCAGTGTCGCAACACACTGGCTGCCGAGCATTATTCGGGAATTTCAGAAAGACTACCCAAACATCGACTACGAGTTGTTGCTTGGCGACTACTCCGAGATCGAGGGCTGGATTGCCAGTGGGAGGGTGGACTGCGGTTTCCTGCGACTGCCCACTCGGTCCGAGTTCGAGACAATATCCTTAGCGAAAGACAGGCTGCTCGTCGTCCTCCCCGAGGACCATCCAATGGCCAGCTGTGACAAGTTTCCGGTGGAAAAGCTGTCAGGCGAGCCTTTCATGCTGTTGGAGCGGGGTGGCAGCCGGGAGGTGTCGGAGCTGCTGGAGAGGCATGGGGTGTCTCCAGATGTTCGCTTCAGAACCTGGGACGACTACGCCATCATGTCAATGGTGGAGAGCGGGCTTGGAATCAGCATTCTGCCGGAACTGATCTTGAAGCGCAATCCCTACCGCATCGTGGCAAAAGAGCTCGATGTCCCCGCTTATCGCAACATCGGCTTGGCCCTGCGGGAGCGCAAGACAGCACCGCTTGCGGTGAAGAGGTTTCTGGAGTATCTGAAGGTCGGGTAGAAAAGCGGGATTTTCCCGATTGGGAGGCGGTTTCTCGTCGCGCTGGGCATTGGGCGAATGTGGATTGTGGGGACAAGGTCCAACTTCGGAGCTAGATCTTGCGCTTCATCTCCAGGTCGAGGGATGAGAGCGCGTTGTAGGCAGCCTGCGCTTTCTGATTGCAGTCATCGCGTTCGGTGGAGTCCATGCCCAACTCTTCGAAAACGTCCTCCAGGGCTGCATCGTAGTCGCGCTTGTGGGAGTCGTTGATTTTCTTCCAGGGGATTCCGGAGAACTTCACAGATACTTCCTCGTCATCTGGAATGCG
>JBMNUL010000187.1:0-4578 GCA_050946255.1 Coriobacteriales bacterium | reverse complement strand
ACCAAGCAGCATCACGATGACTCCGGGCGAGAGCGACACGCTTGATCATTATTGGCGCTACGAGAGCACTTACGGTGTTTCCTGGAGCAGCTCTGACACCTCGGTTGCGAAGGTCGATGCAAATGGCAAGATCACTGCCGTGGCACCTGGCGAGGCCGTGGTGACGCTCAAATCCAAGAATTCCAGCATCAACATGAAGGCCACCTGCAAGGTGACCGTGACGGGCACTGGGTCTGGGCAAGTGACCCGCATTGCCGGGGCCACGCGCTACGAGACGGCTCTCAAGCTCGCCGAATACGAGGGGTATGACTCCTGGCGCGACTCCAACGGGAAGTTCTCCGCCGTGGTAATAGCCTGCGGGAGCAATTACCCCGACGCCCTCGGTGGCAGCTACCTTGCCGTGAAATCTAAAGCTCCGATAATCCTCACCGACAGTTCACGCGTCGACGAGGCAATTGATTTCCTTAAAGACAACCTCGCGTCTGGTGGCACCGTGTACATCCTAGGAGGAACAGGTGCGCTCCCGTCGTCGTTGGAGAGCGGCATCTCCAATTTGGGAATCGGTGCATCGCCTGTGAGATTAGGCGGGAAAACCCGCTATGACACCAGCATGATGATCCTCGAGGAGGCCGGTGTGAGCGACGGGCAGGACATCCTGATCGCCACTGGCAAGAACTATGCGGACAGTCTATCTGCCAGCTCGTCCGGGCGACCGATCATGCTCGTGGGAGACTCCCTTACCCAGGAGCAGAAGACTTTTCTCAGCAATCATCCCTCGAGTCACGTCTATCTGCTGGGCGGTTCGGCCTCGGTCAGCAAAACCGTGGAGTCGCAGGTCAAGGCTTGCTGCGGTGGCGTGTCCCCCAGCAGGTTGGCCGGTAAAAGCCGATATGAGACATCGGTTGCGATAGCGGAGGAGTTCTTCCCGTCGGCCACCCAGGCTGTAGTATCCTATGCCCGCAACTTCCCCGATGGATTGGCAGCTGGTCCGTTGGCTAACAATATCGGCGCCCCGGTCATCTTGACGGATTCCTCCAATTCCTCGGTTGCCTCCTCCTATGCGAATTCTGGCAGCATTGGTTCCGGAATCGTCACGGGCGGGGCCAGCATCATACCTGACGGTGCGGTCTACAAGATATTCAACGTGAAGTCGATCACCAGGATCTAGCATGCTTTGGGAGATGTGCAGCTGAGATTTAACGCTGGCACTTTGGCTGTTCAGGTTGTGCTTGTCAGTGTTGAGCGTCGAAGAGCCTGGGCTTATTTATCAACTTGCTACTACCACTATCATTCCTGTCCTTTTTGGCATCCAGCTAACGCCGAGATCAATTGCCGAGAACCTTCGCGGAACTATGATGGGTGTCTTGCGAGTATTCCCCGCCGTTGTTTTATAATCAACGAAAAGTCAGGGTAGGAATGATCCGAGCCCCATCTAATGGATGGCTTCATGATGAGGGCTCAGATGACGATGAAGGCAATATCTAGGAGCAGGACGTTTTGTCCGGCAAATACGATGGCTACATAGGCGTGTTCGATTCCGGTCTGGGCGGGATCAGCGTTCTCAAGGAGATGGTCAGGCTCCTTCCGAACGAGGATTTCGTTTACTACGGAGATTCCGCAAATGCCCCCTATGGCGAGAAGGCTGCCTATCAGGTTCTCCTGTTGGCGAAGAGGGTGGCGGAGGATTTGCTGGATTCCGGTGTCAAGGCAATCGTGATCGCCTGCAACACCGCGACTAGTGCTGCGGCCTCGTATCTTCGCAAAAGATATCCCGAGTATCCGATTATCGGCATGGAGCCTGCCCTCAAGCCAGCTGCCCTTGCCGGGGAACGCGAGCGGATTCTCGTCATGGCCACAAAGCGCACGATCGAGCTGGAAAAATTCCAACAACAGGTAGAGATGTTTCGCAGCAACTCGGTGATCTTCCCAGTGCCGTGTGTGGGACTCGCCGCGAGAATCGAGAAGGGGAATCTCGATGCGCCCGACCTCCGCGAACTCCTCGAAAAACTGGTAGGGGATTACAGGGGCAAGATCGACAGCGTGGTGCTCGGCTGCACACACTACCCGTTCATAAAGAAGCAGATACGCGATGTGGTGGGAGATGTGCCGTTCTACGATGGCAGCATCGGGACCGCCAACCAGCTCAAGAGGATGCTGACCGAGACCGGAAGGGCATCGGATTCAAGCAAGAAGGGCAATGTGGAGTTTCTCTCAAGCGTTGGCACGCAGCAGGAGATCGACCTCTACAGGAAGTTCTTCGAGCTCCCCATCGACTAGCCCAGAAGCTCCTCGAAGCTTCTCACGACTATATCGCACACGGAACCAAGTTCCGCGATGCTTCCGGAGCTGTCGTTGTCATAGGCCCCTATCGTCTTCATCCCCATGGATTTCATGACCTTCACCGCATAGAGCGAGTCGTCTGCGCCCCAGGTGCTCTCAACCTCAGAGCCCATGTGCGCTATTGCCATCTCGAAGATTTTCGTATCGCTCTTCGGGATGCCGACCTCTTCTGTGGAGAAGATCTCCGATACCAGGTCAAGCATTCCATTTCTAGATAGCCCGGCGGCAACGTACCTGGTGGGGCTTGAGGAGACCACCGAGCATGGAATTCCAAGCCTGTCTGCCTCTTCTAGGAACTCCTTGGTGCCCGGAAGGGGCTCGACCTCGTTTCTATAGAAATTGAGGAGGTTGCCATCGAGGAACTCCTCCACTTCCTCTGTGCTCTCTCCAAGCCCATATCTCTCATGGAAGATCCTGCAGGCTTCTGTGATCGGCGCAGATCGAATCTCGTCCATCATCTCGGTCGAGAAGTCCAGCCCCGTGGCATCTATTAGGTCGTCCTCGACTATTATCCACTGCCCCATGGAATCGAGCAGCGTTCCATCGCAATCGAGCACGAACCCCGTGGCTCTCTCCAGAATATCTATCAATTCTCTCTCCCCAGCTGCAAATTGGAAAATCTCGCTATAAAGTTCACCGTATTGAATGTAATCTAATAGCTGTTCGAACTGGATGCATTACGTCTAGTCTCACCGTGAAAGGAGACCCAATGAGCGCCAGGTACGTCTACACCACCCTTCACATTGCGGACCTCGACAGGAGCCTTGCCTTCTATCGGGACGTGATGGGAATGAAGGTCGTCCGTCAGTACAAGATCGAGGAAGTCAACGAGGATATTGCCGTGATCGAGCAGGAAAGCGGAGGATGCATCGAGCTGGTGGCCAGGAAGGGCTTCGAGCTGAAGCTAACCGACCAGGAGAACTTCTCCCTGGCGTTCGAGGTGGAGGATGCCAAGAGCATCATCTCCAAGCTCGGATCTGATTACACGACGATCGACCCCACTCCGGGCACCAAGTTCTATTTCACGAAGGACCCGGATGGATACGTTCTCAACCTCATCGAGCATTCTGGGAATTAACCTGGCACATTCACATTCGGGGAATTAACCCGGCACATTCACATTCGGGGAGTTAACCCGGCACATTCACATTCGGGGAGTTAACCCGGCACATTCATCTTGTACGGAGAGGAACGTTTTATGCTCTGCAACATCATCGACATGGCCCCCACGCCAGAGATCGGCAAGAAGTGCCTCGAATGGATGGCCTTCATGGAAAACGATCTGAAGTTCTGGCCTTTCGGGGGTCTCGTGCATCAGAACAGGCACTGGGCAAGGGTGCTTGTCCTTGCCTCCACGATTGCGCACCATGAAGGACTTTCGGATGCCGATATTGAGGCGCTCGCCATGGCATCCGCTTTCCATGACACAAGGCGGATTGATTCTTGGCTCGACCTCGGCCATGGCGCCAGAGCTGCCGAGTACTACGAGGAGTATTGCGAGGAGAACGGCCTGCGGTTCGATCCGAGGGCCTACCTCGCCATCAAGTGGCACGACGTCGATGACAGCCAGGGGCTCGACAGCGTTACCGAATGGGATGAGCTGCACGTGCTCGAGAAGGATTGGACTGCCGACGCGACGACGATCTTCAAGATCTTCAAGGATTCCGATGGCCTGGACAGGATGAGGCTCCGCGAGGAAGCTCTCGACATGCGATATATCAGGATGCCCTATTCCAAGACGCTCAAGCCGTTTGCCCTCGACCTGCTCCATCGCAGCCAGATGGAATCCACATGGGGTGCGCCGGGCCAGAAGCCAAACCCGCAGAAGTACCTCGTGGTAGTCGATGTCCAAAACGATTTCGTGGGAGGGTCGTTGGGGTCTCCCGAGGCAGTTGCGGCTCTTCCGGCAATTGAGGATAAGGTGCGGAATTTCGATGGCGTGGTGGTGTTCACGAAGGACACCCATACTTCTCTATATCCGAAGTCCCTCGAGGGAAAGAAGCTCCCGGTTGAGCATTGCAAGGTGGGGACAGACGGTTGGCTATTGGCTGGAGATCTCGAACAGTGGGCCTCGGATCACGATTCGCCTGTATACATGAAGGGGAAGTTCGGGTCCCTCGACATGTCGAGGGACTTCGAAGATGCTGTGGCATGGGGAAATGTAGAGTCGATCGAGCTGATCGGAATCTGCACCGACATCTGCGTGGTGTCGAACGCGATGATATTGAAGTCCAAGGT
>JBMNUL010000186.1:0-4589 GCA_050946255.1 Coriobacteriales bacterium | reverse complement strand
AAAAATCTCTTGGTTTTGTAAGGCGGGGCAAAAAAAGTGGTTCCGCCTAGTTTATTGCTGACGACGCTCCTCTCTTTGTAAATGACATCTAGGGGGATTGCCGGCAATCGGTACGCTGGCTGATGGGCGTTTTCATATAGAGAGGCATCTGTTCTACTTGTTTGATTTGCTCTCGCAATTTATCCCCTTTGGCTTCGGGCCTTTTCTCGAGCTGGGGTTACGCATGTGTTGGTATTTCAATAGGAACTGAGTACAAGGGAATTCGGCGGTGATCTTGGACCAAGATCCAATGTTTCCAGTTTCCGTCCCTCCGTACTGCACTTGGCTCTTGTAGCTTAGGTCGCTCTTGACCCTCACGTCGCGGTACCACCTCAGGTACGCGTCGGACTTGTCGAAGAGCTTCTCGACGGTCACCCCGGCCAAGTTGCAGCTTTGGAAGAACTTCACCTACAGCCTCCCGAAGAAGCCCTCGCACCTCGAGTTGTTGGGGCTGCACATCTTGCGGGACATCGACCTGACGAGCCCATTCTTCTAGCAGATTTCGACACATCCCGGCCATCGGTAGTGGGCTTTCATCGGAATGCACCTTCGGGCGGTTGTCGTCGGCGAGCTGCTTGCAGGCTCCGAGCAGCAAAGCGTTCGCCATTTCGGCGTCAGGGGACGTCGAGATCGACCAGCTGATCGGTATGCCGTCGAAGCAGTCGATGACAGGCGAGAGGTAGGCCTTGCCTGGAAACTATCGGAGCTCAAGTGGGGCAAGCACCGGGAATAATAGCGGAGAATATCCGGATGCGGCATCCTCGCCAATCGAGATAGAGCTGAACATTATAGGCCCGACCGCAATAATGCGGACCATGAGCTCAGTCTATCGTCCGAGAGCGTTGATCCCGCAGCTCAGAAGTCTTATTCTGACGTACGCGAATTCACTCCCGTTATCAACGCTTCTCATAGATACTGCATGTTGAATTCACCTTGCAACTGAGTTCAAGGTTTTCCGAAGGTCAGAGCCTTTACTTCCATTTTGTGCAGTTTACTCGCAAAGGTGAATGCCAGAGTGGTAGTCACACAGCTTTGGAAGGTTCGATTCTCAAAATCCCTGCTCAGAAGCGAGTATTAATTATCTTTCCGAAACCTTAGATTCGTCACGAAACCCGAGTAGGAATCGATGTTTCGGGGCGATTTATCACTTTTCGGACCCTCACTAAAACGTGCGGCAAGACCTATTGTCTGTTGGAAATGCCCAGTGCAGCGTGAGAGTAAAAAGCCTAGGATAATTAAGCGCCCCCGGAGGCGCTGTTCTTAGCTCTGAGCCGTTATGCTCTCAGCCCTTGAACGACGCCTTCCAGGTCTCGTACTCCTCCATGCCTACCTCTCCGCTCGCGAGCCTGTTCCGCATGTGCTTCCACGCTGGACTACACTTCCCCGATCCTCTCGTATTGATGCCACCAGTTCGGAAACGTCGACCATTTGGGATGTCCGATCTCGGCTATTGTGTCGGCGTAGCCTCTATCGAATCCGGCAAACGTCTCGAGCGCAATCCTTCGCTTTTCCTTGCCATACCTGCGGACATCCTTGGATCCTGTTGGTCCAAGGTCATCGCTGCAGTCTCATACTGTCATGTCTTTTTGGCCTATCACGGCGACTCATGCAAGACGCCAAGGATTACTCACCTAAACCCGAAATATCAGAGCCGAAATGGCAGGTGAGGTGCTTTTCAGTTTTTAGCTAGGGCCCCTCAATTTCGATATGGGAATGATTGAATAATTCGCAAGCGTATGCGACAAGTTTGACCCATCCCTGTTCGTACGATGATTGCGTAAATATCAATGTCTCCTAATGCGTACCTGATTTCAGTGTCGCGACGGGACCAAGAAGATTGGAGAAGGACATGGGCGAAATGAACGCATTCGACAAAATCGTCGGTTACGAAAGTATCAAGCGCGAATTGACGAAAACGGCTGACATGCTTTCAAACGATGAGCCCTACCGAAAGCTGAATGTCACGATGCCGCATGGGCTGCTACTCTATGGGAAGCCGGGCGTTGGGAAATCGCTTATGGCGAGTTGCCTTATCGAGGCTTCGGGCCGACCGACCTTCACATGCCGGAAGGCCGAACCCAACGGGGAGTTTGTCAAGACCATCACATCCACCTTCAAACAGGCGAAGGAAAAGTCCCCGTCAATCGTATTCCTCGACGACTTGGACAAGTTCGCAAACGACGACATCAATCATTGCGATTCAGAAGAGTACGTCACGGTTCAATCGTGCATCGACGAGGTGGGGGACAAGAATGTCTTCGTCTTGGCCACAGCTAACGAAATTAACAAGCTGCCCAAATCGCTCAAGAGGCCGGGACGTTTCGATCGAATCATCAATGTGGGAGTGCCAACACGAAAAGACATCGTCCCCATCGTCGGACATTTCCTCAAAGGCAAGAGACTGGCGGATGATGTAAACCCGGTTGTGGTTGCCGATCTTCTCTACGGTCATTCATGCGCGACTCTAGAGACGGTAATCAACGAGGCGGGGCTCATGGCTGGGTTCGAGAGAGCGGCCCTCGTCGAAATGCGCCATTTGGTGAAGTCGTTCCTGATGGTGGTGCACCACGTTTCTCCAGAGCTCATCGACCAAGGTGAGCCTGTCGACCTTGCCACGAACTCTGCAGCCGCGCACCTGATATGGCACGAAGCAGGTCACGCCACCATGCAGGAGCTACTCTTTCCCAATAGCGTCTCTTTGGTGTTCGCAGGGCTGGGGGAAGAGGATGCCAAAGCATTCACTGTGTGCAAGAACGATTTCGCTATGTCTGTCTCCGAATCTGATTGGCAAAACAAGGTGATGGTGGGGCTTGCCGGCAGGGAGGCCACGTTCATGAATCTTGGAAGGGCCACCGGGTGCGACTACGACCTGGACAAATCGCTGCAAATCATCCGGGGGGCAATTAGCGAAGAGGGAATCGCCGGGTTCTCGCTTCTCGACTCACCGGAGTTCGGTTCTTCAGAGGACCTTTTTCGCGCAGAGGAAGCCGTCACGTCCGCTGTGCTCGAGATTTGCTCCAAGAAGGTGCGCATGGCGCTGTTAGCGAATCGTGAGCTCCTGACGAAGATAGCAGAAGAGCTTGCAACTACCGGAGTTCTCACGGCACTGTGCATCAAGAAAATCCGCAAGTCTTGTGAGCTGAAGCCGCTAGAATAAAACGCCTAAGCTAGGTACTGAAAGTCATTGAAATTTCATTCTTGCAGCCTTATGGTGAGCGCCATTTACTTGGCAGAAGCGAGTCCCTGAGGTATGAGTTGGGGTGGCACAGGAGCGCCGTCGAGTCGAGCCGCCATGGGGCAAGGTCGTCCGAATCCCAAACAGTCATGACCAATGTAGGATGGGTTAAAATCGTCCCATGCCATGACCTACTATCTATGCAGCAGAGGGAGGTTCAAGGGAAATGCATATCGCAACTACAGCGAAACCGCCAAAGAAGATGCTGCCGCTGTTGATCCTCGAGATCCTGCGCGAGCGCACCGATGCCGACCACACGCTGAGCCAGCGCGAGATCCAGGACATCCTCGAGAGCGACTACTCGCTCGCCGTGGACCGAAAGGCGGTGCGCCGAAACATCGACAACCTCATAGAGGCGGGGTGCCCCATCGAGTGCACGGAGAAGAGCCGCACGGTGCCGAACCCAAGGACAGGCGAGCCCGAGGAGAGCACCACGATGTCGGACCTCTGGCTCGAGCACGACTTCACCGAGGCGGAGCTCCGCCTGCTCATCGATGGCGTGCTCTTCTCCAACCACATCCCCAACAGCCAGCGCAAGGACCTCGTCGCCAAGCTCGCAGGGCTCTCCAGCAAATATTTCAGGGCGCATGTGGGCCACATCACCACAATCTCAGCCAGCCTGCCCCAGAGCCCCTCGCTCTTCTGGACGATAGAGGTGCTCGACGACGCGATAAGCCGCAACCGCAAGGTGCGCTTCCACTACTTGGAGTACGGCACAGACAAGAAACTGCGCCCCAAGCGGCGCGGCGGAGCTCCGCGCGAGTACGTCGTGAGCCCCTACCAGATGGCCGCCAAGGACGGAAAGTACTACCTCATCTGCAACTATGACGGCTACGACGACGTGTCGAACTACCGGGTCGACCGGATCGCCGACATCGAGATCCTGACGGACGAGCGTGCGCGCCCGTTCTCGGAGCTCGAGGGCTCGGGCGGCGGCAAGCTGGACCTGGCACAGTACATGAGGGAGCACGTCTACATGTACTCGAGCCCGAACTCGCGCGTCACGTTCCGCGTCGTGAGGGCCATGGTGACCGACGTGGTCGACGAGTTCGGCACCGACGTGGAGTTCAGCGATGGGGGAGGGGATTTCGTTACCGTGAGGGCGCGCGTGAACGAGCGCGCGATGGTGCAGTTCGCCAAGAACTTCTCCCCCGACGTGCTGATTCTGAAACCCGAGCGCCTGGCCAAGCAGGTGCTCGCCGACGCACAGGCAACCATCGAGGCGTATAGTGCGCTTGATGAGTCGTGAGTGCCTTGGACTTGCGTCGCAAAGGCTGGAAAGCCAGCAGCTTCCTGGAATGCCTACGATGAGGGG
>JBMNUL010000185.1:0-4620 GCA_050946255.1 Coriobacteriales bacterium | reverse complement strand
TGTCGTCGGTGGTGACATCTGAATGGCCATCCACCATGAACACTATCGCATCTGCTTCATCTGCGGCGATGAAAGCCTGGTCGCGAATGGACTTCTGGAAGCGGTCGTCGTCTCCCATCTCGATGCCGCCGGTGTCGATCAACATGAAATCGACGCCGTTCCAATCCGCCTTGTGATAGGAGCGGTCCCTCGTGACCCCGCGTCGCTCGTCGACGATTGCCTCGGAAGACCTTGCGATTCTGTTCACGAAGGTCGATTTACCAACATTTGGACGCCCAACTACGGCCACTATCGGCAAAGACATGTGTTACCCCTCATCTAACTGATGCGACGTCGCCGAATGGCCGCTCGTCTGGAGCTCAACAGGCGAGAACGTCGAAAATATCCTTCGCGTTATAGCATACCACTCGCACTACAGCCGAAACCTCCCGCTCGATATCGGCGGAAGTCAAGCCGTCGAGGGTGAGTCCATCGTCGTTGAACATAGCGCCCGGTAGGATGACCGTGGGCTGGAATCCGCTTTCAGAAGAAGAGCTGGCGCCCATCCGTTCGCGAACGGACTCCACGACATCCTGCGCGGTCAGAAGACCCGTGACATCCACATTCCCCCCGAAGAAACGGTTCTCGACACCCAGAACCTCAAGCCTGCCATCCAACTCGGATTCCGCAATCAGCTTTTCGAGCGCCGCCTCCAGCGCCTTACCGCAGACAATTAGGAAATTTCCCTTGCAGGCGGAAATTCGGTCAACGAGCTCCGAATCTCTGCCGAGTTCCCTCCAATCGTCCACGAGGCTCCTGAGCATTCCGAGCCCGTCGAAGAACTGCGGATAACCGTCGTACATCGCCGCGCTGGGGAGACTGTCTATCACATCGTCTCCAAACGCGTTCACGTAGAACTCATCCGCAAGATGGATCTTCGCAACCCCGTTCCTCTCCAGAGAGAGCTGCTGGAATGGACGGGCCTGCTCGATGACGGCGATGGCAGACTCCGGGTCGTCGAACGAGCGGTCGAACCTGTTCTGGAATCGCGTGAATCCGAGAGGGACCACACCGAGGGACAAGACGTGGGGCTCATCTACCGCCCATTTCATGAGCTGGTCCAGAACAGGGCCATCGTTCACACCCGGCACGAGAACCGTCTGCAAGTGGAGGTCGATCCCAGCCTCCAGAAGCTCCTCGACAACCTCCAGCCCCCTAGCGTGGTTTCGCCCCATGAGGGCGAGCCTTGCGTCGGGATCGAGTGCGTGAAGGGAGACGTGTATGGGCGAGAGCCCCATTTTTACGACACGGTCCACATCTTCCTCGCCCATGTTGGTGAGAGTCACGAAGTTCCCTTGGAGAAAGGACAGCCTGTAGTCGTCATCGCGAAGGTACAGCCCCTCCCTCATTCCAGAGGGCAGCATGTTCATGAAGCAAAAACTGCAGTCGTTGATGCAAGTGTGGACCCCGTCGAACAGGTTGCCGGTGAATTCAAACCCCCACTCCATCATCGGCTCCCGGTGCATTTCCAGAGCCAGCATCTGCCCCCCGCGCTCGATTTCGAGTTCCACTTCAAATCCATCGGAGAGCCAGAACCAGTCGATGATGTCCTGCATCTTCGAACCATCTGCTGAGACGATGATGTCGCCAGGTCTCAATCCAGCAGCTTCCGCTGGGGATTCCGGCGTTACCGATGCGACTCGTGCCACGCCTCCGAACGCGTCCGCCGATGTGGGAGCATAGTCTGCCCGTTTGGAATCCCCGGACATGTTATATCTGCTCCAACGCTTTCACCACATCATCGACCTGCGGCTGCGGTGTGGAAGCGCCAGCCGTTACCCCCACGGTCTCGCAACCCGAGAACCATTTTGGGTCCAGTTCGGCAGCCGACTCGATGTGGTGGGTGTTATCGCACCATTCATGGCACAGCTCGAAAAGCCTCTTTGTGTTACCTGAGTTCCTCCCGCCGATCACCACCATGGCATCTACCTGCCTTGCCACATCGATTGCGGCGTCCTGCCTGTTCTTTGTTGCGGAGCAGATCGTGTTCTGAACGTCGAGATCCGAATACCTCTTCTTCAAAACCGCGACTATCTGCTCGAGCTTCGAGACGGGCTGGGTGGTCTGAACGACCACGCCAACGCTCGTCGATGGCGGCAGGTCTGGAATCTGGGATAGATCTTCGACAACACAGGCGTTGTCACCGGCATATGAGTATATGGCCTCGACCTCGGGGTGTCCCGGGTCTCCGATGATGATCACGTAGTAGCCCTCTTTGGCCAACCGCTGGGCTTCTTTCTGAGCCCTGCTCACATGCGGGCATGTGGCATCGACTATCTGGAGGCCCTTCTCCCTCGCCTCGTTGATATCGTTCACGGGAACGCCATGGGATCTGATCACGAGGACCCCATCGTCCACGTCGTCGACAGAACCTGCGACATTGACGCCCCTGCTCTTCATATCCGCAACCACAATCGGGTTGTGGATCAGAGGGCCGAGAGTGTACACATTGGAGGCTCCGCTCTCCTTCGCAGCTTGTCTCACCAACCTGAGCGCCCTCTCGACGCCAAAGCATGCGCCAGACGGCCTTGCAAGCAGGACCTTCACGAGAGCTCCTCTCCATGATCTTGAGCCACCTGCTGCTCCCTCTCGGGGGTGGGACCCGGGTTCTCGCCCTTCTCGAGGCAGCGGACCCTTCGCATGACCTCGTCCGAGACGGCATCCAGCAGCTCGTGGCTCCTCAGATCCGACCAGTCCCTCCAGTTGACGGGCTGTCCGAACCTGAGCGTGACCCTCGGGTAGTGCAACCACTTGGAGCCCGTGGGGCTGATGTCCAGGGTTCCCTCTATTCCAACCGGGACAATCAGGCAGTCGGCCATCTTGGCAATGAGCGCGACCCCGTTGTTGATGGGAATTCCGGTCTTGTCGCGTTTCTTGATCCTCGTGCCCTCTGGGAAGATGCCAACGCAATCTCCGGCCCTGATATAGGAAATCGAACGCTTGATGGATGTCCTCGCCCTTGCATCGGTGTACGTTGGGAACACCCCGAACCAAGCGAGAACCCACTTCAGGAACTTGTGGTTGTCGAAGAGAACGCCCTTGCCCATGAACCTCACCCTGCGGGGCCAGATCGCATCGTATATGAACATCGGATCTGTATAAGAGGAATGGTTCCCGGCTATGATGACTCCCTTGCCATCGGGGATATTGTCGAAGACCTCCAATCCCTCGTAATGGGCACGGAATATGAGCCTCATGGAAGTTCCCACGAGGGTACGCCCCAACCAGTTCAGAAACCTCAACGGCTTGCTGCTCTCCGATAGCTGAGAGTCGAGGTATTTGTCGACAGATTTCATCTGATGATCATCCTATTTGCGGAAAAGTCTTAGATTTGCTCCCGGTTGGAGCGATGGCCAAAATCCTTGCCTTCGCACAAGGCAATTGGCCACAACCTACCTATCCCCTGCGCCTCTCCTCTATCATCGAGGTCACTTTCTCCACAACCTGTTCGAACGTCATGTCCGTGGTGTCTATCTCAATTGCATCGTCGGCCTTGGCAAGCGGGCCAACTGCCCTGCTCGAGTCGAACTTGTCACGGAACTCGATAAGCTCCAGCGTCTTGTCCTCGTCCACGTCCTCCATCCCGCGGTCCTTGTTCTGCAGCACTCGCCTATGGGCACGTTCTCTGGATGAGGCGGTGAGGAAGATCTTGAGGTCGGCATTGGGAAAACCACGGTCCCGATATCGCGTCCCTCGAGAACGGTATCCGTCTTCGAGCCCATCTCGCGCTGCTGTTCGACCAGAGCCTTGCGAACATCCGAGCAGGCAGAAACGACGGAAACGGTGCGGTCCACCTCGGGGGTGCGGATCTCGCGGGTGACATCCTGGCCTCCGATTGTGACCTTTATCGGCTGGCCCTGGTTATCATACTCGAATTCGATCGGCTCCTCGTTTGCGATGCGAACCAGCTCTTTCCTGATATCGCTTACGGAATCGTCCTCATCGAGGTTCTCGATGTTGGCCAGGTCGAAACCCTTTTGCAGGCCCCTGTAGGTCACGGCGCGGTACATCGCACCTGTGTCGAGAGTCGAGAAGCCCAGTCTCTTGGAGACCTCCTTGGCAACTGTTGTCTTGCCGGACCCGGACGGTCCGTCTATCGCGACTATCATCTGTCCCCTCCTTGCTGGAGCCTCTCGAGCTCCTCCTCGAACCCCGGGAAACTGACGTCGGTGCATTCCATGCCATCGACTCCCCCATCAAGGCCGAAGCACCTGTTGGCAATTGCCCATGTCATGGCGAGCCTGTGATCCCCACGCGATGGGAGGACCACGTCGTTGACGGGGACCCCGCCCTCTATCAGGAGGTCGTCTCCCTTCTCGGTGGCATGACAGCCGAGAGCGTTCAGACCCTCGACTATCGCCTCGAGCCTGTTGGATTCCTTGACCCTGAGCTCCGAGACGTTCTCGAAGATTGTAGTTCCTATCGCGCTCGTCGCCAGCAACGCCAAAATGGGAATCTCGTCGATGAGGTTTGGCACCTCGCCAGCGCCAACGTTGACGCCCCTAAGCCCTCCGACGTACTCGACCTCCACATTGCCCACGGGCTCGCCGCCGAACCCGCTCTGCGGCTCTACCTTTATGG
>JBMNUL010000184.1:0-4742 GCA_050946255.1 Coriobacteriales bacterium | reverse complement strand
GCAGTGTTGTCTGCGACAAACCAGAGGGGCTGGAGCTCGTGATCACCGGGCACAAGCCAACCGACTGGGTCATCGACGAAGCAGATTACGTCACCGAGATGGTCAAGCACAAGCATCCGTACGACAACGGGATCAAGGCCAGGAAAGGCGTTGAGCTCTAGTTTTCCAAGTCCTTTGGTAGACTACAGGCTAGCTGAAAGACTTTCTGGCGAGCCGAATCGCTACAATGTGTAACATGTTTACATTGAGTTACGTTAATACCTGTAATTCATCAGGGGGACCCCATTTATGAGTTCTAGAACCTATTTCATGATTATCTTTACCTTCATGCTTGTCGTAGTCGCCGGCATCATCATCTCAGTTGGAAATTCTCAGCCAGAAACCGAAGCCACTGAGAAAGATCTCACGTATTCCACCGTCGAGGAGCTCAACAGCTCTACAAGCATGCTGTTCAAGGAGCCCGAGGGGGCCACTGATATCAAGTATTCATCGCAGGCCGTCGATGGCAAGATCGTGGGCAGGGTAGATTTCAAGCTCGACGGCTTCACCTGCTTCTTCGTTCAGAAGACCACGATGATGTCCGAGAACATCTCGGGAATAGAGCGGGATTGGGAAAACGAGACCAAGGTGGACCTCAACGGGCTGACCTGGACATTGCAGTACAACGATGACGAGGGCCTGGTCAGTGCCTATGACGGCAGCAATGGCTGGATGATGAAGTGCCTGTATGAAAAGGGAGACGGCGTTTCGGAGGAGACTTTGACGAAGCTCATCGAGTCTGCAACGTATTCGACCGAAGAGGAACAGCAGTTGATCGATGAGAATTCCGAGCAGAGCAGCGAGTAGGTTTCTCGCATCTTGGGGCTAATCAGCCGGACAATGCCAGTGTGATTGTCTCGTAGAACAGGCGGTGCTGGGCTTGATTTTTCCGGGGATCACGAATTGCCAACGCGGCCGCGCGATGCGGCAAACGTCGAACACAGAAATGGCAGCGGTCAAAAGGCCGCTGCCATTTCCTTGCAAAGTCTGTTACTACCGATCAGTAGTGGCTGACAATCGGGCATCCCACTTCAACGAGTCCGTAGAGCGTCTCAGCGTCGCTCAACGACATGTTGATGCACCCATGTGAGCCGTTGGTCTTGTATAGATCGCCACCGTAATAGGGCTGCCAAGTCGCATCGTGGAATCCGACGCCCGTCCATGTCATGCGAATCCAATAGGCAACCGGAGTCTCATATTCTGGCTCTCCATTGGTCTGTATCTCTCCGGTGAGCACCTTGTCCTGCATCTTCTCGAGCACATAATAGACGCCCGAGGGTGTCTCGTGCTCTCCGTCGGGCAGGCCTGTTACGACGTCGGCTTCGAATACCTTCTCGCCGTCTTTGACATAATACACGTGCTGCTCGGTGAGATTGAGCTCGATGTAGGTGTCACCCCAGTCTGGATCTGTACCAGTGGAGAGGGGAGTGGCAGCCGTGGTTGCCCAAATAGGCGACCTCGTCTCGCTCTCCTTGCTATCGAATTGCGCCTCGATTGCAGCGACCTCGCTCGCTTCGTCTATCGACCAACCGTAGGTACCACCGGAAACCGTGTAGGTGTTTCCATCTACTGAAGTGAACTTCCTGGTCTTTCCAACGGTGTCGTACTTTGCGGCGAAATCTGAGACCCATTCAGTGATCGCGTCTTCATTGACCTCTGCGGTTCCAGCCTCTTCGTCTACGGTGAGGAAGCTGTAGAGCGTTTCTCCGCTGAGCGTGTAAGTGGTTCCGTCATCGAACTCGTAGGTGAGCGAGAAAGGTATGTACTTGTTGTAGAGCTCGGCCTTCTTCACGAAATCCGGATCGTCCTGCGTGACCTCGGGCTCCTTGTAGCAATTCTCATCTGCGAGCGAGACCGTCGAAGCCCCTTGGGCCACCTTCTCGTTGATTATCTTCTTGACGGTCTCGGGCAAGACCACGGTCCCCTCTTCCTCTGCGACGACGACGTACTCCGTCCCATTGAACTCGAGATAGGCGTCTTTAGGCTCCACGGCGTTTTCAGTATCCATGCAGTTGAGGGAGTTGATTGCGGAGTTGAGCGCATTCTCGTCATAGGTGAATGTGGCATTGTAATCATCGGAGCTGTCGCTGGAGGTTAACTTCGAGATCAGATGCTGTGGGAACAGGAAGGCGTTCTGGCTGCTCAAGAATTCACTTGCCTGCCCCTGCGAGGAATCGTAGCTCATTGAGATGTCGGAGCCGGAAATCTCCTCCGAGGTGTCGCCTCGTTCCTCAATCGTGAGCGT
Organism: Coriobacteriales bacterium; assembly: GCA_050946255.1. Taxonomy (GTDB): domain Bacteria; phylum Actinomycetota; class Coriobacteriia; order Coriobacteriales; family CADBOM01; genus JBMNUL01. The sequence goes on along the minus strand of JBMNUL010000184.1, from coordinate 2,458 downwards.
GTAGTCCGAGGCTTTGGCGGCGAGGAGCTGGTCTGCCTCTTCTGCGGTCTTCCATGAGACGTCGATTCCGCTGATCGTAGACCCCGGTTCGAAGTGCGTCATGAAGAAAACCGATCCGGCAATGTAGGCAACGACGAGCACGCCGACTATCACCCCGACGATGATCCCGGCCTTCTTCTTCCCGCTGCGCTTGCGCTTTTTAGTCTTCTTGCCCGGGTCGAGTTCGGCGTAGGAGAACTCGCTGGTATCATCTGGATTCGTTGAGGTCGCCGCTCTGGTATTGGTGTCGAGTGGACCATTCACAGGGAGAAATCCCGTGGCATCCTCGTTTGACAGGACCTTGGTCTCATCGGGGTCGTTCTGCTTGTTGAACACCATGGTCTTATCGGAATCGCTCAGGCTTTTGAACAGCACGGTCTCATCGGAGTCGAGGGATAGCGGAAGCACTGTGGTCTCGTTGGAGTCCATGGCCTTTTCGCCGGCAGCACCAGCGGTGTGCTTCCCATGGTATGAGTTCTCATCCTCTTCGAGGTCTCCCGGGATATCAGAATCTTGAAGAACAGTGGTGCTGTCCTTGTCAATTTCCGAATCCAGGACATCTGAGTCGATGTTCATTATCGTCGTGCTGTCAAGATTCGGGGACTCGTTTGCCGCCGGACCGTTTCCAGACAGTTCGTTTTCTATATTTCCGGTGGAGTTCTCGATTTCATCCTGCTGCGAATTTCTTGCCTTGTTTTTCTTGAACATTTCTGCACCGTTTCGATGAAAGAGATAATGGCTTGATTCATTTCCCCACATTGTACATAAGAAAACTGAAGATTCGTTAATGCGATGGTCTCTACATCATTTATTGACGCAGAAAGAGTCCTTAAGCGGCTACTTAGGTTTCAGGCGCGGCTATTTGATGATGAGCACAGGGACTTTCGACGATCTCAGCACGCCGTAGCTAACCGACCCCAGCATTCCCCGCAATGCTCCAAGGCCCCTGCATCCCATGATTATGAGGTCGCAATTATTTTCGTCTGCAAATGTCACGATCTCATCTACCGTGGAGACACCAGACCTCAGCGTGAGATTGGTCCTGTCCTTGATCGCCGCAATATCATCGGCTATCAAATCGTTGACGACGGCCTTTTCCTCTTCCATCGCCTCGTTGCGCCTGCGCAGGAGGTCATTCACGTCGATGAACGATACGTCGCTGTCGCCCATTCCAGTGCTGTATATTGCAGTGATCTCGCTGTCTGGGATGGAGGTCACATAAAGGATATCAAGCTTAGCCTCGGGGCTCATGGTCATGAACTCCACTGCTTGGTGCAAGGCACGTGTGGCTGTCTCGGACTTGTCGTAAGGGACCAGGAAATGCTTGTACATCAAATGCCTCCTATATATTGGTGATCTGACAACGATTTTATACCAAGTGGTATATGTTGGAAGGTGGGTCAGCGTGGTGGGCAAGTGCGATAATCATCTTGCGCGCAACATTGAGTATCTCACTCGGTTCGTTCCCCGCTTCGCTCGCACATAAGAAACGCGCGCATACTATATATAAATATGTAGGGGAGGGTTTGGTGGCCATGATGCCGGTCGAAAGTGACAACGGAGTGCAATTGAGCATTGCCGGCAAGAAAGTCGTGGTTCACGCATCCTCTAGCTCGAACGCCCCCATTGTTTATTTGAATGGCCATGAAGATGACATTGGGGCAACCTGGCAGGCTCTGAGGGAACTTGAAGCTCCCGATTTTACCCTCGTCAACATCAGCGGTCTCGATTGGAACAGCGACATGACACCATGGGTGGCCGACCCGATAGTCTCATCTGGGGGCGCTTTCCTCGGTGGTGCGGACAGATATATAGACGTGCTGGTCCATCAGATCATTCCCGCCGTCGAATCGAGGTTGGAGCAGAAGCCTTCGTGGCGTGGGCTCGCCGGTTACTCCCTTTCGGGGCTCTTCGCAATATATGCTCCTTACCGCACCGATGCTTTCTCGAGGGTGGCGAGCATGTCTGGCTCAATGTGGTTCCCCGGATTTTGCGAGTATGCGGAATCACATGAGATGAAGGGAATTCCAGATGCCATATACATGTCGCTCGGGTCTAAAGAGCGCTGGGCCAAGAACCCAATAGTCAAGACGGTGCAGGACCAGACCGAAAAGCTATTCGAGATGTTCAGGGCGATGGGGACTGATTGCACATTCGAGCTGAACCCCGGCGGGCATTTCTCAAATGTAAATGGAAGGACCGCAAAGGGAATCAAGTGGATCCTAGAAAGATGAGAGCAGGTAGATTGTTGTGAAAAGCCGCCAGATTGGCTTGTTTAGCTGCGGTATTAGCTGAAAAGCCTCTGGCTCGCGTGAATAAAGCCTGCTACGCTATTGTTTTTTGCTGCACTGCTTTTCAGGACATATTCGCCTGATGTTGATTTTCAACCTCGAAAATATACATTTCAAAGCTGAAAATA
>JBMNUL010000183.1:0-4773 GCA_050946255.1 Coriobacteriales bacterium | reverse complement strand
CATGCGAGTTCGGGCTTCCCGTAATCGTAATGGAGCAGGTCAAGGGTGGAAGGCTGGTGAGTTTGGGGGAGCAGCCAGATGCAATGCTCAAGGGCCGCGATCCAGAGCACAGCATTCCCTCCTGGGCGATGAGATTTCTCATGGGGCTACCCCAGGTGAAGGTGGTGCTCTCGGGGATGGGCAGCTTGGGAATGATGGAGGACAACGTCGACACGTTCTCGAACCTCGGGCCCCTTTCGGAAGACGACCTGAAGCTGCTGATGAACGCTAGCAAGCTCGCAAAGCGCGACGACGTGCTGCCGTGCACTGCCTGCAGATATTGCTGCTCATCGTGTCCCAAGAAAATAGATATCCCCGACATTCTCGAGCGTTACAACTCCCTCAACACCAAGAGGAAAACGCTTTCTGAGGCGTTGGAGGGAATTCCCGATGGGCATGGTCCCTCGGATTGCATCGGGTGCGGAGCATGTGCAAGGCAGTGCCCTCAGGGGATAGACATTCCCTCGGCCATGGCAGATTTCGCTTCTAAGAAGTAGGCCCGATTTCTAACAGTTGGGATAAGCCATGTTGCGCTCAGAGGGAGTTCGCAGCGCTATATGTGCCGCTCGTCTATATTTCTCCGAACTGGTGTCTCGCTTATCTCGATTTTTAGTATGATTTCGTACTGTGGAAAAGAGTACGAAATCGGACTAATTTAAAATCAGGAAAAATGGCCATTGACGACGATAGGTTGCTGCCCGCTCTCAGGGACTGGGACAACCTTTATAGGAAAAACGAAGCTGATTACCGCAATGTCATCTCGCGCGCCAATCTCTCTGGAAGCACCTTCGACATCATTTACATACTGCTTGTCGATGGGGAGGGCCTTTCCCAAAAGGAAATATGCGACAAGATGCTCTCCGGAAAGCAGACCATCAACTCGGGAATAGCAAGGCTTGAGGAGAAGGGGTATATCCGTTCGGAAAACGGAGGGGCACGCCGCGGGAAAATCTATTTCACTGATTCCGGCAGGGAAGTGGCGGAACGCCTTGTGAAGCCAATCGTGCAAGCGGAGCTCAAAGCTCTTTCCAAGATGCCACGCGGAGACGTCAACCAGTTCGTATCCCTTTACCGCACTCTTTGCGACAACCTGTCAGAGGAGCTTGGAAAGATAGATTACGGAGAAGAGCGCTGATATGAAAGTCGATATGTCAGAGCACTTCACCGTGGGAGGGCTCCTGAGGTTCACGGTCCCCTCGATAGCGATGATGATATTCACGTCGATCTACACGATCGTCGATGGGTTGTTCGTTTCCAACTTCGCCGGCAAGACCGCGTTTGCCTCCCTGAACTTCATCTATCCGTTCGTATTGATCCTTGGGACGCTCGGATTCATGATGGGAACCGGAGGCAGCGCGATAGTTGCAAGGGTGAGGGGAGAAGGAGATGACGAGCGGGCCAACAGCTACTTCTCGTTTCTCGTTTATGCCGCGATAGTCTTCGGTGTCATAGCCTCCGTTTTCGGTCTCATCTTCGTGAGGCCGGTCGCGGTTCTCATGGGCGCTACCCCTGGGGAAATGCTAGAGGACTGCGTCATGTACGGCAGCATCCTCTTGGTGGCCCTGCCCGCTTTCGTGCTCCAGTATGCCTTCCAGAGCTTCTTCATGACGGCGGGCAAGCCCAATCTGGGGTTTGCCTTCACCGTTGCAGGGGGAGTTGTGAACATCGTGCTCGACGCAATTCTTATCGCTGGTCTCGGCATGGGTCTCATGGGAGCTGCAATAGGAACTGCCCTTGGAATGGTTGTGGGCGGATTTGGGCCAATCATATATTTCGCGCGTCCCAACACCAGCTTTCTGCGCCTTGGTCGAACGAAGTTCAACGGGAGGGTTTTAGGGCGTACTTGCATAAACGGATCTTCCGAGATGGTGACCAACATAGCCATGTCGGTGGTGTCGATCGTCTACAACGTTCAGCTCATGAACTTCATAGGTGAAGATGGAGTTTCGGCCTATGGAGTGATCATGGGTGTATCTATGATATTCAGCGGGGTCTTCATAGGTTATTCGGTCGGTGCCGCCCCGCTCATGAGCTTTCAGTACGGGGCCGGCAAGCCAAAGGAGATGCACAGCATCTTCACCAAGTCTATAAGACTGATCTGCATATTCGGAGTGTGCATGTTCCTCTTGGCCGAGGCCTCATCTGGGTTTCTGGCACAGATTTACGTCGGGTACGATGAGGGCCTCTACAACCTCACGACCATGGCCTTGAGGATCTTCTCGATAGCTTTCCTGCTGATGGGCTTCAACATCTATGGGTCGTCTCTGTTCACCTCCCTGAACAACGGCGCCATTAGCGCTATCATTTCCTTCTTGCGCTCATTCGTCTTTGAAATTGGATCGGTGCTTCTCCTGCCTGTGATATTCGGTCCGAACGGAATTTGGTTCTCGGTTGTGGTGGCGGAGATTGCCTCGTTCACGCTCACGATTATCTTCGAGCTGAAATTCGGCAACAGGTATGGTTTCCTGCACGGGGAGATAAGGAAGAAAGCCGAGGCCAAGGCGGAAGCGCAGGGCAAGTAGCTTCTGAGGCATGACCGTCTCCCCGTAGGTGTTGTCCCCCGTCAGAAGAATGGATGTCCATCCGGAAGCTTGGCTGCCCAGCCAGAAGCATAACCACTCCAGTAATGTATAATTTCACAAACAGCTGAGATTAATTATGGCAAGTAGGGACAAGGGGATTTGAATGACTGGGGTAATTCGCAAATCCGTTGCTTTGACATCAATTGCATTCGTTGCTGTTCTAATAGCATGCATTGCACCGGCGGTCGCGAATGCCAGCGTCTCCGTCGACACATCCAAGTTCACTATTTTCGCCGACTCGTCTTTTCAGGAACAGGATGCAATCCACTGCTCCGACGAGGACTGCTGGATGGTTTTCCCCGTCTCCAATTACTCCAGCGAGAGCGATGCGATATCTGCCTGGCAGGAGCACAACAAGAGCGTACATGGCGGGAGCGCCAATTATTCGGAATCCAGGCTCGTTCCCACTAATGGGGTGGCAACCGAGTACAAGATAACAGTTACGGGTGCCAAGTCTGTTTCCTACAGCATTTCCGGTTCTGGAAGATACTATGCGTCGGTCTCGAGCTCAGGAGTCGTGACTGCAGGGAGCTATGGGCTGACCGGCTCTTTCAATGTCACCGTGGTCGCAGACGGGAAGACCTACACAGTTCCCGGCGAGGTCAAGGACATGTCCGCGGAATATGCCGACGAGCTTATCGACAACTACATCAAGGCCAACATCACCGGCAAATCCCTGACCGAAGAGGAGCAGCTGCGCAAGATCTGCGAATTCGCCTGCACAAAGCCTTACAGCACAAAATACCAGAGCTATGTGCAAGCCGCGCTTGTGGGTGGAGATTGTTGGGCCAGTTCCGATCTCATCGAGGAGATGTGCGACAGGATAGGTCTCAATTCCTGGACGCGAAACGCCAATATGGATGCTGGCGCTGGAAGCGGGCACGTGAACGTGATCGTCGAGGGTGAGTCGGATAACGTTTGGTACAAGGTGGACGCCGGATTCGTCGGCACCAGCCTTCCGCGGTCTTACAGCGTCAATCAGATTGACACCCTGTTCGACTACACCACGCTGTCTGATGGGACCATATCGGTATACCAGTACAGCGGGGACCATGATAGTTCCGACGGAACCGAAACGCTTGAAATTCCAAGCGAGATAGACGGCAATGCCGTCTCGGCAATCTCCGATGACTTCTATGTGGGGAGCGGGGAATTTGCCGAAATCGTCCTTCCTGACACCGTGACGTCAATTGGGGAGAACGCATTCCGGGACATGGGCCTCGAGCATTTCCACATCGGTTCCAACGTGACGAGCATAGGTTCCGGTGCATTTGCGAACAATCCTTCGCTGACGGATTTCACGAGCTCTTCTTCCAGCTATCCTGTGGTAGATGGTGTTCTGTACAATTCTTCTCGCACAACGCTGATGTGCTGCCCTGCAGCGCAGATTTCCACGATCCCTTCCTCGGTGACCAAGATCGATGCCTCGGCGTTCGAGGGCAACAGTTCCGAGATGGTGGGTCTGTTGATTCCATCCACGGTGAAGTCGGTGGGGGAGAAGGCCTTCTACAAGTCCGGTCTGGTCTCGGCGATCATCGAGTCGGGAGGGATTACCGAGCTCACGTCAAAATCGTTCGCTACCTACGACTTGGTGGCGATCCGCGTGCCATCTAGCGTGACCACCATCGCAAGCGATGCAATCGTGGAAAGCACCACGAACCGTTACCGCACGCTATATGTGGACTCTGGCTCAGAGGCGGAAACCTATGGGAATTCCAACAGCCTCATAAACGTTGTAGTCGGTTTCAAACGTGCCAGCAGCTATCAACTGGAAAAACACCATGCGATCTTGGGGATCGGGGAAAGCCTTACCCTCGAGTACACCGCCAGCCCCTCCGATGCGACGGTTGTCCCCATATGGACAAGGAGCGATTCCACGAAGGTCAGTCTCAGCTATACCGGGAAGGTGAAAGGCGTCTCTTCAGGCGAGGTCACAATAACATGCACCGATCCGTTCGATTCGAGCAACACCGACTCCTGCACGATAACGGTTGTGAACAAAAACAGCTCCAATATCGTGGTGTCCCCAAGCAGCATCACGATGACTCCGGGCGAGAGCGACACGCTTGATCATTATTGGCGCTACGAGAGCACTTACGGTGTTTCCTGGAGCAGCTCTGACACCTCGGTTGCGAAGGTCGATGCAAATGGC
>JBMNUL010000182.1:0-4836 GCA_050946255.1 Coriobacteriales bacterium | reverse complement strand
AGACGAATCCGCTACGGTTTCGACGGATTCAACTGAGCAGGCGAGCACCGATGAAGCGAGCACAACGGATAACGCGTCCGCGACCACATCGACAGATACATCGAGCGAGGACGCAACTTCGTCCGATACCTCGAGTGAGTCTGCGACTGCATCCGCCACTTCAACCAAGAGTGCCTCTTCATCCAGCCAGACAACAAGCACAAAGAAGGCCAGCTCTAATAAAACTCCTTCTGCCGCTGCGGGCGTATCGCTGGCTGTGATAGATGCCGACGGCAATCTCGTCTCTGACGGTGACACGATCACCCCGGCCGATTTCCGCGACGCCAACGGCACTGCCCGCGTGAACGTCAATCTCAGCAGCTCCCAGACCACCAACACGGTCATACTGGTCCTGCCGGCATGGTTCAGCTGGTATGCGGTTAATCCCACCAGCGACTACGCGGTCAGCGTTTTTAGTGGTGCAGATGCCAACGGCCAGCAGGGAACCGACAACGTTCTCGCGATTATATTCAACGATATTTCCGGCGGAGAGCAGACCTTCGGTCTCGACTTCAACTTCCGCTTGAACGACAGCTACATCACAGTAGCAACCCTCAACTCCCTTGAGAACGGCGGGCTGCAAGACATGGTCTTCACCTCGTTACTTAACAATACCGCAGGAACCACCGACGGAAACTCTGTGACGCTGGGCTACCAGTGGGACGATCCTGAGGCTGCAAGCGTGCCCAATCTTTACGTGGGCCCCGTCGGCAACCTATATACGATTAGCGTGCCGTGAGCTCGATCACGATCAGCTTGGCCGATGACGCAGCTGACGTCTATCAGATCAACGGAATCTCCTCCAGCTCCCAAGATGGGACTGTCTCCGTTTTCGACAATTACACGGCATCGGTCAGCAGCGACGGAAAGACCCTGACACTCACGCCGAATGACGCTTCTGCATCAATTGATTTGAGCGACCTGACGGAGGATCGCCTGCTGGGAGCAGTCGACCTCGGCTTCCGTCTTGTCGACAACGGCACCTACGATCGTGACTCTTGGTACGATGCCCTTACCAACGGGGACATCAACTCCGGAGACTTGCTGAACGTGACGGTGAACTACCAGAACTTCACATCCTCGGGTTCCGACACCTCCTCGACTACCGCCACGTCTACCATGACTCTGGCGAACTACGAGGTTACCGACCCTGGAGTGAGGCAGACTTCTGCCGATACCTCTACCTACATGCTCAACAATAGCAAATACGGCGATGACCCCATCGAAGTTGCCGCGGTCGTTGAATCTGCAGGCGCTGCCGACCAGACCGTTTGGATCGGCGAGAGCATAGACAACCTCGTCACCTATTCGAGTACTGATGACAAGGTCACAATCCACGACGACGCATCTGGCTACGCATTGGTTACCGAGTATCCCTACGAGGTTCGCGGAACCGAATATCAGATCCGGCCGAAGTACACGGCAACTGCTTCGACGCTAGACGACCAGTTCTCGCCAGGTGGGTTCGAGCTTGATAAGGTCGTCTTCACTCTGAGCGATGGATCCACAGTCGAGGTGAGCGCCGACAACGCAACGTTCGCAAGCGACTGGAACGCTGCTCTCAGCAGCAACGGCACGTTTACCGTCACTGCCGATCAGCTGGGCGTGGCCTCTAGCTTCACGAGCGACAACGAGTCTTCTGTCCTATATGTGACCAAGGTCACTCAGGTCTACAAGACGGCATCTCCCAGCATCATCTCCGACACTTCCAATTACTGGTCGTTCCGCATGACCAAGTGGAGCGTTACCACCTACGAGGAGGACGGCACGACCGTGCTTGGCACAGGCAGCCTGACCCACTCCGATGGCACCGTGGAGGAGAACGGCTCGCGCTGGTATCCAATCACCTCTACTCTCTACACTGATGAGAGCCTTGGAACAGAGGTGGCCTCCTCCGAGCACAACATTCAGGTGAGGGAGGAACAGTGCCCCGAATTCGAGATGGTTACCACCAGCGGTGGCCAATGGGCGTACAACCAGTGGAAGTACGAGTCGGAAAACGAGACTGGCAGCTATCTGGGCATTCGCATTCAGTCTGGCACAGACCTCAGCACTGTGAATACGACTCTGACCAACCCAACCATCGATATCTATCATTACTGGATGGATAATTACTACACCTGGACGGGCGAGATGGACGTCACACCTGCCATGGCGGGATGGACCGTGACCTACGGTGTCACCACCTATGCCAAACAGCAAGCAGGCGAGGCTGTCGAGGTGCGTACGATGCAGCTTCCCTCTGCAGAGGATTTCCAGGACTCCTCGAAGACCAATGAGGATGGGACCATCACGATCGACCTTCTTCCCAATACCGACGGCGATGAGACCGGCAGCGATTGGGAGTATTTCGCCGCATCTTCGTCAGTTGACGTGGGAACCGATGGCTTTGGCAGGGCCGAACCCGTCGCGATTTCCTTCCACTATGACGGTGACTGGGATGTCACCTCTGTGGCCGACTCTGACGGAGACGGCATCATCGACAACAACGGCACCGACGGCTTCTTGGTGAAGAACATCGTGGCAAGCTCCCGCACATTCGACGTGGACGGCCAGTATGCCTACTATCTGTGGTGGGACGGTGGACACATCACCAAGATGTGCTACCAGTGGGACAATTGCGTTGACAACGATGCTGCCCACCTCTCCACGGCAACCTCCACCTCCGGTACTGGCAACTGGGGCCATGTGCTGGCAGCCACGGTCGAGCAGCTCGGCGCACAGATAATCGAGCCGACGAAGCTTACCGCGGACTGGACGGGAACCCTGTCGCAAGGTGCTACATCCACAATCTCCGGTTCGCTGACTCTGACGGCGAACCCAATTGGAAGTCCTGAGTGGCAACCCTCCGGAGATGTGCTATACATCGAATTCCCTGATGAGGATATCTTGTTCGCGGGCAATGCCTCAATCGATGGCGTGTCCGACCCCGATGCTTACGTGACCACGATTAACGGCACTCGCTATCTGGTGATTCACGACAATGCGTCCACGGATACAGTCAAGTCACCGACAACTGATACTTCCACCGACTGGCAGCATCCAACATCGAATGTAACTTATGAGCCTCTGGAGGTCTCGTTCGACGTCTACACGTTGCCCACTGCCTCCACAACTAGCGCGGCGACGGTCATCGGCAGCAATACCTATCTGGACTTCAGCGACCACCAGTACTATGCAAACGTGTCGAACAATCCCTCGGATGGCACGTTCCACACCGCTATCCAGAAGAAGGGCACGCTCAACTGGAACGGAGCTCGCGATGGCTTGGGCAACGGCGCCTGCGTTGACAATCCGCTCGGCGTTCACACCAAGTCCGACATCACAGACCACTACTGGGCAATCAAGACCACTGGAATCTCGCTGACCCCCGCGCTGAATACCAACTTGGGCCTTCTCAGCTACTCAGGGACCAATGCCTCTACTGACGATTCTGCTGATTCACTTGTGGTGGCAACCGGGTTACAGTCCATCACCCCCGACCAGCAATCGCAGATGGAAAGCCTCGTTGTTTTGAGCGCCGGCGAGAACGGATTGACGAATGGCGAGATCGTCATCGAGGTTCCCACGGACGGCACGACGGTGTCCGATTCCACGACGAGCTATGACAACTCCACAACCCTGACTCTCCGCGGTGCGGTGAAGCAGTACGGCACCTTGGCAGATGGCGAGGAGCTCACGTTCCAGGTCTCCACAGACGGGACCAACTATGTGGACGTGACTGACGACACCGATTGGTCTACTGTCCGTTACATTAAGGCCAGCATCAACCAGCTCTCGGCTAACGAGTCGGTCATGTTCACGCTTCCGTTCTCTGCATCTAGCGACACTGTGGCCGGCGATTACGCCTACCTGCAGGCTTCTGCCACCTATACCGTGCCAGAAGGGTCGAGGTCTGCCCAGAGCGTGAGCGGGTATGTCTTCAAAGAGACTTCCAGCGACCCGGATCCCGTGACTTATGCAATCACGGGCACCAAGACGCTGACCCAGGACGGCGAGGCGATCTCTATGACCGACGGCCAGTTCAAGGTGAACGTCACAGCCGATGATGGCAACGACACCTCCGGCTACACCGGCTTTACCGCCGGTAACTACGACGTGAGCTCCAGCGGCGAATTCACCACTGGCAACATCACGTTCACCCAGGCGGGCACCTACACGTTCAATGTGTCCGAGGTCGATGGCGGCAACGCGCTATATACCTACGATGACACGGATTACACGGTTACCGTCACGGTGACGGCCAACAGCGACAATGCTCTTGAGGCAACTGCGGAGATTTCGAACGGGACCGAAACGGTCGACAGCATCACGTTTGCCAACACCAAGCAGTCTGAGCAGCAGATCACCGTGACCAAGGAATGGGTTGGGTTCGCCGCCTCGTCTGCAACGGTTCACCTGCTCGCCGACGGCGTGGAGGTCGACTCTGCAACGCTCACGGCCACCGATGGATGGACCCACACCTTCAGCGTAGATTCCGAGACTTCTAATGGAACCGACATCACATACACCGTGACCGAGGATTCAATCGACAACTACACGTCCGAGATCACTGGAAGCGAGACCGCAGGATTCACCGTCACGAACACCTACGGCGGCTTGACTGTGGATGACCCGCCGGTGTCGAAGACCATTACCGGCGACGAGCCGGATAGCGATTCGACCTTCACCTTCACGTTCACTGCCTTGCCGGATAGCAGCACTCTTCCCGATGATGTGGCGTCGGATGCTATGCCAATGCCCGGTGGAGCCAGCGATCAGAGCGTGACTACAACGATCACCGGCGAGGGGACCTCC
>JBMNUL010000181.1:0-4873 GCA_050946255.1 Coriobacteriales bacterium | reverse complement strand
ATATTATATAAGAACATTGTGAATTGATAATAATTTTCTTTTATCAAAATTTTCTAGAAATCAAACAATCGCTTATTTTTTAGTGGATTTAAATACATTAGAAATGGAAAAATTCTTTCAGACGACTGCGAAATATCAAGAATAGCTTTGCCGAAGCTCGATAACTCTCGCTCAATCCCAAACTCAGACGCCTCGGCCAAGGCTCGTTTTTCAGATTCAAAATCCCAAAACATCGGAAAACCTCCCCCACCCGACCGCTTGCCAAACTCGAATGCTAAAGAGACACATGTACTACCATTCGAAAATTACTGGTGGGTTATACTGTTCGGATGGACCGTGCCGGCAAGGTCAGTTAATTGCTCTACCCACGAGCAGATAACCGGGAACAAACTAAACTGACCTATATCAACAGAGGGAAAATGACACTATTAGAATTGTTCAAGCTGCTTCGCAAGCACTTGAAAGTCGTGATTGCGATTCCAGTGATATTCACGCTGATTGCAGCGGTTATCTGTATTGCTTTTCTTCCAGATGAATATACTTCCAACGTCTCTATATACGTGTTGTTGAAGTCTGACAGCTCGTCGAGCCAATCCGTCTCAGACACCGATCTGACAGCCAGCCAGATGATCACGAACGACGTTGCCACGCTCATTGAATCCGACCGAGTCAAGGACGATGCTGCCGAAGCTCTGAACCTTGACAACCTGGACGATTTCGACATCAGCGTTGAGAGCAGTAGCAACACTCGAATCATCACGGTCTCCGTCACGGGAGACGACCCAGATTCAGTTGCGCTGGTCGCCAGCCAGATTGCCACAACAACTGACAAGATAGCCCGCAACGTCATGGACGTTAAGGCAATCAATGTCATCGACCAGGCATCTGTCCCAACCGAGCCCAGCGGCCCTAATCGGATACTCTATACGGTCTTGGCCTTCCTGCTCGGACTTTTTGTGGCAATTGCGGCTGTGGTGATTGCTGATGTGTCCAACACCCGCGTGAGAAGCGCCGAAGAGGCCAGCGAACTGCTCAACGGTTTGCCAATCATAGGTCGCATACCAAGAGCTCGAATTTAAGGAGGGGCTGCAATGGCAACAATCACAAAGAAGAAAAAGAAGAAAAAGCAGAGCAGCAACCTTCTCGAGGTTCAGAATGCCGCGAAGACGATGCTCGCCAATATCAGGTTTCAGTCTGTTGACAAGCCGATAAAGACACTGGCAATTACAAGCTCTGTGCCAAATGAGGGAAAGACCACCACGTTGATTTTCCTCGCGCAAGCTATCGCCACTTCTGGCAAGAAGGTCATCATCGTCGACTGCGACATGAGGAGGCGATCGCTCGGTAGAGAACTCAAGATGCACGCTCAGAACGGCATCTATTCTGTGATGTCGGGCGAGGTGAATCTCCAGGATGCGATAATACCCACCAAGATACCCAACATGGACTTTCTCGACGTGGAACCCTCGATTCCAAACCCATCCGACATCCTCGCTAGCAAGAGGATGGGTTCTCTGATAAGCATATTGAGCAGGGCATACGACTACGTTCTGTTCGACGCTCCCCCAGTAGGAACATTCGTCGATGCCGCCGTTCTCGGCGCGCGCGTAGATGCGACAATCTTGGTGGTGAGACCAGACTTGCCAAAGCGAGACCAGCTCAAGATGGCATACAACCAGCTGGTGACTGCAGGTGCAAATGTGATTGGAATCTGCTCTACTTTCGAAGAAGATACCGGAAACGAGTATTACTACGCCTACTACAATGAGAAAGGCGAGCGCGTGGAGGGCCATCATCACCACTCAGAAATGAACCCCTCCGATGCGTTCGACCCACTGAGCAATTCCTAGGAGCTAGCTCGATGCGCGATATGCACAGCCACATTCTTCCCGAAGTGGATGATGGTGCAAGCTCCATTGACGAGTCTCTTGCCATGGTTGAAGCCGCAAGGAAAGCGGGAGTAACGCAAATAGTATGCACCCCCCATTGCCGTGAACCATATTTCGACTTTGAAGCCATGTGGGACGCATTCAGGTTGCTCAAGCAAACCACAGCAGGGGAAATCGAGCTCTCAATGGGTTTTGAGGTGAACATACAGAATCTCTGGGGGCTCGGCAACGATTGGATCGATCGCCTGGCCTTCGAGGATACTGGGGAGTTTTTGCTAGAACTCGAACCGGGTGCTTCACCTGCGGCTTTTGACCAGTACGAACGAGCGGTGTTTGATATTCAGGGTCATGGGCACGAAGTGATAATTGCCCATCCTGAAAGATATATAGCAATTCAAAACGACATCAACCTTGCAAACAGGCTGATCGAATGGGGATGCAAGTTGCAGGCTAGCGCTGATTTTATTGCTGGCGGAAGATTTGGACGTGAGAAGAAACCCGCAAAGCGGATGTTGAAGAAGGGAATGTACAGCTACATCGGAAGCGATGCCCATAACGTTCACCATTACGAGCTATTTGCAAAGGCAATGGAAAAATTCGGAGACATGTTGAGATAGATGAACATGAACGAGGAAATGGATAACAACAGGGACCGTGAGAGTCGCAGCAGCAATGTCGGCGGAAGTTTAAACCGCAGCAATAGCCGCAGCGAGCACATTCCGGAAGTTCTTGGTGAGAACCTTGACCCATCTGGAACCGAAAAAATATCCGGAGCTCACGTGTACAAGGAGCCAGTCGAGAGCCCGAATCAGAACAAGTCTAAAGACGGGATATTGGTTCCAGATTCTCTGGGAAAGGGTGCTTCTGGTTCTGGCGGCAGAGACCATCATCATCACCATCATCATCACCACCATCATCACAACAAGAAGCGCAACAGAATCATCCTCGCCGTCGTAATTGTCGTCGTGGTATTGATTGCGGCATCCGGGCTATTTCTCTACAACAGCGCGAAGACAGTGAAGGCTGAGGCATCTCAGGCGATAGAGCAGGTTTCTGAATTTGAATCTCAGCTGCTTGACGGAAACGGTGACGGCGCACTCGAGGCCGCGAACTCCTTGGCACAGACCACGTCGAAGATGCACGAGGAGACATCTGGCCCAGTTTGGGCCATTGCATCGATAATTCCGGTTTACGGGAGCGATATCAGCGCAGTCCGCACGATGTGCTCGTCTCTTGACAGCTTGGCAAACGACGCTCTTGTTCCGATGGCCGAGGGAATTAAAGACGTTGACCTCTCCAATCTAATAGGAGAAGACCATTCGATAAATGTGGATGCTCTAAAGAATATCCTCGGCTATCTTGATTCAGCGGCACCAGTCATCGAGCAAGCCGCCTCAGATGTCAACGGCATTGGTGATATCCACATCGAACAGCTCAAAGATCCCGTGCAGAAGATGAAGAGCGCCCTATCGAGCCTGAGTGCGATTGCATCTCATTCTAGTGATTTGGAAAAGCTGCTACCTACGATGCTCGGTGACAATGGGGAGACGCGCAGCTATCTGATCGTGGCCCAGAACAACGCCGAGATTCGCTCTACTGGTGGACTGTTCGGTTCCATGGGAGTTATGACGGTAACAGATGGGAAAGTCGACATTGGAAGCTTCGAATCGCCGCACAATCTTGAGGACTACGCGGACGGTGGATACGACAAACCAGAAATCTCGGAGACCGAGCAGAGGCTGTTCGGCAACAGAATTATCGGTACAGCAGTAGACGTCGGCTACGTGACAGATTTTTCCAGAGCCTGCGAGCTTCTCAACGAATACTGGGATGGAAATGGAAGAGACCCGATAGATGGGGTGATTGCCGTCGACCCGATATTCCTGCAGGACATGCTCGCGCTTACCGGAGGCGTGACCACGGAAAACGGCACCGAGGTCAATGGCGACAATGCGGCGACGGTCTTGTTGCACGATGTGTATTGGGATTATGAGGATCCAACCGATCAAGACGCCTTGTTCTCGGAGGTAGCTGAACTGGCACTCGACAAGTTGTTCTCAAGCCTTGGAGACGTGGATATAGGCAGCCTTCTCTCAACCCTGTCCCAAAGCATCGACAACGGAGATTTCCAAGTTTGGTTCAAGGATGAAGACGAGGAGAAGCTCGCGGATGACGTTGGCTGCAGCGGCAAGATGTCTTCGGACGAGACAAATCCCCAGCTCGGAATCTACGTCGATGACAATTCGGTTTCCAAGATGTCCTGGTACCTGAGCGTTGACACCCAGGTTGGCAATGCGACGAAAAATTCTGATGGCAGCACAACATACTCTGTGACCACAACAGTGAAGAACAATGTCACGGAAAGCGAGGCCGAGCAGTTGCCAGATTATGTTGCTGCTGCGGAAGATATTTGCGAGGAACGGGGAGACATGGCGGTGTGGTTATTCATCACCGCTCCCGCGGGCGGCACGATCACCAATGTGTCATCAATTGGCCCCTTGGTTGACTACATCAACTCTCCTTGGTCTGGAACTCTCGATGCAGCGGAAATGGAAGAGGCAACATACGAGAACCTCGATCTATATTATGGCGCGATGGTGCTGGGACCTGGAGATACCGTTACCGTAACGTACACGGTAACTACCTCCACCAGCGCGGAGAGCGATCTCAGTGTTTACACCACTCCAACCCTGCAAGATGTGGCAGGTTGGTAACAGACAGGTTGGCAGCTAGTTAAAATAATTAGTACTTTGGGGTGGAGATAATCTCCGCCCCAAAATTTTGCAACGCCAACAATAACCCTCATCTCGGCATACAAAGGGGAAATTGCCTCCTGCTGATTTCCTTCTTAATCTAGTGTCAAAGTGCCCAAAAAATTTTCCTCCAGCAACTACTAATAAATAGCAGTTGGCGAGCCATTTTATATTCGATTCTCACGACTTGACGATGGATTTGCTCAATGATGTACAATCCTTTCAAGCAAT
>JBMNUL010000180.1:0-4947 GCA_050946255.1 Coriobacteriales bacterium | reverse complement strand
GGAAATATTTTCCAGAAGATTTCTGCTACGAGCCTCAGACCAGATGGTCAATTTGCCAGACCTTTAGCTCGTGGATGATCCCGGGCATTTAAGCTTCTGCACCGGAATAATCCAGGGCTTCCTTTCCAGTTTGTCCACTTGAGATTCGATAAACATCCTGAATTCCACTGACGAAGATCTTCCCGTCTCCAGCCGCTCCAGTATGTAGCACTCGTTTAGCAACTGCCACAACCAAGCCAGGATCGACTTCGCTGACAACGATGTCGACCTGCAGCTTCGGGAGCAGGTTCATGTTCGTCTTCACACCACGGTATTGTCCGTTCTTGCCTTTCTCAACACCGCATCCAACAACATTGCTGACGGTCATGCCGGTGACACCGATGTCTGCCAGAGCCTCTTTGAGGGGTACAAACTTATCCTGGTTGCAGAGAATCGAGACACGGGTCATGGCACCGGGAGCGTTGATGGCGACGGGGCTGAGCTCTCCAAGGTCGATGTGCTCGGTGGTCTCAGAGGCAACAGCGGGAACCGTGGGTACGAAATCCGCATAGGCGCTCACGAGGCCATGCTCGGATATATCGAGTCCCTCGAGCTCATCATCAGCGGAAACGCGAATCCCGATGGTGTGCTTGATGATTGCGAACATCACGAAGGAGCAAACTGCGGTCCAAGCGAGAATCGAGATTATTCCCAGACATTGGATTCCAAGCTGCGAAACTCCTCCACCATAGAACAGGCCGGAACCGGTTGCGACTTCGTTTGCGGCGATGATCTCGGGGTTGGCAAACAATCCAACTGCAAGGCCTCCCCAGATACCGCAAACACCGTGAACGCTCACAGCGCCAACAGGGTCGTCTATGTGGATCTTATCGAAGAACGGAACGAACAAAATAATCAAGATGCCGCTGACAATTCCGACGATGATGGCACCCCAGGCGTCAACACAGGCACAGGGAGCAGTGATTCCGACTAACCCTGCCAGACAACCATTTAATGTCATTGAGACATCCGGCTTGCCATCCTTGATCCAAGTGATGATCATCACAGCAACTGCTGCCGCTGCAGCTCCGAGCGTTGTCGTTGTGAATATCTGGGCAACCTGCTCCACAGTACCACCTGCGGCGCCGTTGAATCCGTACCAGCCGAACCAGAGGATGAAGACACCAAGGCACCCAAGTGTGATGCTGTGCCCGGAAATCGCGCTTGGCTTTCCCTCTTTGTCATACTTTCCGATACGAGGACCGACGAAGAAGGCGCCAATGCAGGCCACAGTTCCGCCGACCATGTGAATGACGGTAGAGCCAGCCCAGTCAAAGTATCCCAACTGCGAGAGCCAGCCTCCGCCCCAAACCCAATGAGCTTCGATTGGGTATATGACAAGTGAGATCAAGACGGAGTAGATAACGTAAGCGGAGAACTTGGTGCGTTCTGCCATTGACCCTGAGACAATCGTTGCAGCAGTTGCGCAGAACACAAGCTGGAAGAAGAAGTTCGCCCAGTCTTGTGCGGAGAACAGTGCCGGTGACAAGAACGCTCCGTCAAATCCCCCAATGAAACCTGCGATATCAGAACCGCACATGAGGCCGTAACCCACAAAAAGAAACGCGATGGCTCCAATCGAGAAATCCATCGTGTTCTTCATGATGATGTTTCCAGCGTTCTTGGCACGCGTGAACCCGGTTTCCACCATCGCGAATCCTGCCTGCATGAAGAAGACCAAGCAGGCGCCAACTATATACCACAGGCTGTCAGCACCCAACAGCGTGGCAAGCGATATGTCGGCCATGTCATCCTCCTCCTTTGAGTCGACTGCCCTTTCATGCAATCAATTGTTTTCAATGGAGGTTTCATGATTGTTTCGTCGAAGTTAACGTCCTGATATGGTCAAATTCTTGAAAACTATAGGAGTAGTGGCCTCAACCAATGGGATTTATTCAAACCATTTGGTAAATTTTCTGATAATTTCGTAGATAATTTATAAACCAATTGGTTATTTATAGAGATGTCAATGCAATGTTGACTTCAAAGTCCACAAACCGACGAACGAAACCGCCAGCAAATGGCAACGGCCAAGCCCAATGCTATCATCTTCAAAAAAGAGAGAAACAAGAGGAAATAGCTATGCCGGCAATTATTGACAAGGAAAGCGTGAGAGAAGATATTCTCATGGCCTTTCGAAAGTGCATCGACAAGAAACCCATCGACAAGATCACTTTGAGGGATGTGGCAGAAGAAGCCGGAATATCTCACGCAAAGCTACTCTACTACTTCAATAGCAGGGACGAGATGGTCCACGAGTACATGAGGTTCAGCCGCGGCTATCTCATAGATAAATACGAGAAATGGTTCGATGAACATCCCCGCTCAAATTACAAAACGGACTCGGATTATTTCAACGATCTGTTTGATTATGCTGCTATTGGCGAAGCCAGGGAAACTCAGTTGAACAGCATCATTCAAACATATGTCCTCAGCCATTACGATGATGCGGCGAAGAACCTACTGGAAGAGGAATACGGAGCCTGGCTAGACACTCTCCGTCGTTGTCTCAAGAAAGCCTTTGGAAAAGATTGTTCTACCGAGTCTGCAGAATCCATCATGGTGGTGCTGTCGGGATTGTTCATCTGCCGATACAACGGTGCCCTTACCGGAGAACTCAATGGGCAGATCATGTCGCAATTGACGAAACTTTCGGAGCTCTCAGATAAATAACCAATTGGTTAATTTATTATAAAATCATTTTTTACCAAATGGTTGACTTTAAAATCCAAAGCTGACACTATAGACTTGTTCCCGGATTATTTAACTTTCTTACTCGGGAATAAAAGTCGTGCAGCTGCACTTCGATTGACAAATTTGAACATCCACTCCACCCGAGACGTGAATGCGGTT
The DNA here is from genome assembly GCA_050946255.1 of Coriobacteriales bacterium. Lineage (GTDB taxonomy): Bacteria > Actinomycetota > Coriobacteriia > Coriobacteriales > CADBOM01 > JBMNUL01. The sequence goes on along the minus strand of JBMNUL010000180.1, from coordinate 2,055 downwards.
GGTTAGGTTCATTACGCACGTTTTTGGGTCAGTGGAACATCTTCGAAGTGGAGGCTGCTATGAGCGATATGGTTCAGAAGAAGGACTATTCCGGCAAGTCCATTATTATCACGGGCGGCGCAAACGGAATCGGCAAGGGACTTGCCACAGCGCTGTGCCAGCGCGGCGCGAAGGTAATAATCGCAGACATCCTTTCCGATGATGCAAAGGCCACTGCCGAAGAGCTCAAGTCAAAGGGCTTCGAAGCTCTCCCCTACCAAATTGACGTCTCCAAAGAGGCAGATTGGGCAGGTCTTCGCGATTTCGCTTTGGACAAGTTCGGTAAAGTCGACTACCTGTTCAACAATGCTGGAATCATGTATTCCAAGCCCTACGACAATTTCGTAGATGCTGATTGGGAGATGTACTTCCGAGTCAACGTGATGGGGCCTGTTTTCGGTTGCAACACCTTCTATCCGGTCATGCAGAAACAGGGCGGCGGGCACATTTGCACAACCGTGTCGCAGGCTGCTCTTGGTCCACTAGACGGGGAACTCATTGGCGCTCCCTATGCTCCGCTCAAGTCTGCGACGCTCACCTTTGTCGAGCAGTTTGCAGTGATGATGGCCCAGCGCAAGACCGGAGTGACCTGCTCCGCGATATTGCCAAGCATCGTCAAGACGGAAATTTCTTCCCGCATGGCAAATCCAGCTGCACGTCCAGAAGAGTTCCGCGACAACCCGGACATCATCAACATGAGCCCGGAGCTCCTCAAGAAAATTGCCGCAATCGTCGATCAGCTTGCCAATCCCAAGACTGACGAGGACAAGCAGACCGCCTTCGCGATGGGAGTGATAACTGTCGATGAGGCAGTGAAGACGATCCTAGATGGGTTGGACCGCGACTACTTCTACATCTACACGCATCCAGGACGCACCGCGGCAATCATAAGGCAAGAAAGCGAACTCAGGCTCGCCGGCTACAAACAGCCTCTCCCTCAGAGCGCGGCAACTTTAGAGTATGTCCGCATGACCAAGACCAACGTCTAGAGATTTTGAAAGGGAGAGGAGCCGCCAACACAGAGCTCACCTTCTCCCTGGCAGACAGATTCGATGCATTTCTAACGAGATTCAAGTAACGAAACTCAGGGAGGTTATCCATGTCGTATCTATTCAACGAAGACCAAAAGATGGTTCAAAAGATTGCAAGGGAATTTGCCCAGACAGAGGTGAGGGCGTGTGCCGAGGAAATCGAAAAGACCGGTAAATTCCCCCGAGAGCTCTACAAAAAGGCAGCTGAACTAGGATTCACAGGTTTGCTGATTCCCGAACAGGCTGGGGGATCCGGTGCAGGTATGAGCGCGACTGCAGCTGTTATCGAGGAGATTGCAAAGGAGTCTCCCGCTTTCGCGTTGAGCTTATATGTTTCTGTGGCAATCCCCACATACCTGTTCGAGGCCCCAAATGCTCAACAGCTTTGTGCGGAATACCTTCCCGGACTACTTTCGGGAGACACGGTGTTCAGCGCGCCGATCACCTTCCCAGTCGGATGCACCAACTTCTCCGAATGGCCCTCTTTTGCAAAGAAGGACGGCGACGAGTGGGTCTTGAACGGGACGAAGCTCTACGCCACAAACACCGGAGCAGCAGACGTGGCAATCGTCATGGGCCCTGGAGATGATGGCAAGGTGCATGCCTTCGTAGTGGATACCGACAACCCGGGAGTCGAGGACTCGCATGTGGAGAACAAGATCGGCGTCAATGGCAACTGCTCCGGAACCTACGTGTTCAGCGATTGCAGGGTCAAGGACGACCATGTCTTCGAGAAGGCAATGGGTGGCGGAATTGGAGCTGGGAACGCTTTCTGCGCCGCAGCTGCCCTCGGATGCGCAGAGGGCGCCCTTGCAAAGACAATCGACTACGCCAAGGTCCGCACCCGCGCCGGTGTTCCGATTGCAAACCTGCAGGTCGTGGCGCACAGAATCGCAAGGATGTCCGGTGAGATCGAGAGAAGTCGTGCGCTCATCTACGAGGCACTCCTCATGGGCGACCTCGCACTTCTCCACAAGGACAATTC
>JBMNUL010000179.1:0-4949 GCA_050946255.1 Coriobacteriales bacterium | reverse complement strand
TGCCTGGATTCCGCGCCTGGAGCAATCGGAAACGAGCACGAGGGTGTCAATAGAGGGAAGGGTTCCCCTGCTGATATGCTCCATCCCGGCCTCGTTGTCCACGATGATGTAGTTGTAGTTGTCGGTGATCTTCTCGAGCTGCTGCTGGAGAAGTCCGTTGACGAAGCAGTAGCAACCCTTGCCCTGCGTGCGCCCCATGACCATGAGGTCGTAATCGTCCTCCTCGGCAAGAGCACCGCTCAACCTGTAGGAAAGGTAGTCCTGCTTCGAGATCCCAGCAGGAATTGGACTGTTCTCGCCCTCGTCCTCCGCACGTTCCACAATCTCGCGGATATCTCCGAGCGTGGGCGGCATCTCGACTCCGAGGACCTCATTGAGATTGGAGTTGGCATCCGCATCCACTGCGAGTATCGGGCCAAGTCCCTTGTCGCACATATGCCCGATCATCATCCCGGTGACGGTCGTCTTTCCGGTCCCGCCCTTTCCTGCAACTGCTATTACCTGTGTCATAGACAAACCCTTTGTTTCAAATCCTGCGACAATGCCGCATAATACTTCCCTTGGGCAAGAGCCCCGATAACATGCGAAGCCTGACCACTGGAGATCAAGGCCAGGCTCGCTTAGATTTCCCTATCAATACTCCGAGAAGCTGACCCGCTGCCTCAACCCGTCGGCAACGATGTCGTAGATGATGTCCCCATCCGGGGAAACCGACTTTTCCATCTCCACGTTCTTGCCAGTCAGAAACTTGGAGACGACCTCGTCGAGGTCGTCAGCCTCGATATCCGAAACGCTGACATCTCGCATCTGGTTGTTGCTGCACTGGTTGAAGATCTCGCGCACCATCTCGTACCGCATCTCAGGAGAACCCTCTCGCTAAGCTGATGCCACGAGAATCTTGTTTTCCACGAGGTCCACGCTCACGATTCTTCCAGTGAACACGGTCTCTGCACCCATGATGTCGGTGAATGTGAGCTTGTCGCCATCGACCTCGGCGTTGCTCACGTGGTCGCAAATCTCTTCCTGCTTGCCCTCATCGACATTGATCACAGTGGAAAGGCACATAATTACTCCCCCTTGACAATCTTAAGAGCCTGAGCGAGTTTCTCGTTGCCCTTGTCGAAAAGCTCCACGGCGGAATGAACCAGCTCGGCTGCCTCGCCATCCATCTCATGGGCGAGCTCGTGGAGCTCTTCGGCGTGGCTGCGGTTATGGTCAACCATGTAGGCAAGAAGGGCAACTTGCTTGTCGACCGGAGTTCCCTCGGCGGGGACATTTCCATGTTTGTGCATTGGGACCAACACCCCTATTCAAACTGGCGTTCATTTTATGAATTAATATATTAGCATTAATGTACGTTTTTAATGCGTTTAACGCCGTGCATGCCGGTAATCTTTCCCACCCGGTCGACATCTTGACCAATTCGACCACTTAATTTCAACAAATTGGCTATTCCTTCTCTTTTTTGTTGCAAAAACAACGGAAATTCCAACAATGCGGTCATATACTTTTTGCAATGTTCAAGAAATTGTAATGCTTGGGAAATTCTGGGAAGAGCTGCAACACCACTTTGATTTTCGATGTAAAACTTGACATTTCCCGATGCCCCGATGCGATGCGGTTCTCTTCAAGGGAACGTTAGTAAATAATTCTGCGTAAATAATTCTGCGGCAGATTGCCGATAGATGATGATTGGAAGTGATGGAAATGTCGATGACGATGCTGGGATGCAAGGGAAGAGACCACACCCCCACCCTGGAAATCAAGAAATGCCCCAGCTGCGGTTCGGACGTGGAGGTCTTCTCCACCGACGTCTCCGTCGATTGCGAGAACTGCGGGTTCACCGTATACAACGATGCCGTGAGCTGTGCCAGGTGGTGCAAGTATGCGAAGTCGTGTGTGGGCGAGGAGGCTTACGAGCAGCTGATGCAGATCGCGGAGGCCCAGGAACGCAGGATGAGAGAGCAGATGGCTTCCAAATAGCGGGTTTCGAAAAACCTGCAAGAAAAGAGAAAAGGGCCTGCGCACCCGTGCGTGCGCAGGCCCAATTTTATAACACCGGCAATGCTCTAGCGGACTACGGCAAATGCAAGGCAATCCATCAAATTGCCGCGCTGCCCGTTTCCTTGGTCCTGATCCTCACGACCTCCTCGACAGGAAATACGAACACCTTTCCATCTCCCACTTCCCCTGTCGAGGCGGTTTCGCAAATCAAATCGATCAGGTTGTCCACCTGCTCGTCATTTACCACGAGCTCGAACTTCACCTTCGAGACCATGTTCACCATGACCTCGGTGCCGCGGTAATATTCCTTCCAACCATGCTGGTTTCCGCAACCGTTAACCTGCGAGATCGTCATACCTGTCACCTTTGCGGCAAAAAGCGCATCCTTCAGCGGCTCTAGTTTCTCTGGCCTGACAATCGCTGTGATCTTCTTCATATTTACCAGCCTTTCTTCCTCGTCAAACCTTTATGCCAGTTGGCGAAGCACGTCATCATCAAATCCGCTTCAGTCAAGCCCATTGTATGCCGGGTAAGCACTCTCGCCATGCTCCGCAACATCCAATCCATTTGCCTCTTCCTCGTCGCTGACCTTGAGGCTGCCCTTGAAGATTGCTTTCACGATGAGGCCGATGATGATATCCATTACCGCGACAAATGCGATTGTGACGAGAATTCCGAGGACCTGGCTACCAAGAAGCGATGGGTCTCCGGTATAGAACAGTCCACCGTAATCGGTCCAGGAGAGCTCCGGCACGCAGAAGAGTCCTGTGAGAATGCCTCCTACAATTCCGCCGACCGCATGGCACCCGAAGGCGTCGAGAGCGTCATCGTAACCGATCTTGGCCTTGAGGAACGAGATCGCGAAGTAGCAGCAGGGTGAAACGATGAGGCCCATGATGAGTGCTGCCCAGGGCTCCACGAAACCTGCGGCAGGGGTGACCACAACCAGTCCTGCAACCAGACCAGTGCAAGCGCCAACCAACGTGGCCTTGCCTTGGCGAACGCGCTCGACGATCATCCAGGAAATGAGAGCGGCTGCTGATGCGACCACGGTGTTGAGGACTGCCAGAGCTGCGACTCCATCAGCAGCGAACTCGGAGCCGCCGTTGAATCCAAACCATCCGAGCCATAGAAGCGTTGCTCCAAGGAGAACGAACGGAACGTTGTGCGGCCTGTAGTTCATCATGCCATAGCCATGGCGCTTGCCGAGGAGCAGGCAGAGGATGAGCCCGGTTAAGCCGGAGCTGATGTGCACAACGTCTCCACCGGCGAAGTCGATAGCGCCGATGAGGTCTCCGATCAGGCTGCCGTCTCCGCCCCAGACCATGTGAGCAAGAAGAGGATAGACGACCACGGACCAAATCGCCACGAAAGTGATGAGAGCACCGAACTTCATACGCCCGGCAACGGAACCTGTGATGATCGCGGTTGTGATCATGGCAAAGGCCATCTGGAAGCAGATGTTGACGATGGACGGGTAAACCGAGCCATCACCACCGCCTGTGATCTCGCTCAGCAATTGCTGCACTGTGTTCCAGCATGCTAACTGGTCGAAACCCCCGAAGAACGAGATCGAGCCATCTCCTCCATATGCGAAAGACCATCCGAAGAGGGTCCATGTGATTCCGACGACTCCCAGAACCGCCATGACCATCATCATCGTGTTGATGACGTTCTTCCTTCTAGACAATCCTCCATAGAAGAACGCTATTCCGGGGGTCATCAACAGCACGAGCATCGTGCAGACTATCATGAACCCCGTAGACCCGCTGTCAAACATTGCATTTCCTTTCCACTCGATTCCGGCTCGGCGCAAAGCTTTTGGAAAGGGGCCTTCCCAGAAAACATAGATTGTCTTGGCAATCTGGGCTAAAGCTCCAGACGCCTTGACTCACCTGATGATTTCGCTGAAACACGACGCCGGAAATCCTGCACGGCAATTTAGATTCTCAAGTTGATGTGTTTCAGGGAAGTTACATGGCAATTAAGAGGATTTGACAATGATGTTGCAATATTCGAAATTGGGGATTTACCGGGAGAAATGCGTTGAATTTCCAGACATGGCAATTCTTTGGCTGCACCTTTTTTCGTCTAATTGGGACCGCTTGCCATAGGTTTTGGGAAAGCGGGGGAAATCAAAGACCGAACGCGAGCAGGATCTGCTGCCAAGACATGTGGGGCCCAAACCCGAGGAATATGCGGGGCCAGCTGCCAAGATATGCGAGGGCCATATCCGCTAGGCCAAGCGGGAACTGTCGGGGTATACAGGACCCTATGCCAGAAAATACGAGCTAAAACCGTCGGGATACTAGGAACCTGGTTTTGTCAGGATTAGTGGGGCCAAACGTTTGGGAGAAAGAGCTCTCACCTTTCTCAGGCCAGAGCTCTCCCCACGTCGTTATTTGGCGGAGAGCATGTCCTCTATCTCCCTACGTCGCCTATTTGGCGGAGAGCATGTCCTCGATTGCCGCCTTCGCCTTGAACAGAGGGCCTCGTACCTGGGTCTTGATCGCACCTATAAGGCCTTCCGGGAGGTAGGCGATTGCGAGGTCGTTCTTCTCGATCTTGGTGGCGATCTGCTCGCGCTCCGCCCTCGTATGGTCTCTCGCTATCCACTCATAGCGCTGCCTGCGGTACCTGTCGAGACCGGCACGCTCGCAAATATCGGAGGGGAACCACTTCTGCCAGATCCCGCGGATACGGAGGCACGCCTCATCTTGGACATCGGGCTCCTGCTTCAACGCGGTGTATCCCAGAAACGAGAGGATCCATCTGAAAAGCTCGGTAACGTAGCGCCTGAGGTCCCCGCTCTCGCTCCAGTGCTCGCATATCCTCTCGACAAGGCCGATGTGCAAGCTGAGCAGCTCCTGTTCGGATCTCCTCGTCACCTGCATAATCGAACCAGACCTGCTGCACCTGTAGTCGTAGAGCTTGTCGGAGAGAAA
>JBMNUL010000178.1:0-4957 GCA_050946255.1 Coriobacteriales bacterium | reverse complement strand
GGCGACCTCGCACTTCTCCACAAGGACAATTCCAACGAGGCCCTGATAAAGAGGCTTATCAACACAGCCAAGTACAGCACCTGCGAGTCGGCAATCGACATCACAAAGCAATGCATCTGGCTCTATGGCGGACTTGGCGTGGTCAAGGAGACCGGAGTTGAGCATTATCTCCGCGACGCAGAGTGCCTGGCAGTGGCAGACTGCACCCCAGATCAGCACGTTGAGACGGTAGCAGCTCTGCTAGGACTCCCGGGATCTCAGAAAATCGCATAGTTCCAAGGCTCCCAGCACCCCCCACCCGGTTCTTTCAATGGGCCGGGTTTGCTGGGACGCCATCCATCAAATTTCACTCGTGGACTCAAGGAGCAGCCCAAGCTGAGGTGAATTTTCAACAGCAAGCAAGCTCTAATCGAAAGGATAGAAAAATGGAGAACTACGAAGGCAAAACTGCAGTGGTAACCGGTGGCGGAAGTGGAATCGGCCGTGAGATAGCGAGACAGGTCGGAAAGAAAGGAGCCAAGGTCTATATCACGGACATCAACGTCAAATGGGGCCAAGAGACGGAGAAGCTCCTGAAAGACGAGGGAATCGACGCCAAATACATCGAGCATGACGTAACGAAGGAGGAAAGCTGGGACAAGATGATCGACCAGGTGCTCTCGGAGAGCAAGACCGTCGACTATCTCTTCAATAATGCAGGGGTCATGCTGAGGGCCCGTCCAACTTCCAAGACGACTCTGAAGGATTGGCAATGGCTGGTCGATGTGAACTTCTGGGGGATATTGTTCGGCTTGAGGAAGTTCACCGACATCATGAACAAGCAGGAAGGCAAGGGAGTTATCTGCACTACTTGCTCCACCGCATCTGTAGCCCCCTTCTCATGCTGGGCACCCTATACCGTGACAAAGGCTGCTTCGCTGAGGCTCTGCGAGACATATCAGTCCGAGGCCAACTACTTCAAGAACGACAAGGTGCGTTATGCCGCGGTAATGCCTGGCGTCGTGGAAACTCAGATCTCAAATTGCGAGGTCTACCGTCCAGAGGAGTATAGGAACGAGGGCGAGCCTCTCGCTGAAGAAGTGCCACCTTCGGATGTCAATTCAATGGAGGCAAGGCTTCTCGGCAAGATCACCCCAGAGGTGGCCGTGGAGCGCATCCTCAAGCAGCTCGATTATGGGTACTTCTACATCTACACCCACCGAGATCTCACAACTGGTCTCATGACCGAGCAGTTCGACACGATGCTCCTCAACAAGCCGATCACAGATCAGCTGGTCTACGACTTCGCCTACTACCGCAAGAAGGTTCTCCGCGAAATGACCCCAGAGCAGCAGAAGCAATTCCTTGAGGCCCTCAAGGCGAAACAGGGCAGTTCGGTCACCACGCCAAATGAGTAGCGGGCAAAGGGGTTGAATTTGCAGGCTGCCGAGCTGTTTCAGTTGGTGCCTTGAGCTGAGAACGGAATTACAGCGCACAACTTGCCCAACAACCTGTTAAACCACATCGAAATGACGGTGGCCTGGGAATAAGGCCACCGTCACAAGCACGAAATTGGAGGACCCTATGTCAAAGGTCGTGGCATGTTTCAAATGGGTTCTGGACGAAGCCGACATCACTGTTAGAGACGATGGGAGCGTTGACTTCTCCAGAGCCAGAGGAAAAATCAACGAGTACGATCGGCAGGCTATTCAAGCTGCAGTAGATGCCGCAACAGAGATTGATGCCGTGCCAGTGGGACTCACGTTGGCGTCTGGAGATCTGAAGTCGGCAACGAAGGAGGCCCTGGTCAGGGGATTGGCCGAATGTTCTGCAGGAAAAATTCCTGAAGGAACAAACGTGGACAGCCGTGCTATAGCCAAGGGGCTGGCAGAAGGCCTGAGAACAATTGATGACGTGAAGCTCGTCATCTGCGGAGCCGGTTCTTCGGATCTCTTCGCACGTCAGACTGCCCCAAGGATTGCGTCTGCAATGGGCTGGCCTGTGGTCACCGCCGTCTCTGGCTTGAAATTCGAAAGCGGAAGGGCCATATGTCAGCGAACTCTGGAAGACTCAATCGATGAAGTGGCCGTGACGCTCCCCGCGGTTATCTCCGTGCTCCCATCAATCAACCAGCCTCCACTTCCTGGTATGAAGGCGGTTCTGGCTGCAAAGAAGAAGCCCGTCTTCGAATACGAGTGCAATGAGGCGGTATCAGATGACGGGAGGAGCTCGAAGAAGATAGGTCAGCAGGGCTACGTTGCAAGCAGGAAGAACGTCATGTTCGATGGAGAGGGCGCAAACGAAGCCGCAGCCTTCCTCCTCGATGCAATGAAGAAGGAAGGTGTACTGTGATGCCGGGTATCTACATAATTGCAAACGAGCCTGACAAGGCCGCCGAGCTCGTGGCATATGCAAAGGACTGGGGCAAGCCCTCAACTGTGATCGTCACCTGCGAAGACCCTTCCGAATACACCAACACCGGAGCCGACAGGCTGGTTCATCTATCAGGGAACAACCCAGTTCCCGAGAGCTACATAAGGGCAATATCTGATTTTCTCAAGACTGAAAACCCAGAAATCGTTCTTGCGGGGACCGGGGTAGCCGACCATACCGTTGCCGCGGGAATCGCTGGCTACCTGGATTGCGCAATGGCAACTGACGCACAAATAGTCGAGCTCGAGGGAGAAACTCTGAGAGTCGACCATGCCACCTATGGGGGCATGGTAGTTGAGACTGATGAGCTGCCTCTCCCCTGCGTGGCAAGCGTTTCAACGGGAAAACGCGAACCAGCATCTGGAAATGTCGAAATCGAGGAACTGGCTGTGGAACCTTGCGCGTCAATAGAACTGGTGAGCACGTCTCCAAAGGAAACCGGCAGCGTCGACCTTGGCAAGGCGGAGCGCGTCGTCTGCGTTGGCCTGGGAGTGAAGAAGCAAGAGGACATGAAGCTCATAGAAGAGCTCGCAAAGTCATTGAATGCGGAAATCGCCTGCACGCGCAGCATCGCAGAAGAGCGCAAGTGGCTTCCTGAAGAAAGGTACGTCGGAATCACGGGGGCAATCCTCGAATCAAAGCTCTACCTCTCGGTTGGAGTATCGGGGCAAGTGCAACACACTTACGGAATCAGGGATGTTGACACCGTTATGGCAATAGACACGGATTCCAAGGCGCCGATATTCAAAAATGCCGACTACGGAGTTGTCGGAGACCTGTATGAGGTTATCCCAGCCCTAATAGAGTCCTGCGGAAAGTAGCAAGCTCTGAGTGCCCGGCCCGTACCAGGCACGATGCCTCCTCTGGCAGCCCGGCACCGGGAGGCATCAGGCAATCCGAGCGGCGAGGGCATCTGAACAGCAGAGAAGGAGATGGATATGGAAGAGCGCGATTTCGACATCATAGTCGTGGGGTCCGGATGCGCCGGCTCAGTCGCCGCCTACGTCGCGGCAACTGCTGGGAAGAGCGTCCTCGTCGTGGAACGCGGAGACTACGCGGGATCCAAGAACATGACCGGCGGGAGGATCTACACCCACTCGCTCAGGAAGGTATTCCCAGGATTCGAAAACGAGGCCCCGTTGGAGCGGAAGATATCGCACGAGAGAATCGCGATGCTCGACCCGGAGTCACAGACAGTGCTGGACTTCACAAGCCCGGAGCTCACCGCCCCGGAGAACGAATCCTACAGCGTTCTACGGGCGGACTTCGACCAGTGGCTCGCCTCGAAGGCCGAAGATGCCGGAGCCGAGTACATATGCGGGATCCCCGTGGAAGAGCTGATCAAGGACGAGAGTGGAGCCGTTATCGGCATCAGAGCAGGAGAGGATGAGCTGACCTCGCACGTTGTGATCCTGGCAGAGGGTGTAAACTCGCTCCTATCAGAGAGGTGCCTGGGAAATCCCAGGCCAAGGCAGAACCAGATGGCAGTCGGAGTAAAAGAGCTGTTCGAACTGTCTTCCGAGCAAATCGAGCAGAGGTTCCTCTGCAAACCCGGAGAGGGCGCTGCGATGCTCTTCGTCGGCGACTGCACCAAGGGCCGTGTCGGCGGAGGTTTCCTCTACACCAACAAGGAGACGATATCGCTCGGCATCGTGGCGACGATTTCGTCTGCCGCAGACGCCTCCAACCCCGTGCCGGTTTACCAGATGCTCGAGGACTTCAAGTCACACCCTGCAGTGGCCCCGATAATCGAGGGCGCGAAGATGGTCGAGCACTCCGGACACATGGTTCCCGAGGGAGGCTATGACATGGTGCCCGAAGTCGTGTTCGACGGGGCACTGGTCACAGGAGATGCCGCAATGCTCTGCATGAACCTCGGCTATCAGGTGCGCGGGATGGATCTGGCGATAGCCTCTGGACAGATGGCAGCTGCTTCTGCCTGTGCGGCTATCGACGCCGGGGATGTCTCCGCATCGGGACTCGCAGCATACAGGGCCATGCTCGAAAGTTCCTTCGTCCTGCAGGACCTGCAGACTTTCCGGGGCTGGCCCTCGACAATGGAGGGCTGGAACCAGATGTTCACCGACTATCCAAAGATGGCCCGCGAACTTCTCGATTCGATGTTCGTGGTGGACGGGAAGCCACAACAGCACCTCAAGGACCGCATGAAACCCATCATCAAGAAACGTGGCGTCATGAGCCTCTACAGGCAGGTGAAAGGAGCTCTGAAGTCGTTATGAGCGAGATCTACAAGATCACCGTCAACGTTGACGAGGCCATCTCCGTCAACAAGTACAACGTGGACGAGGGCAACCCCCACATCGAAATCGTCGAGGACCCGGACATCGAGGAGTTCAGGAAGCTGGTGCGCGTATGCCCTGCTGGACTCTACAAAATCGACGAGGAGGGTCGCTGCACGTTCGACTTCGCGGGATGTCTGGAGTGCGGGACGTGCAGGATAGCCTGCGGCAACACCATCGTGCGCAAGTGGGAGAACCCCCAGCCCACAATGGGAGTTCAATATAGATTTGGTTAATAAGACGGG
>JBMNUL010000177.1:0-5022 GCA_050946255.1 Coriobacteriales bacterium | reverse complement strand
AGACGGAATCGAACTGACGTTCTTGAGGGAGCTGCAGTATTCGAACGTGTACTGCAGGTCGGTCACGCTATCTGGGAGCGTGGGGGCATCTACGAGCGAAGTGCAGCTCTGGAAAGTGTACTCCATGCTCGTGACCGAACTCGGGATGTTCTCGACCGTGGTGAGGTTGGTGCAATTGTAGAAGTACCCGTTGAGCGAAGTGGGTGCCACGGTATCGTCGAAGGTAACGGTCTTGATGCTCGAACGATAGGAGGCCCAAGGCGCGTTCTCCTCGTTTCCGTAAACAGAATAGGACTTCGCATCGCCAGTGCCCGTGATCGCGAGCGTGCCATCCTCGTAAAGCGTTGCCACGACGTCGGTCTCAGTCGGGCTTCCGATGTTCCAGCTCTCGACCACGGCGTTCAACGTTCCTGCCTGCTCTTGAGACACGAAAGTGTCATAGGCCGTCTGAAGCGTCGTGACGGCAGCATCCACCGTCTCCTGAGTTGCAGTGGAGTCGTCCACGACTGCCTGCGCGGCGGCAACGGCATCGGTGATAGTGGTCATCTGATCGGAGGTGACCCATTTAGCTGTAGTCGAGACATCGGAGCCGTCGGTGCTGGTGCTCACATTTGAGATCTCGCTGTTGACAGTTGAGATCAGCTTCTTCAGGGCAGTCCTGTTGACTTCGTCCTCGCCAAGGGTGGTGAACTCGAAGGTAATGTCAGAGCCAAGCGTGGTGCTGGTATTGGGGCCGCAGAGAGCAGAGCCGAACTTGATCTTGTAGGTTTGCCCTGCCGAGAGGGCACCTGCGGTGACGGTGAACGTCATGCTGGTGCACGGACGGGTCTCATCATAGGAAGTGCAACTCAGATTGCCCAGACTGTTCGATGCAACGACGTTATCACCGGAATCGACAATCGTGACATTGGGATACACATAGGTTGAGAGCCAACTGTCAACAGAACCTCCGGGATACCTGCTAGATCCCCAGTTCATTCCCGGGCCGGTGATGCTGGCCGTGAAGGTGAGGTCCTGCGTCGAGTCGATGTCGTCCTCGATGTAGTTCTCGTAAGTCGTGTCGGGGATGTATTTGATTGAATCGAAGCCGGACACGATCAGCTTTGCGCTTCCCGTACCCTGGCCGTTGGTCGAGTCGTAGTCCTCGCCGGCACGCTGGGTGATCGTGACGGTGTAATTCCCGCCATAGTCGATCGAGTTGTCGCCGCTGAAGGTTGCATAACCGTCATCGTCGACCACTGCGGTATAGGAAACCCCAGTCGGGTCTCCCAAGACCTCGTAGCTGCCGTAAGTGTTGACGGTAGAGGTGCTGTCGATGTCATAGGAGTAGCTGGTCCCACGCGAGGTCTGGGTGACATCGTAGCCACCATAGTAGGTGAGCGTGATCGTGTCGCCTGCATGGATCTGATAGTCAGAGTCCAAATCGGCAGTGGCCGTCACGGCATCGAAAGTATAGGACCAGTCGTCAAAGTACGTTCCGAAGCACCCATGCCAACCGAATGCGATGCGGAGCGATCCTGTGGATGTGTCGAGCTTGGAATATGGCGCAAGCCTGAAAGCGTATGTCCATGAGGACTGAGAGCTTGCGCCGAGGCCTGCCCACACTGTTGCGGCGCTGCCGGTGCTGTCAGTCAGCACTGGACCAAGAGTGGCAACCCCAGTGTTTCTCCCGCATCCATCGTGCATGTCAAAGGTCATGGAGCTCACGAGAGTGCCGTCGGTGGTGTTGCCGTCGCGCTGCTCGAACACAACGGCGAAGGGCGTGAACTCGGAGTTTCCACTGGCAGTGTTCTGCCCTGTCCCGCTCCAGAAGGCAGAGGGCCTAGTGTATTGCGAGAAGTCGGTATCGCTGCTCTGAGCGATCAGGATCCTGTATGGGTCATCGGTGTCGCCCGTTGCAGTGTCTGCGTTGTAGGCATCAGTCGACGGGCCATCCAATCCGAAGGCAGTCTGGGGCTGGACTATCGGCACCCCAAGCGAGATCATCAAGGCCGCCAGCAGGCATATCATGACGGACTTGAGCCTCGACGTCTTGTCAGTGGCTCTTTTAATATTGTCCACTTGTTTCTCCTTTCCTTGCATAGCCTGACTGGGAACAACCCGGCCAGGCGGTTTACCAAAATCAGCTGGCGACTATTGCTCGAGTATCGCGTTTAGCGAGTCTTCTATAGTTGCTGGAACAGCAGCCTCGCCTCCAACGATGTAGCCCTGCTCTATTGCCCCGAGGTCGCTGAGGGCATCAGAGGTGACGTCCGAAGAATCCTCGGATACCAGCAGAACGGGAGCATTGTTCGGACCGGCGATGCTGACTGCAGAGAGTGCATCCGCAAATCCCTCTCCAGAGGCAACCACGGTATTCGAGTACGAGAGAGCGATATCAGGTGCCTTATCGATTCCCTCGACCTGGTCTCCGCAAGCCCACTGCATGAACATCTGGGAGGTCTCGTAGCGGTTCGACCCTGCAATCACCGTGTAGCTGATGCTGTCATCGCCAATCGCCTCTTCAACAGAATCGGCGTCGACGGCAGACGATCCACCTACGATCACAACGTTGTCGAATCCTCCGTTCTGGATAGCAGAGACGGAATCGGAATCGAGCTCGCCGTTATGTGCAAGGAATATTGGCGCATTGTCCGCATATGCATAGGAGCTCGCTGACAGGGCATCTGCGTAATTATCGCCTGAGACCACTATCGCGGATGAACCCCAGCTGCCGTCCTCGGCTCCCTTGGTATAGACACTGTTGGCAGTATCGAACCTTGTGGAACCGGAGACGCGGGTCACTGTGACTCCCTTGATCGAGTCAACCTGCTTGGCAACGTGCTCAGAGACCGCAGACTCGCCGCCAACGATGATGACCTCGCATCCATCGTCTGAAGCGAGCTTGGCGATCTTGAAGAGCACGGGAATTGAGATGCTGTCGCTCGTGGTGATCATCAGGGGCGCATCTTCCAATCCGGCCAAAGCGCTTGCGGAGAGGGCATCTGGGAAGTTCTCACCGGTGGTAAGCACAACGGTATCGAAACTATCCTCTGCCCACTGCTCTCCAGTTACCTCGGCGGAGGTGTTGTACCTGTCGGACCCAGATAGCCGCTTCCATTGGCTGGACACGACTTCATCGCTGCCAACCGTCTTTACCTGAGAGGTAAACGACTCGGTTGTCGCCTGGAGCGCAGATGCGGCAGCGTCGATCTCATCCTGCGTCGAATCGGCGTTGTCTAGCGTCGACTGAGCCGTGGCAAGGTCGTTCTCGATGGCTTCGAAAGCCACTGTGTTGGCATATTTGTCGCCCTCTGACAGACCCTTGCCGGTGGCGCCGACATTCACGCCCTCCATAGCAGACTGGGCGTTGGTGATTGCCTCGGAAAGTGCCGTGGTATCAGTCTGGGTCGAGAACTTGAAGATCACCGGCTTGGTGAGCGTGGAGCCCGACGAGACTCCGCAGTTGGATTCGAAGACCAGGTAGTAATCCTGCCCTGGCTCGAGAACTCCCGAGTTCACGGTCATGTACGTTGGGGACAGCCTTTCCGTGAACACGAACGACATGTCGGAGTCATCACCGCTTGTCCAACTGGCCACAATGCTGTCCGAATCTAACGTGGCCTCTCCATCTGCGATTGTCACCCCATCGGAATCGTAAATGTGGATGTTGGGATAGCAATATGATTGGGCACCTGTCTCAGTGAAATGCTGAGATTGAGACCCTGACATCGTGAACGTGAAATTGGTGCTATCGGCGTCGAGCTTCGTGGAGATCTCGTTGTAGTAGCAGTTGTTGTTGCGAGAAACCGTGATGTTCGTGGTGATGCCGGAGGCGTCCGGCTCATTGAGGTCGACCACGGCCGTGGTGCCCTGCTTGCCATAGTAGGGGCTGACGATGTCGCCCTCGGGAAGCTGCACGGGCTGCTGGCTAGTGTCGGTCGTGAACTCGAAGACGATGTTGCCGTTGAAGGTCCTTCCCAGCGTGTCGCCATTTCCGGTGGAGCTCCCCTTCTCGAGGATCAGATAGTAGGTTGTGTCGGGCTCGAGCGTATTGGCCGGAATGGTCCAGCGGAAACCACAAACCCAACTGGAGTAGTGCATGGCCAGCGAGCTGTCGACGGTGAACTGGTCCTCAGTGCATGTTGCAACGAGCTTGTCGGGGTCTCCGAGACCATCCTCTCCAAGACCGCTGTAGATCTGGACGTACTTGCCCATGTTGGCGTAACTGCCCCAGTTGCCTCCAGGTCCCTGACGCTCCCACTGGAAGATGATCTCGCCAGTAGCGTCATAGGGCTCGGTGATGATGTTGTAGTAGTAGGCAGGAGAGACGTTGAGCGCATTCCAGAGGTCGTCACCGGTGAGGCCGCTGTTGAGCTGGCTCACATCCATGACCTCCTGGACGTACTTGCTGGTGTCTGTGACCACAACGTCGTCGATGTAGCCGCCATCTGGGTCATCGAGCCAGAACCCATAGGTCTCGATTGGCGCCCTGGAAGAGTTGGGAACATAGGTGGATGCACCTTGGAACCCCTGATAATACGAGGTTCCAGCCCAGTTGTTCTCAGCGCTGGGGGTCTCGTCATCGGCAAACGACTCACTAGGAATCGTCGCCGTCAAACCCAGTGCGAAGACCAACGCGAAAAGCAAGTTGGCCACTGCTTTCGCAGGTTTGATCCCAGCTTCTGCGAATGCACCCCCTCGATGTGGACTGGAGCTCGATTCCCCACGGTAAACAGCAATTTGCCGCGGGTGCAACTTTCCTCTCATTCTCTTCATCTAATACCCCTTTCTTCGATTTCCGGCTAGTTGCAGATAGCCGAAAGCCCGATAACCTGAATTTCCTACTGGCCGCCCGCACAGAAAAGGAGGGGTGGAACGGCCAGAATGGTCGCTATATTTTCCAAGCCCTCAGCCCATGGACTTGTTGAGGACGTTCTCGACGCTCTCCGGGACGCTCCCCTTCCCGCCGATTATGTAGCCCTGCACGATGTTGCCCTTGTTGGCGGACACGACCCGCTTGGACACCTTCGCGGAGCCGGA
>JBMNUL010000176.1:0-5040 GCA_050946255.1 Coriobacteriales bacterium | reverse complement strand
CTCTACGGCGACGAGGAGAACTATGCCAACCTCTACGAGCGCTACACCGAGGGACGCAACGAGGAGAACAGCATCAGGCTCACCTACAAGGGCTCCCGCGCTGAGAAATACCGCTCCTACGAGGACTTCATGAAAGCCGGGTACACCTCGATACCACATGCCAAGGATTGGAAGGAAGATCACGCCGGCTTCTACGATTTCTACATCGACCCCGAGGCCAATCCGCTTCCGACTCCAACCGGCAAGATCGAGATCTACTCCACGCGCCTGGCAGAGCACTTCCCCGACGACAAGGAGCGCAGGCCCTATCCCCATTACATCGCCGACAGCGACCGCTTCCACGAGTACCGCGAGAGCGAGAAGGCCAAGAAGTACCCGTTCCTGTTGGTCTCCAACCACCCGCGTTGGCGCGTGCACGCCAACTTCGATGACAACTCCTGGTTCCGAGAGATCGAGACCTGCAAGGTCATCGGCCCGGATGGATATGCCTACGAGCCGGTTTGGGTCAATCCAACAGATGCCGTTCAGCTCGGTGTGGAGAACGGCGACGTCGTGAAGATCGCCAACGACCGTGGATGGGTCCTCGGAGGCGTCTACATCACCGAGCGCATCATGCCCGGTGCAGTGCTGCAGGATCACGGTGCCCGCGTTGACACCATAGAGTATGGCGTCTCGGACCGCGGCGGTGCCAACAACCTCATCGCCCCGAAGGAGACGACCTCTCAGAATTGCGCTGGCGAGGTTACCTCGGGCTATCTGGTTTCCGTTGAGAAGGTCGACCCTGCGGAGCTGGCAAAGCAGTACCCGGAGGCTTTCGGGCGCACGTTCCACGCAGATGAGGGACCCGACATCGAGAACTGGTTGGTGTAGCTCCCGAGTTCCACGGGCTCCCGCATCTCCAGGGAATGTTGAAAGCAGGGCTCGCCTGAACTTTAGGTTCTCCGCATCCGCAAGGCTTTGCGACTTGTGGGCGGAACTGTGGGCCATCAAGCGCCACGGAGTAATCTGCAACGTATAGAATAACGGCGGGAGAAAAAGTCTCCCGCCGTTGGCTTTTCCAGGACAAAGGGGTGCCCAAATGCTCGAAGACACGCTTGGCAAGATCATCGAATCGCTGAAAGCCGGAAACGCGCCGGATGTTACCCAGGAGGAACTGCCATGTTTCTCCGAGTCCAAGCTGGCTGACAATCCAAGGGTGTCGACGGAAGACCTCGGCCCGGTGCTCGAAAGCTTGAGCGAGAAGGACATTCCAACTTTTGAGAGGGCACTAGAGGCTGTGAAGAGCGGGGAGCATGCCTGGCTTGGATTCAAGATCGTTACCGACCCCGATGCTTGCATGCGCGCCTTCGAGGACGAGAGTGGGTTCAAGTTTCCAGATGCCAGCGCCGACGCCCTTCCCGGAGTCTTCTTCCACGGGCCTAACCGAGGGGACGTGATGTTCTCGCGTGAATACAGCAAGCGTGATGTATTCCAAATGGATGACGTCACCTGCGGGCCCTCGATGCACACAGACCAGTTCTCTGGGGTCAGCTGGATATCGATGCCCCTTTACTCGAAGATTCGCGTCTTGGTTTTCGGTGCCGGGGACGTCAGCCGTTTCATTTCCAGCTATGCGATCGACTGTGATTTCGATGTAACCGTGTTCGACGACGATCTGGGCTTCTTGAACAGGGAGAGGTTCCCACGCGGCGAGCTCTGCCAGATTGACTTCGAGAAGCTGGACGAAGTGCCGATAGCCAAAGACGACTACGTCGTGATAGTCACGCGGAGCCATGCCCATGACCCGCAGACCCTGATTCGCGTACTCAAGACCAATCCCAGTTACGTCGGTATGATGGGGCATCCCGAGAAGGTCAAGATGAACTACGAGATGGCTGAGAATGCCGGAATCGATCCATCGCTCATCAGGACCGTCCATGCTCCCATTGGGCTTTTCAAGGGCACGCAGCTTCCGGCTGAGATCGCCATCAGCATTGTGGCCGAGCTGATCACGGTGAGAAATTCAGCGGAGGATTAAACGATTCGGGAATTTCGGGTCTCCGTTCGATTTTCTCGTGGTGTGCCGCTTGGGAAACCTTGTATTTTGCAAGATTTTCCCGTGGTGGGCCAATTTGACACCTCGAGCATCGCTTTATTTCCGTGGTGGGCTGCTCCAGAAACTACGAAGATCTCACTGATTTTCCCCTGGCGAGCTGTTCCGGAAACTCCGTATATCGCATTATTTCGCTCGTGGGAGACCGCTCCAGAATATTTCTTTCAGGTTTTGGAAGATTTTCTTTCAGGTTTTCAGGAAAACTTAAGTTGTGGGCTTTGTAATTGAACCTGAAAAAGGAAATAACCTGTGCTCTCCATGAGAGGAGATATCAAAAAGTGGATACGGGAAGCAGAAAATCAGAGTTCAGCAAACATCGGAACGGGATCGGGAGGAAACTCGTTTGCGTTGTGGCCTCCGTCGCCCTCTTCACATGCAGCGTGCCTGCTATGGCGTTGGCGGCCGACAGCCAAGGAGGGGGAGGCACTCCGCCGGATGCCCAGGGAGGAGCTGGCGGTGGCGGAGGGGCCAACACGACCACCTATGATTACTCGGGAAGCTACTCCGGAACCTTCACGGCCGATGGTGAGGAGAACACCGCAGATTCCCAGAACATCAGTGCCTCTGATTCCAACACCAACGCAGTGCTCGCCGAAAACGGCGGCACGGCAACCATCACCAGTTCCACTGTTGCCAAGTCTGGAGATTCATCTGATTCCGACAGCTGCAATTTCTATGGCGTGAACTCGGTTGTCCTCGCCGTTGGGGACAGCACCATGGTCTACATCTCCGACACTGCGATCAGCGCCACGTCCGAAGGGTCCAACGGAATCTTCGCAACAGACTCCGGAACAGTCTACGCAAACGACTCGACCGTCTCCACCACGTCCGACAACTCCAGGGGACTTGATGCAACCTACGGCGGAACGATAGTGGCCAACAACATGGATATCAACACGAAGGGCGATCACAGCGCCACGCTCGCAACCGACAGGGGAGGCGGCAACATCTCGGTCGCCAATTCGCAGCTCGTATCAGAGGGCGATGGATCGCCGATCATCTACTCTACTGGTGTTATCGAGGTCAGCAATGTGACGGGCAAGGCCACTGGTTCCCAGATAGCCGGTATGGAGGGTCTCAACACGATTAAGATCTACGACTCCACCCTCACTTCTACGAACACCGACAAGACCGGTTCCGATCCGATTGCAAACGGCATCATAATCTACCAGTCGACTTCGGGAGACGCCGACACCTCAAGTGGAGAGGCAGCTTTGTTCCAGGCCGTTGACTCCACTCTCTCCAGCTCGATCACATCCGGCTCGATGTTCTACCTCACCAACACGACGGCTAATGTGGTTCTGCAGAACACCACGCTCGACTTCGACTCCAGTTCTGCCGCACTTCTGACAGCCGAGGGCAACGACTCCAACAATTGGGGTTCTGCTGGCTCGAATGGCGCGGACGTGACGTTCACTGGAATCGGCGAGACGATGTCCGGGGACATCTCGGCTGACACGATCAGCTCCGTGGACGTTTACCTCCTCGATGGAAGCTCCTGGACTGGTGCAGCGACGATCACGGAGAACAGCTCCAGCTCCGCTTCTACCGTCGACGACAATCTGTCAGTGAACGTGGACTCTACCTCGACCTGGGTCGTCTCCGGCGACTCCACCGTCTACAACCTCAACGTCGAGAGCGGCGGCAAGGTCGTGGATTCCTCTGGGAACACGGTAAAGGTCGTGGACGAGTCTGGAAACACGCTCGTCGATGGAAGCTCGAGCGTCACGATAACGGTCAAGGGCTCCTATGGCACCACCGTCACGACGAGCAGTGCAAACGAGGTCCAAACAGCGAGCATAGACCGCGCGGATTTCGACAGCTACTTCGGCACGAGCACCGTGTTCGGCGACTCCTCCAGCTCAGATAGCTCCTCGAGCGCCAAGCTGAGCGATGTGGCAAGTGCTGTGGCAGATGCGATAGTTGAAAAGATCAACGCAGCATAGCCTTAGAAGCGGTTTGCATCTTTAACAATCCTCCGCGGGGACTCCCACTTGGCGCCGAGTTCCCGCGGAGTTTTTATCTAGCATCGATTCTTCACGGGACTCGCGCTTGGTACGGCGGCCCGTTCCCATGAACATTTATGCCACCGGGTGCTCCTGGGCGTAAATCCTTCCGTACTTCTCGAGCTCGTCCAGATAGATGTCGTTGTTGCGCTTAATGAAGCAGCATCCGTTGGCAATTGACGGGAAGAACTTGCCGCCAGGGCAATACTCGTCGAATGCCCTTCTGACCTCGCCTCGGATCCTCTCCTCGGGCATTCCCTCTACGTCGATTGCCGGTCCATCGATTCCCCCGACCATAGCTAGCTGGCCGTTGGTGTCCTTCTGAATCTGGACGATGTCGTTCTGCGGGATTGCGCCCTGCCAGATCTGGACCCCGATCTCCACCATATCCGGGCAGAGCGGCTGGGTGTAGCAGTCGGAATGGTGCATGTAGATTATTCCCCTGTTGTGGAACTCCTCCGATATCTCGCGCTGCAGCGGCTTGATGAACTCCCTCCACATCTCCGGGGATATGAATGTGTTCTTCTTGCTGCCCCAATCGTCGTGGTAGAACACGATATCCGGCTGGATGTGCCTGCACCATTCATCGATGTAGTCCAGTTTCCAATCGCAGATCTTGCGCTGGAGGGCGTGCAGAGCCTCCGGCTCCTCGTAGTAGGCGCAGAAGGCATCTTCCATTCCCATCAGGAAGTGGGTGCGTTCGAATATCCCGGTGGGTATGAAGGCGCCGACGAATCGAGACTTGCGGTCGACGGCATCGGCCTGAGCGATCGCATCCGTCCAATCGTATCCGCCCAGGTCTGGGAATTTGACTTCGTTCTCCCAGTCCTCGATGTCCTTTATCACCTTGTTCTCATCGGTGATGTAGGGATGCGGACCCGGTGCGCCCGGAACCCACATGCGCACGGTCCCCCATGTGTCCGGAGCGGGCTTCCCGTCGGG
>JBMNUL010000175.1:0-5090 GCA_050946255.1 Coriobacteriales bacterium | reverse complement strand
GTCAACCCCTATATCCCCGAGATCTATCAGAAGATGGCCTTGAACGGAGTCGTGAACTTCACCGCAAAGGACATCTGCCCGCAGCCGATAGGACATTTCGCACCCAACTACAACATCGCGCTCCGCAAGGGCTTCAAGGCCATCAAGGAAGAGGCCGAGGCCAAGATGTACGAGCTAGAGAACAACGGAATGCCGATGGACGGCGCCGAGCAGTATAACTTCTACCGCGGTGAGGTTCTGGTCTGCGAGGGAATCATCACGTTCGCAAAGCGCTACTCCGAGAAGCTGGCCGAAATGGCCGCAGAGTGCGAGGATCCCACCCGCAAGGCCGAGCTCGCGAAGATGTCCGAGGTCATGGGCTGGATCATCGAGAACCCTGCACGCGACTTCCGCGATGCCGTGCAGGCTCTGTGGTTCACCCAGGTCTGCGTCCTCATGGATGCCAACATGCATGGAACCTCCGTCGGACGCGTTGACCAGATTCTGGGCGACTACTGCGAGAAGGACCTCGCCGAGGGCAAGATCACCCTGGAGGAGGCACAGGAGCTCATCGACCTCTACTACCTCAAGATCGCCGAGTGCAACAAGGTTTGGGGAGCTCGCCAGTCCAAGTCGAGCCCCGGTTACACTTCGGGCCAGATGATCACCGTCGGAGGAATCGACAAGGATGGAAACGACGCCACCAACCACGTGACCTACCTGTGCCTGGAGGCAATGGGCCGTCTGAAGCTGCACAGCCCCGTGCAGTCGCTGCGCGTGCATCCCGGCACACCGCATAAACTTTGGGAATGCGCAATCGCGGTCAACAAGATCAACGGCGGAGTGCCCACCTTCGAGTCTGACGAGCAGATCATCCCGGCGCTCAAGTCGCGCGGCATAAAGGACGAGGACGTCTGGAACTACTGCATCATCGGATGCGTGGAGCCCTCGATGGGAGGAATGGAGTGGCCCGCCTGCGGAGGCCTCGGGATCTCGTCCTACACCAACTTCCTCAACATCTTCCTGCTCTCGATCAACGACGGCAAGATGCTCCGCACCGAGGGCCCGCTCGTGGACAACGAGACGCAGTTCGGACCTCACACCGGCTACCTCTACGACATGAAGTCGATAGACGAGGTGAAGGATGCCTTCGCCACGATGCTCGAGTACTGGGTGCAGTGGTACGGTCAGATCGTCAACGTGTTCGAGACAGTGGCCAAGCGCGAGATGCCCCAGCCGCTGGTCTCCGCGATCATGACCGGGTGCATGGAGAAGGGCAAGGACGTCATGTGGGGCGGTGCCAAGTACAACTCCACTGGAATGTCCGGAATCGGCCTCGGCAACGTCACCGACAGCCTCGAGGCGATCGACTACATGTGCTTCCAGACCAAGAAGTGCACGACCCGCGAGCTCTACGACGCGCTTGCCGCCGACTGGAAGGGCTACGAGGTGCTTCACGACACGATCATCAAGGACTGCCCGCACTATGGAAACGGCCTTCCCGAGGTCGACAAGTACTGCAAGTTCGTCTCCGACACCTATGCCGACCTCGTGGTCAAGCAGTCCGGACCGCGCGGCAACCACTACGCAGCCGGCAACTACCCGGTGACGATGAACGTCGTGTTCGGAAAGTTCACAGGGGCATCCCCCGATGGACGCTACAGCGGAACGCCTCTCAGCGACGGGATCTCCGGAGTGCAGGGACGCGACACCAGCGGCCCAACGGCAATCCTCAACTCCGTGACTTGCTTCGACCACAAGAAGTACTCCAACGGAATCCTGCTCAACATGAAGTTCACCCCGGCGCCGCTCAAGACCGACGAGGGCGTTGACAAGCTGATCAAGCTGATGGAGACCTACTTCTTCGACCTCGGCGGCATGGAGATGCAGAACAACATCGTCTCTGCCGACACGCTGCGCGACGCTCAGAAGCATCCGGAGAACTACCGCGACCTCGTCGTGAGGATCGCAGGCTTCTCTGCCTACTTCGTGGAGGTCTATGAGGATTCCCAGAACGACCTGATCAGCAGGACCGAGCTCAACCTCTAGGAGAGCCGCACTGTAATACAGGTGGAAACCCAGGACTCCCACTCTAGCGGCTGGAACTTGAAAAACGGACGCCGTACCTCGAAAGGGGTGCGGCGTTCTTTTTGCTGGGCTTCCTGCATGATGACCAGCCTGAGCAAGGGACCAACTCTGCGGAAACTCCCGTTCAAGCATCAAGGCTGCCAGCTGCAAAAATCCCTCGAGGGACAATGGACATCTCCCCCACACTTGTGCATAATGGTTTTGCAATGGTTCAAACATTTAAACCAACGAACGATAGGCAATAGGCAAATGAGCGAGAACGAAGAGTGCCTCAACACGAGAAAACTGCTCTACAACGAGTTCAGGGAAAACCTCAGGGTGTTCACGGCACTTGGCGATGAAACACGCCAGAAGATCTTCCTCGCACTCCTCGAATGCGGAGACACCGGACTTCGCGTCCCACAGATCACCGAGATGACACATCTTTCGCGACCAGCGGTCTCCCATCACCTCAAGCTCCTAAGAGACGCCGGGCTCATCAGCATGCACAGGCAGGGCACGATGAACTTCTACTACATCGACCCGCGCAAGGGCTGCTGGCCCGAGATGCAGAAGCTGTTCGAGCACGTCGGAGAGTGCATGGACCGCCTGAAGAAGGCGCAGACCAAGTTGCCAAAACTTGGCAGCTCTGAAATGGAATAACCCGAAAATGGGATTGAAAGGGCATCAATAGGAAAACTGCAAAGGCAGATTCTCAGAAAGGAAGCAACCATGGACAGGCAGGAGCTATTAGAGGCGGTCCCGAGCAGGCACTCGGTCAGAAGCTTTATCGAGAGACCAATCGATGAGGAGATAGTGGGGAAAATCCAGGCAGAGGTGGACCGTTGCAATGCCGAGGGCGGCTTGGACATCAGATTCATCGTCAACGACTCCGAGTTGTTCGACAGCTTCTTGGCACGCAGGGGCAAGTTCAAGAACGTCCGCAACGGAATCGTCATGGCCGGTAAAGATACCCCGGACCTGGAGGAGAAAG
Source organism: Coriobacteriales bacterium (assembly GCA_050946255.1). GTDB lineage: Bacteria > Actinomycetota > Coriobacteriia > Coriobacteriales > CADBOM01 > JBMNUL01. Next base: position 2,050 of record JBMNUL010000175.1, on the reverse strand, counting down.
TCGGCTACTATGGCGAGCAGCTGGTCCTCCTCGCGCAAACGCTCGGGCTCAATACCTGCTGGGTCGGTTTGACATACAACAAGAAGCACGCTTCTAGTGCAGCTAGCGTGGGCGCAGACGAGAAGATGGTGCTTATCATCGCAATCGGCCGTGGAACGACCAGTGGGGTCTCGCATGACGTCAAGAAAGTGGAAGAGGTATGCGACCCCGACCCCGATATGCCAGATTGGTACAGGAAGGGAATCGAGTGCGCGCTGCTCGCCCCCACCGCCGTCAACCAGCAGAAGTTCAAGTTCTCCCGTAACGGAAACGTCGTGAGCTGCTCTCCTGGAAGCGGTTTCTTCACCAAAGTGGACATGGGAATCGTAAAATTCCACTTCGAGCTGGGAGCCGGTACCGAGAACTTCATCTGGGCATAGCTGGCTAGTATCAAACACAGGGGTCGAATCTACGGCACCCTGATATCGGGCCATCGGCAACTCGAGGCCAAAACTGAATAACAATCAAGCTATCTGAATGAAGTAGTTGGACAAGGCGGGACCTCAGGTCCCGCCTGTTGTCTATAATTGGCCTGATTAGAATTGCATTGGAGGCGTTCGATGAAGCTCTTCGCAAGGTGGCTCGCCATTGCCATAGCGATAGTCATAGCCGTCTGGCTTCTCCCCGGCATCGACATTGCCGGAACTGGATGGCAGCCATGGATAGGAGTGGGAATCTTCGCCGCAGTCCTCGGTGTGGTCAACATCTTCGTGAAGCCCCTGGTCAAATTGCTCACGTTGCCGATCACGATCATCACGCTCGGGCTCTTCTACCTCGTTATCAACACCGCGATGCTCTACCTGGCGGCATACATCTCAAACGAGTTCTTCTCGGCGGGAATCTCGATAGCGTCCTTTTGGAGCGGGTTGTGCGCGTCAATAGTGATATCGATTGTCTCCGGAATCGTGAATGGAATCACCGGCGCGAAAAGCTAGAAGGCTTGGTACACGAAGGCACTAGCTTCTGCAAATGCATCGCTCTATCCAAAAAGGCACTAGCTCCTGCAAATGCATCGCTCTAGCGAGCACCGCCTTGATTCACCCCCGGGGAACAAATCCCCTATACGAAATGGCCGTGCCCCGGAGCTTGGAACATCCAAGACCGGGGCACGACACTATGAGGAGAGAGAGGAGAAAAACGGGGATTTTACTTTAAGGACAGCATCACATGGCCCATCGCCAGCGAAGTGTCATTGTTGTGCGATTTTCTTCAGGTCATCTTTGGAAACTTTTATCTCCATTGTGGAGCAGTTCTCGCTGCAGCAATCGCAGCCACAGGAGCATGAGCTCCCGCCCTTTTTGTGCTTGCGGATCTGGCTGACTATGATTGCCACAAACGCCACCGCAATGAGACCGGCGATTACTATCGTCGCCACCATATCGAAAGCACCTCTTTCCAATCAGCATTTTCGAATCAAATGCCAGTTTGTAAAATCAAGTTACATTGTCTAACCCGCCTGTGCATCTGCCACAACGCATCGAAAGCGCCGGCGGTTGATAATTTCCAGACCTACTCCACGGCAGCCGCAGCCTCCACAGAGGTCTCGTTGCGGACGTCGTTTCCAGAGTATCCTTTGCGTGCCAGCATGTAGATGAAACCCGCCAGCACGATTATTGCGGCAAGCGTTCCGAATGTGAACCCACCGCCTGTGAACAAGCTGCCGAACTGGTAGATCATGAGGGTCACGCAGTAGGAGAACCCGCACATGTAACCGATGGCGGCCCAGGTCCACTTGGCGTTGTTCATCTCGCGGGACATTGCGCCAATGGCTGCGAAGCAAGGCGCGCAGAGCAGGTTGAACACCATGAAGCAGTAGGCAGACAGCATCGTGTAATGAGCTCCGAAGGCAATGAGCAGACCGGTGGTTTCCTCCGTGGCCTCCGCACCGACTCCGAAGAGCACCCCGCAGGTTGATACCACGTTCTCCTTTGCAACCAGACCAGTGATCGTGGCAACCGTGGACTGCCAATCTCCGAATCCGAGAGGTGCGAAGATGCCGCATATCGCTCCT
>JBMNUL010000174.1:0-5204 GCA_050946255.1 Coriobacteriales bacterium | reverse complement strand
TGGAGAGCCCTGGTCCAGCCAGTCCGAGCTGGTCACCGGTGAGATCGGAGACGACCTCGCCAACTACTTCGTCACAAGCGAACAGGTTCCTTCCTCGGTGGGCCTTGGTGTCCTGGTGGACCGCGATCAGAGCGTGAGGCAGGCCGGCGGGTTCATCGTTCAGCTGATGCCGGGATGCCCCGATGAGACCATCGACATGCTCGAGAAAAATCTGGGCAAGATCTCCTCCGTCACGGGGATGCTGGAAAAAGGGATGACTCCTGAGCAGATCCTCGAGCAGATTTTCGATGGCATGGGGCTGGAAATCAACGATTCAATCCCAACCGAGTTCTACTGCAACTGCGATAGGGAGCGGGTCGAGAAGGTGCTTCTGTGCCTTGGCAAGGACGAGATGCAGTCTCTGATAGACGAGGGCGAGGACGTGGAACTTGCCTGCCATTTTTGCGGGAAGAAGTACAAGTTCTCGGTCGATGAGATGAGAAAGCTCCTCGAAGAGGCTGTCTGACCGGCCTTTGGCTGGCTCCTCGGCTGGTCGAGATCCTCGCGCAGAGGCAGGGCACGGCCCCGGGTTCTGGAACTTTTTGGACTGGCGGATTGTGCCACGGCTCTAGAGAACTGGCGTGGGCATACCGCTTTTTCGGCACTGGCACGGCGCAATCTGGAGAGGAATTCCAATGAGGCAAGGTTTTATCAAGATAGGGGCGTCGACACCGGAGGTCGTTGTTGCCGATTGCGGAGCCAATGCGGCATCCATCATGGACCACGTGCGGGAGATGGCAGAGCAACATGTGAAGGTCATGGTGTTCCCCGAGCTCTGCATTACCGGATATACCTGCAGCGATCTTTTCCTCCAGAGAAGGCTGCTCGACGAGGCCAGGGTCGAGCTTGGAATGATCGTGGATTCCACTCGAGATGTCGACGCTCTGATCTTCGTGGGGCTCCCATTGGAGGTCGGAGGCAAGCTCTACAATGTGGCGGCGGCGATGAATCATGGCCGTCTGCTGGGGTTCGTCTCAAAGGTCAACCTCCCCAACTACAACGAGTTCTATGAGCGCAGGCACTTCACCCCCGGGCCGAAGGTGGCAAGGCTTGTGGAATGGAGAGGCGAGATGGTCCCGTTTGGATCCCAGATCCTCTTCACATGCAGGCAGGTGCCGAATCTCGTGGTGGGGGCTGAGATTTGCGAGGACCTCTGGGTCCCGTGCCCGCCGAGCACGAGGCATGCCACGACTGGTGCCACGCTCATAGTCAACTTATCCGCCAGCGACGAGATGGTCGGGAAGGACTCATATCGCAGGATGATCGTCAAGGCGCAATCGGCTGGAGCTGTTTGCGCGTATGTCTACGCATCTGCAGGTTATGGAGAGTCAACGACGGACCTGGTGTTCGGCGGTCAGAACATCATCTCGGAAAACGGGGTCATACTCTCGGAATCCAAGAGGTTCGAGAACGGAACCGCGATCAGCGAGATAGACGTGGACCGCATTGCCTCCGAGCGTGCCAGGATGAGCACATATCCCGCTCCAGACTCTGATTCAGCCGGCGATTATATTTTTGTCCCGTTCGACCTGGAGCTCGAGAAAACGAAGCTGACCAGGAATTTCGACAAATATCCATTTGTGCCCTCGGACCAGCTGACGCGAGATGCCCGTTGCGACGAGATATTGAATATCCAGGCCCTGGGACTTCGCAAGCGCCTGGATCACACGGGAAGCAAATTCGCCGTTATCGGCATTTCCGGAGGGCTCGATTCCACGTTGGCACTTCTGGTCGCGGCGAGGGCGTTCGATATGCTCGGGCTCGACAGGAAGGGGATTATAGCCGTCACGATGCCGGGGTTCGGTACGACGGGACGCACCTACGACAACGCGTGTGCGCTCGCGAGGTCCCTGGGAGTGACCCTTCGCGAGATCGGCATCGCGGATGCAGTGAGACAGCATCTCTCGGATATCGGCCATTCCACCGAATCCCACGACGTAGCGTATGAGAACGCCCAGGCCAGGGAGCGTACCCAGATTCTCATGGACCTGGCAAACCAGGAGAGCGGTCTGGTGGTGGGAACCGGAGATCTTTCAGAGCTGGCCCTCGGGTGGGCAACCTACAACGGTGACCACATGTCGATGTATGCAGTGAACTCCTCGGTTCCGAAGACCCTGGTCAGGCATCTGATTCGATACTTCGCCAGGACATGTGGGGACGATGCCCTCTCGGGAATCTTGGATGATGTTCTGGACACCCCGGTCAGTCCCGAGCTCCTGCCGCCGGAAGACGGGAAGATATCTCAGAAGACCGAGGACATCGTGGGTCCGTACGAGCTCCACGACTTCTTCCTCTACTACATGTTGAGGGCAGGTTACGAGCCGGCGAAGATATACAGGATTGCCATCAGGTCGTTTGAAGGGGACTACGATGCTCCCACGATCCTGAAGTGGCTGAAGACCTTCTACAGGAGGTTCTTCGCCCAGCAGTTCAAGCGCTCGTGTCTTCCCGATGGACCGAAGGTCGGTTCGGTCGCCGTGAGCCCGCGTGGCGACCTCCGCATGCCGAGCGATGCAAGCGTCGCGGTGTGGATGGATCAGCTGGAACAGCTGTAAGCTGAGAGGACCGGAGCTCGGGTCCATTAGCATGCTTTTGGGGTTTCGCTGTTTTTTTAGAGCGGACTTGTCCAAGCTCGGGTTTGCTCGCATTCCAGCGGGTGCCCATCGTGCCAATGAACGGGAATCGACCATGTCCGGCCCTGCTCGCATGCTGGTGAGTTGTGCGCAGATTCTCCCCGAATATTAATTTCATGTAACATTTTGCGAGGTTTTGCCTCTGCCTTGTTAACGTTTCAGTGGGAGATGGGAAGCTGTCCTCAAGCCCCACCGACCTGGCGACATGTCACATATATGGAGAATCGAGTGTGCCACGTCTGCGTTTGCTGGCCAAATGAGGCCACCAAATGCAACCGCCCCGGACTCTCATGTCGTCGCCAGCCGGTAGCAGCTGCCCCAATTCGAAGAAGGCGATGGACATGGCCGCTTTCGACAGGGTAAAGAGCGGAATAGACGACCTCGATGGCGTTCTAGACAACATAAGAATTGGCGATAACGTGGTCTGGCGCCTGTCAAATCTCGAAGAATTCAGGTACTTCACGGAGCCATTTGTGAAACAGGCGATTGCCGACAAGCGCAACTTGATCTACGTGCGCTTCGCCAAGCATCCTCCGCTTGTGGAAGAACAACCCGGGGTCAGGGTGATCGATTTCAACCCCAACGTGGGTTTCGAGGCGTTCACGGTGGCAGTCCACAGGCTCATCGAGCGCGAGGGTAAGGACGCCTTCTACGTTTTCGATTGCCTCAGCGAGCTGCAGGTGGCGTGGTCTTCGGACCTCATGATGGGGAACTTCTTCAGGGTCACCTGCCCTTATCTGTTCGAGCTGGACACTGTTGCGTATTTCCCGATCTTGAGGGGAAGGCACTCGTTTGCCGCCATTGAGAAGATCCAAAATACAACGCAACTGTTCCTCGATGTCACGTCCGGGGACAACCTCCTCTACATAAAACCCATTAAAGTATGGAACCGCGAATCGCCGACGATGTTCTCGGCACATGCGTTCGATTTGGAAACCGGCAGTGTCTCGGTGATCAACGATGGCGTTGGAATGAGCCGCTACTATGCGTCGCTCGACAGCAATTCCGTCACCAACGAGGAGTCGAACATCGATGCTTGGGACAGGTTCTTCTTCGAGGCCAAGCAGGATTACAGCAGGGGCCTTCTGAAAGAGGAAACCTGCACCAAGATGTGCAACATGATGATGACCGTCGACCCCCACATGCGGTCTTTGGTCAAGCGCTACTTCAAGCCAGCGGATTACTTCGCCGTGAGGGACAGGATGGTTGGCACCGGGTACGTCGGTGGGAAGACCTGCGGGATGCTGGTGGCTCAGAGAATCGTCGAATCTGCCATGCCGGACGACCTCTCCTATTTCGAGCCACATGATTCATTCTACGTGGGCACCGACGTTTTCTACACCTATATCGTCTACAACGGGCTCTGGGACCTGAGGGTCAAGCAGAGCGGGGACGGGTTCATCAGCGCGGCTCCGGAACTCAAGGAGGGAATCGAAAACGGGACGTTCCCGCCTGATATCCACGAGAGGTTCATCAGGATACTGGAGTACTTCGGGCAATGTCCGATCATCATCAGGTCGAGCAGCTTTCTGGAGGACGGTTTCGGCAATGCGTTCGCGGGGAAATACGATTCCGTGTTCAGGGTCAATACCGGCATCCTGGACGAGAGGCTGAAGGACTTCGAGGACGGGGTCAGGCACGTATATGCCTCGGCACTCAACAGGTCTGCGCTCGAGTACCGCCTGCAAAACGGGCTCGACGCCTATGAGGAGCAGATGGCCCTTCTCGTCATGAGGGTGAGCGGATCGCGGTTGCCCGATGGGTCTTACATGCCCACCGCCGCCGGTGTGGGGTATTCCCACAGCGCCTACTGCTGGATGCCCGACATGGATCCAGATGCCGGGATGATAAGGCTGGTCATGGGCTTGGGAACCAAGGCTGTGGACCGCACCGAGAGCGACTACCCTAGGATCATCAGCCTTGACAGGCCCCTTGCGACCACGGCCAAGACGAGGGCGGAGAAGCACAAGTACTCGCAGCACTATGCCAACGTGATAGACCTCGAGAAACGCGTTTTCGCCGAGAAGGTCTGCACCGACCTTGAGCCTGCGATGCCGCAAAGCTGGAGAAGGGCGGTGTTCGAGCACGATTACGAGGCCGAGCAGAACCTCCGCGAGCGCGGTAGGAGAGACCCGGTGCTGTTCGCATCTTGCGAGGGGCTTGCCGGGAACAGGGATTTCACTTCGCTGATGTCGAGGATCATGCATTCCCTGCAAGATGCATACCAGAATCCGGTCGATATCGAATTCACCGTCAACGTCTCCGACGATGGTTACTTCATAGTCAACTTGCTGCAATGTCGACCGCTGCAATCGCTTAAAGGTGGGAAGGGAGTGGAGATCCCTGACCTCCCAAATGGCGACAAGCTCGTGCACATCTCAGGTGAGGGCATGGGAAACGACCGCGACCAGAAAGTGGACGTCGTCGTTATGGTGGACCCAGAGCTCTACTACAAATGCGAGTACTCGAGGAAACCCGGGGTTGCCGTGCTGGTTGGAAGGGCCAACGAATATTGTTGGAAAAACGGGCTTT
>JBMNUL010000173.1:0-5276 GCA_050946255.1 Coriobacteriales bacterium | reverse complement strand
CTTTAGGTTCTGGCATGGGGTCGAAAGATTTGGATTTGACGCCCACACGAAGGCCGTGGCTTTGACGTTCGGGGAAGGCTGTAGGTTTGGGACCTGCATGAAAGCTGGATATTCTGGCGCCAGAGAAGACTGTTGGCTTTGGGGCCCGCAAGAAGGTTGCGGGTGTAGTCCGCACGAAAGCCGCTAGCTTCTGCCAATTCGGTAAACAAGAAATGAAATTGCCAGATTGGAAGAAAACCGGACGTATTTCCTCGTATAGGAGCTGTCCTGCGTTTGAATCTAATTAGTTTTTCATTTGCTTTGCCAACAAGCTTGGGGTAGCGGTAAACTCATAGGGCAATTAACTTTAGCGGCATTCAATCATAGGAGGATAAAATGCTAACTGCTAAAGAGAACATGAGAGAGTGCATCAAGGGAGGCAACCCGGATAGGTTCGTCAACCAGTACGAGGCAATGCAGCTCGTTATCAACCCGTCTTTCATGGCGTCGCCTTCGCCCAAGAGGGGCGAGCTGGACGTCAAGAATGCCTGGGGAGTCTACAATAGCTGGCCTTCGCATGTGCCCGGCCCCTTCCCGGACCATGCTCCAGACAAGATCCTAATCAAGGACATTGAAGAGTGGCAGAGCTATGTGACGCCTCCTTCACTGGATCTTCCGGATGAGCTGTGGAACGTCTGCCAGGACATGATGGACAAGGTCGATGGAAATCTCTCCTACAAGGCAGTGTTCGTGGCGCCCGGCCTCTTCGAGCAGACTCACCACTTCTGCTCCATGACCGAGGCACTGGTCAACTACATGGAGTACCCGGATGAGATGCACGACCTCATCAAGATGCTCACCGATTGGGAGATGGAGCTTGCAGAGAAGATCTGCGACCGCCTGCATCCCGACATGCTGTTCCACCACGACGACTGGGGCACCGAGCGCAACTCCTTCATGGACCCGGATCTGTGGGCCGATTTCTTCGTGGAGCCCTACAAGCAGATTTACGGCTACTATCACGACCATGGTGTGGAGTTCGTCGTGCACCACAGCGACAGCTATTGCGCCAACCTCGTCGATGGCATGATCGAGATGGGCATCGACGTGTGGCAGGGCTGCATGCGCACCAACAAGGTCGACGAGCTGCTCAAGAAGTACAAGGGCAAGATCACCTTCATGGGCAACATCGACAACAAGCAGGTCGACTTCGACGGATGGACCACAGAGGACTGCAAGAAGGCCGCAGACCTCGCTCTCGACGGGTTCCCCACCACGGGCTATATCCCCTGCATCACCCAGGGCGGCCCGGGTTCCGTCTATCCAGGGACCTATGCGGAGCTCACAAAGTACATCGATGAGTGGAACTGCGAGAAGTTCGGCTGCACGCAGGCCGACATCGAGGCCAACCGCATGCCGCTGCAGATCATGTTCTAATTTCAGGCTTGTGGTGATCGACTCATCACTTGGGAGATTCTTTCAGCGCTGACTATGCTGCTGCAGGTTCTCTCGAGACAGTCGATAACAGGCGCTTGCCAATGGGGAGCAGGGATATCTCTGCTCCCCATTTTTTCGGGACATGCTGAGACCATGCGTCAGTACGTGTGTACAGCGTTCCTAGATTTGGGCGTTTTGACTTCAGGTTATGTTTGGTCGCGCTTCAGGGTTCCAAGACAAGTTGCGGCCTGACTTGTTGAACAGGCCCCGATTGGTGTTTTTTAAATTTTCTCTCGTGCCGAAGTGTTGTGTGATAATTGAATAGGCGAAAATCGCGCGCCATAAATCCGCGAAAATGCATTGAAAAGCGAGCGGAGGTTGACAAGTGGAAATTCAGCAATTGAAGTATTTTCTCCAGATTTGCGACGACCTCAACTATGCAACAGCCGCCGACCACCTCTATATCTCACAGCAGGCCCTCAGGAAATCCATCAAGAAACTGGAAGACGAAATTGGGCTCCAGCTCATATACAGGAAGGGAAACCAGCTTCGCCTCACTCCAGCTGGATCCAGCGTCAGGCTGCATGCGAGCTCGGTGATGCGCGACCTCGAGCGCATGGATGCGAGCATAGCGCTTTTCAAGGAGGAGTCTGGCCACATCGAGCTCACGATCGTTCTTTCCAACGGCGGGTATGAGAGGGTCGCGGACGACATCATCGAGCCTTACAAGAAAGCCAATCCGAACGTGAGTATTCGCACGATCGAGGTCCCGGATCTGGTTGGGGAGAGCTACATACTTCACGGCATGGCAGATATCGGTTTCACGTTCGGCCCACATGACCCAGCCGTCTTCGACTACTGGACTCTGATCTCGGAACCGATATACGCGATGATCAACAAGAGCAATCCACTTGCCAAGAGAAAGCGCATCACCGTATCAGATTTGAAGGGACAGCAAATCGGAATAGCAGACGAGAGGTTCCGCATCTATTACCAGTTCTGCAGCGCTTGCCGCCGGGCTGGCTTCGACCCGAACATCGATTTTCGAGGGGGAGACCCATACTCCGTGCACCACTACAGCCACGTGACCGATAACATCACGATCACATGCGGCGATTTCTATGGGGCGCTTGCCGAGGGCGATCAGGTGGTCGTTCCAATTGATGGGGAGGGGCTGCTCTCTCATTTCAACCTCATCGTTCGCAAGGGCGCGGAGATCGACGGCAACTACTTGAAATTCATCGAGTTCGCAAAGCAACAGTACGGCATCAAGGGCTGATGAAATTGAGGGGGTTGGATAATGCTTCCGGCTCCGCCATACCCGTACAACCCGCCATACATCAAGGACTGATGATGCCGAGGACTGGATAATGCTTCTGCTCCTACAATATCATTCAAGACCCACACACATCTGATGATGCCAGGGGCCGGATGCTGTCCGGCCCCTAGTTCAGTTGTCTTGTGATCTGGGTATCAGCTGCATCAGTCGTCATGTCATAAGGTCACATGCGACATCTACCGCCTTGCCGATTGCCTTCTGCAAGTCCCGCCCGAATTATTTCTCCTCGTTACTTTCCTGAACGAGAGACCCTGAGAACAGCGCGACCTTCTCGCCGGTCTCGCGTGCCTTGTCGAGCTGTTGCTCGGCTTTCGCCACGAGGTCTGACACATATCTAGCCGAGTCCACGGCGCTGATCGTCACATCGGGGTGAATGTCAGGATAGTCTGCGAGCTTTGTGTTGTCGATGCTCTGGCGAATCAATATCAATCGGTCAGCAAAGACGTTGGAGGGTATTGCTGAATCGAAGATGACCAGAGCCTGGTCGCTGGAGAAGTGAATGACCAGGTCACGGATGCGGGTGTGGCCCATGAGCGTGTTGACTATGCTCTCCATCACGGTGTCGCTCGCATGGAATCCAAACTTGGCGTTCAGCTCATCGAATCGATTGATTCCGACGAGAGCGATCTTCGACCCAATGAGCGACGAGAGTTCCTCGTCGTAGAATCGGCGGTTGTATGCCCTTGTGGCCTCGTCGCGGTACTTCGAGGCCTCTTCCTCGCTCATGTTGAATACTCTTGAAATCTTGTAATCGGGTCCTGCGGCATCCGTGCGCAGTGCAAACCCGATCTCGAGAGCCATCATCTTGCCGTCGACCAATATCGGTTGAGAGACGATGTAGAAGATACTTCCATCGAATTGCTCGTACTTGGATTGTGACATTCGGCGGGAAACCGCCTTGGCGGAGATGCAGTTCACGCAGGGCTCCGTGCGGTCCCATGTGGTGTAGCAGCAATAGGGGACTTCGAGTTCGTCGCTGTTCTTGCTGAGCTCGCTGGCCTCGGAAGCTGTTGGATTGACGATTCTGACTATGTCAAAGGTCTTCTCCAGCATGCGCATCATGTGAATGAGCTCGTTGGTGGTCACGCTGGCAACATAGTCGCTGTCCTTGTCGCGTTGAGTGTTGGCGCGCGCATCATCGATTCTGCGTTCTACCAGCGAGTACATATCCTCGAAGCTCTTGGTTTCGGAAAACAGCGCATGTGCCATGAAGGTATGCGGCTGCATGTCCGCGGCACCGACATTTCGCGGTGCCTCGATGATCTGTTGAATGGTATCTGACACTTTTTCAGCTTCATCGGAATTTGCAATGCTGGTGCAGACGCAGAACCGGTTGCGAGACGTGCGTGCGACGACGCCGTTAGTGCCGAACTCGTTTTGCAGGTCGGTGGCGATTTTCTTGGCCAGGTCCTTTACGAGCTCTTGGCCGAACACCCTGTCAAGATATCCGATGTTCTCTATCTCCGATTCCACCAGCACAACGTCGGAGCCGGAGTTCCTTGCGAGCGAGCAGTAGGCGCTTCCGTTGCTGAAAAGACCCAGGGCGTTGAGGCATCCGGTGGTCTCGTCTGTCTGCAACAGCTCTAGATTGCTCGAGGTATCATCGGAGTTTCCATCGACATTTATCGAGTAGCCGAGAATGCCGGATATGGTTCCGTTGTCATACACGGGAGCCAGGTTCATCTCGATTGGACGCAAGCGTCCGCTGGCGACGCAGGTGCCACTCAAGCCACGCACTTCCTTGCCATCTTTCAGCACGGCAGCTTCTTCGGATTCTAGAGGCTTGGGGTCTGGATACAATCCGACCTCCTCGTTGTTCTTCCCGAGGATGCTCGAGACCGAATCGATGTTGTAGTAGCTCATCATCGTGTCGTTCATGCCGAGGAAGCGCTGGTTCTTGTCCTTCCAGAACAACCCTATGTCCTTGCTGTTGGAAATTGCCTTCCAGAGCTGGTCGTCCGAGATAAGCTCTCCAGGTGCCGAGACCCTGCGTATGACATCAATGTTCGAGTCTCTGATGCAGATCATCACGGATTTGTGGCCCGACACCAGGGCTGGGATGAGAATGAAGGTCTGCCAGATGTAGCCGCCCTTCTTCGTCTTGATCTGGAACGGATCGGACAGATAGTGCCCCTCCATGCGAGAGAACCTGCTGTCCAGTGTATCGGGGTCGATGAAAGCACGGAACCGCTCAAGTGATTCCGGGTGAACATAGCTCTCGATGCGCTCGAATGCATAGGCCTGGTCCACTGTTCCGGAAAAAGACTGGTCGAAGCGGGTGTCGTGTCTGTAGACAATCTTGACCGTGTTCGCCTCGCGGTCCAGTACCAATATTTCGTTGTAGACTTCTAGAATTGGCAGCTGCGTTTGCTCTGTGAGCGTCTTTTCTCCGTCGCTTCCAATTGTTGTTGAAGATGTGTCGGGTTTGAGCGACAGCAGCAGCTCCACACGGCCATCTTTTGTCGCGAGCCTTCGCGCCGTGCACAGGAAATGCTTGTTGTGGAATGTGAAGTTGTAGGTC
>JBMNUL010000172.1:0-5385 GCA_050946255.1 Coriobacteriales bacterium | reverse complement strand
CCTGATGAAATTGGTTTGCTCCCGCTTTTTGTAAAGAGATGGCCTCTCGATGCCAGCTTCTTCACCAGCTTTCATGCATTTGAGGAGCCATGCCATGTTCTGCCCGAGAACCTGCATCGTCTGCACGCCCTCGACATCGCTTTGCACCTCTTCAGCAACATATCCATGGACGGCATTCCAATACCTCGAGGAGACTATTGGCATTTGCTCGATCTCGAAGTACTTGTCCATCTGCTCCAGAGCAGATGTGGTGCCCATCCTCCGCGCGGAGACTACACCGGCGGCAGGCTTCAACCGAAACATCTCAGGGTCTCGCGGGCGGGCGGAGTAAAATGCCCTGTCCATGAAGGACTTCATGTTGCCTGTGATACCGCCGTAATGCACGGGAGACCCGAACACGAAACCATCGAACCCTTCTGCGAGGTTCAGGAAATCCTCCACCGTGTCTTGGAAAACGCACTTGCCGGTCTCACGGCACTTCAAGCATCCTATGCAACCTGCAATAGGTTTGTTCTGAATCCAAAACTCCTCGGTGTCCACGCCATCCTTCTCAAGAGCATCGCCAACAACTCGCAGGGCCTCATGAGTGCACCCGTTCTCGTGTGGACTTCCATTTACCAGCAATACCCTCATCAGAATCTCCCCTCAAAAACTTGCAACTTGGACTTCCAAAGCGAAGAAGCCTCTACATGCTGGATTTGATGAAGCTGAGCAAACCGCCTATCAGCTTGGTGTCCGTATGGTCGTAGACGATGGACCTGTCCTCATCCAGACCGGCAATCGTCTTCTTCTCCTCTTCAGTCAAATCGAAATCGAAGACGTCTATGTTCTCCTGCATGCGTTCTTTGTGAGTTGACTTCGGAATCACGACTACTCCCAGATCGATCAAGTATCTAAGCGCAACCTGCCCCACGCTCTTGCCATGGGACTCGCCGATCTTGGAGAGCACTGGGTTGTGGAAGAAGTCGTTGTAACCCTCCGCAAACGGACCCCAGGCCATGTGCTGCACTCCAAGCTCCTTCATGTTTTCATGGGCCTTGTGCTGCTGCCAGAAAATATGGGTCTCGACTTGGTTGAGGACTGGCTTGACATCCGAGAACGTGCACATGTCAATCAGGCGGATTGGGTCGAAATTGGAAACACCTATTGCCTTCACGAGCCCATCGGAAAGGGCCTTCTCCATGTCGCGCCATGCCCCATAGTAATCACCGTAAGCTTGGTGCAAGAGCATCAGGTCTATGTGGTCCATTCCAAGTGAATCCAGCGATTTCTTGATGGAATCGAGGGTCTTTCCATCCCCATAGTTGCTGACCCAAACCTTGTCTACGAGGAAGATGTCATCGCGGGATACGCCACTGCTTGCGATTGCAGCACCTACTCCACGCTCGTTTCCATAAGCCTGAGCGGTGTCAATTAGACGGTACCCGCAATCGAGGGCATCTGCCACACATCGCTCCGTAGTGGCATCGTCTATCTGATATACGCCAAATCCCAGCATCGGCATCTTCATTCCATTGGAGAGTTCTGTATATTCCATCGGAGATTTCCTTCCGTCGTGACTTCTAATTGGCTTTCTTTACAGCTTCAACCCGAATTTCCTTGCTGCTTCGAACTGGCTTCAGTTGCTGATTCAAGCTAGGAAATATGAGGAAAGAGTCCGAAAATCCTGCGCATTTTCATCTGCAAATTACTTTTGGATATCGAAATTGCTCTCGTTGAGCACGAAGGCAGGGGCCTCATCAGGAACCTTGTAATAAGGCTGCTGAGGAATCGCATTGATGGAGTCCATTTCACCGTCGGTTAGCTCGAAGTCGAAGATGTTCAGATTCTCCTTCATATGAGCCGGATTGCCCGTCTTCGGGAAAACGATGTTTCCAGACTGAACATGCCAGCGCAAGATGATCTGAGCACTGCTCTTCCCATATTTCCTTGAGAGTTCTTCGATGATAGGGATGCTCAGCAGCGACTTATCACCATGACCAAGCGGGTACCATCCCTCGAAGACAACACCCTTGTCAGAGAGCCATTCCTTCATCATCTTTTGATTGTTGCGGGGATTGATCTCCACCTGCAGGACCTGGGGTACGACGTCTGCCACATCGAGCACCTGCTGGAACTTGGCCTTGTTGAAATTCGAGAGACCAATGGAGCGGACCTTTCCATTGCGTTGGGCTTCCTCCAAGACCTTCCAAGCCTCGGTGTAGGCGCCGTAAGGCTGATGCAGCAAAAGGAGATCCACGTAGTCCATCCCAAGACGGCGAAGCGATGCGTCTATAGCATCCATGCAGCGTTCCTTTGTGTAGTCCTGTGGGAAGAGCTTGGTCGTCACGAAGAAGTCGCCTCTGTCGATTCCAGATTCTGCAATCGCCTTTCCGACTGCAACTTCGTTGAAATATGCATTCGCGGTGTCAATGTGCCTGTAGCCCACCTCGATGGCTGAGGGAAGCGCCTTTTCCACCTCAACGCTGCTCATCATGAAAGTTCCGTAGCCAATAGCCGGAATTTCGAGTCCATTGTTCATCTTGAAGTAAATCATTGCCTTTCCCTTCGATTATCTGGCATACGATACATGTATATTGTTTATTCTTAAACTCCGAAAGTACATTTCTTTTCTCCCCATCCAGCTTGCAGTAATTGCATAGCATTAGTAAGGAGCCAAAATGGAGACCGAGCGTCTGAAACAACTGGTATCGATAGCACGGTTGGGATCCCTGTCCGCAGCAGCCGATGAGATGGGATATACGCAGCCCACGCTGAGCCGTTCCATGAAAAAGCTGGAGACAGAACTAGGATGTGAGCTGTTCGAGCGAACCAAGAACAGCATGGAGCTAAACGAAGCTGGGAAAATCGTCCTAGATTACGCGGAGGAGATTCTCCGCTCCGAGCACAACCTCAAGCGCGAAATCGACGATTTGAATGGAAGAGAGAAGTCATTTCGTATCGGAACTTGCGCCCCAGCACCACTTTGGAAATTAACGGAGGCCTTGGTAAACACACGACCTGGGATAATGGTGGGCCCGAAGATGATGAGCCAAGACCAAGTCGAGCGCGCGATCTTCAACAATGACGTGGACATCGCGATATCGCTGCGTCCAATCAATCTGCCATCATATGAATGCTTCCCGTTTATGGAGGAAAGCCTGCTGCTCTATGTTCGAGAGGACAACCCGCTGTCCAAACGCAAAGAGGTGAGCTTCAAGGACATCGATGGGAACCAATTCCTCATATTCTCGGACATCGGATTCTGGTGGGAAATTTGCAAGGAATGCCTTCCCAACTCGCACTTCATCCGCCAATCCGACAGAGTTGTATTCACAGAAGTCTCACGCACTAGCAATGCGCTGATGTTCGCAACCGTCTTGGCAAGCTATACCAAAATCGAGGGAAGGGTCACCGTTCCGATCACAGACGAGAAGGCACACGCGACCTATTACATGCTCATGTCGAGCAAGGTCGAAGAAGACCTGATTGCCGGAGTGAGAGCCGCCGCCTCGATATAGAGGCTAAAGAAGAAAACTGCCAAGCCCAAAGAGGATGCTAGTACCCGCTGCTGAAACCTGCTGGGGCCGCTTCGTCGAGTACATATCGGATGCCCCCAGTTCGCAATTGTGTCACCGATTTGGTTTTCTGCTATCAAGTCCAAATCGGACGGTTCAATTTGCAAGTAATCCACCGATTCTGAATTATTTAGGAATACTATTGGAATTTATTTTTTTGAATATATCAAACTGGAAATACAAAAAGTCCACAACTGCCGATAATCAACAGCTATTAATAAAGCCCACTAGCTGAAAAATTTGTACTTATCAGCTCATTTTTCTAAACCAAGTGTAATGAACTGATTATGTGAATGTGTTCTGATTTATACTATTTAATGTTTATGAATATTTAAGGCATTATTTATATGCAAAAATTGAGCTTGGGAGAACGTCGCCACCATGTCTGAGGAAATCAACACATCTAACAAGCTCAACGCCAGGTCTATTATCTACATTTCAATAGTTGTAATCGTCTGCATTTTTTTCGAAGTCTTTTACGGCAATCCAACTAGCATAATCTCAGAATCCGACGACGCTCTTTTCAGCGATGAGGAGCTGCTGGATTTCTCCGACTCCTGGACGAACGATTACGGCGATACCGTCGACTTGAAGAAAATCGCCACATATATGTCTGGGAAACGTATTCACGAGATGACCTTGACGTCGACAGTTCCCGATACCCTTAGCAGCGGCAGTCAATTGATGTTCATATCCTCGAACATCAATTTCGATGTTTCTATAGATGGAGAGGTCATCTATTCCTACCACCCCACTCCACCGTGGTACGCGGGAAGGGCAGAGGGCTCGCATTACCACAGCATCGCTCTCGACCCCAGTTATGCTGGAGAAACGATAACTTTACGCATCGAGAACATCTACCCAGATTCCGGTGGAATAACAGACATTTTCGTCGGCGAATCCGGAGTTTTCTACCAGTACGAGGTAAATGAGTTTCTCCCGGGCTTCATCATCAGCATTATCATCATCACACTGGGCTTCATCATGCTTTACGTCTCTTTCGCAGGCATTGGAAGGGACACACCCATCGGCCGCAGCTTCTTTGCCTTCAGCGTGGCATCGCTTCTAATTGGACTGTGGTCTCTAGAGGAGTCGATGATAGAGCTGCTGTTCATGGGAAATTCAGCGTTCTGGAGAGCATTGACATATCCACCCCTGGTCTTCCTCCCCTATTTCCTCGTGGCGATGATGGACGGATGGGTTGAACAGCCTCTGGGAAAGATAAAGCGCATTGTCGGAATACTCACCTTGGTGGACTTCGCATATTGCAACATTGTGTACTTTGCATTTGGCTGGGACTATCACGATTGCACCTGGCTGATCATGGGCGTCATCGGGTTCACGGTGATTGCCGTTTTCATAATCATTCTGAAGGACTTCCTGAGCAGGATAAGAAAAGGACTTGGATCCCTTCCCTATTTGATCGCAGGATTCGGAATGCTGGCGGTATTCACCGTTTACAACTACGTGAGCTACAACTTCTTTGGAAACAGTGCATCCGATTGCGCAAGTTACGTGCGAATTGCCTATGGATTCATGATCGTCCTGCTGATAGTCGAGTACGTCCGCGAATTCAAGATGAGGATTTACTATTCGTCCTTAGCCGAATCCTATAGGAAGATGGCCCTTCGCGATGACCTGACGGGTCTTGGGAATCGGTCTGCCATGAACAAGCGCCTGGAGTACCTCACCGCCAACATGAACTCAGACGAGGTTCCAATGGTGGTGGTGGGCTCTGTCGACATCAACAACCTCAAGACCGTCAACGACACCAAGGGCCACCCGATTGGAGACATCTACATTCAAACCGCCGCATCGATTCTCCTTG